>JAFLCT010000002.1 GCA_017302335.1 Caulobacterales bacterium | reverse complement strand
GGGGCTGCGGCGCTTCGACGGTGCGGGCCGCGGGCGGCCGCATCCAGGCATTGGCGGGGGTCAGGCCGCTGCGGGGCGAAGTCGGCGTCGGAACAGGCGCGGCGGCGCCTCCGCCATGCGGGATGACGCGCGGCGTCGAAGACCGAGCCGGGGTCGGGCGCTGGGCTGCGATGGGCGGGGCGGGCGCAGCGCGATCAGATGCGACGGATTCGGGGACGTCGGCTTCGGCCTTGCCGGCCCAGGTCAGGTAACGGAGACCGGCGGCCTGGCCGTTGGCGGGTGGGCGAGATTGCGCTTCGGCGGCCCCGGCGAGGGCGGTCAGGGCGATCGACAGGATCAGGGTGTGGCGCACGGCAGCCTTCCCCACGACAGGGTACATGGCTTCTCGATAGAGGTGGAGCGATTAACCCCCGGCTAACGGGCGGCCGGAACGGCGGGCGATGGCGCGTTCGACGGCGGCGACGGCGGCGTTCAGCACCAGACCCATGACGGTCAGCCAGGTCAGGGCCGCTAAGAGGTCGGCGGTGCGCAGACGATTGCCTGCCTCCAGCAGACGCCAGGCCAAGCCCTGGGTGGCGCCGGAGCCGGAGACGAACTCGGCCACCACGGCGCCGATGACCGCCAGTCCGACGGCGACGCGCAGACCTTCCAGAACGAAGGGCAGGGCGGTGGGCAGACGCAGATGACGGAGGCGTTGCAGGGGCGAGGCGCCGTAAAGGTCGAACAGGCGCTCCAGATCGGGATCGGCGCTGTTCAGCCCGGTCAGGACGCCTGAGAACAAGGGAAAGACGGCGACGGCGGCGGCCAGGGCGACGACGGCGCGGTCGGCGTGGTCGAGACCGAACCAGATCAGAACGAGCGGCGCGATGGCGACGACAGGCGTGACCTGAAGCGCCACGGCCAGGGGGCGCACGGCGGTTTCGACCGGGCGGCTCAGCGAGACCAGCAGCGCCAAACCGCCGCCCACAATGAAGGCGACGACCAGGGCCTGGAGCGCCATACCGAAGGTGACGGCCGCCGAAGCGGCCAGGACGGGCGCGGTCTCGACCAAGGCGGCGGCGACCGCGCTGGGCGGGGGCAGGAAATAGGGCGGGACGTGCGACAGGCGGCAGGCGGTCTCCCAGACGGCCAGCAACAGGCCGAGCAGCAACCAAGGCGCGGCGATGTCGATCGGCCGTTTCATGCCGCCGTCTCCATGGTCGCGGCCAGGGCGGCGGCGACGGTCTCGACCGCTGAACGATAGGCGGGATCAAGCCGCCAGTCGGCAGGGCGCGGCAAGACGCCCGGCGAGGGTCGGTCGGCGACGACGGCGCCGGTCGCGGCGTCCAGCACCACGGTGCGGGCGGCGAAGTAGACGGCCTCCTCTACATCGTGGGTGACGAAGACGAGAGCCGGGCGGGGATTGCGGTCGCTCCAGAGGCGATGCAGGTCCTCGATCAGACGGCGACGGGTGATGGAGTCCAGCGCGGCGAAGGGTTCGTCGAGCAGCAGCAGAGCCGGGCGGGTGACGAGGGCGCGGGCCAGCGCCACGCGCATGGCCATGCCGCCGGAAAGCTGATGCGGGCGGGCGTCGAGGCGGTCGCCCAGACCGACGGCGGCCAGGGCGGCGGCGGCGCGGTCGCGCGCCTCGGCGCGGGGGATGCCGGCGAGGTCCAGCGGCAAGGCGACGTTCCGAAGCGCCGTGGCCCACGGCATCAGGGTCGGGGACTGGAAGACGAAGCTGCAAACGATCTCAGGCGTCCGGGCGACGGCGCCATGGCCTCGCTCAAGCCCTGCAAACAGACGCAGAATGGTGGACTTGCCTGCGCCCGAGGCGCCGACAACGGCGACAATCTCGCCCCTGCCTATGCTCAGATCAAAGGGGCCGAGAGGCGCTCTGCCCGGATAGGCGACCGTCACGCCCGACAGACAGGCCGCGTATTCCTCGCCGGAATCGTGGAACGTCGGAAGCTTAGCCACGGCCCGGCAGATAGTCGTCGGTGAAGGCCGAGCGCCAGTTCAGGCCCGGATCATAAACCCCCGCCTGGGACGTCACGTCGAAGAAGGCCTGCCAGCGTTCGCTGGTCATGGCGCCCAGGCCGTAGAGGGCGGCGTCGCCGCCATCGACCATGCCGCTGGCGCGCAGCTTGTCCCGGGCCTGGCTCAGGATGTCCTGGGTCATGTCGGGATTGGCCTTGCGGATCAGGGCGTCGGCGGCCTTGGCGTCGCCGCGAATATAGTCGCGCCAACCCTCGGCCGAGGCGGCGATGAAATGACGCAGAGCCTGGGCGTTGTCGCGCGCGAAGCCGTTCGGAGCCAGCACCATGGCGGCGTAGGAGGGGTAACCTTCATCAGCCAGGAGGAAGACCTTGGGATCGAAACCGGCGACCTGGCGGATCGTATAAGGTTCGGAGGTCAGATAACCCTGCTGGACCGCGCGCGGATCGGCGATGAAGGGGGCGGGGTTGAAGGTGTATTTGCGCACCTGATCATCGGTGAAACCGTATTTGGCCTTCAACCAAACCCAGAAGGCGGTGACCGAGGCGTCAGCCAGCAAGATGGGGCGGCCGCGCAGATCGGCGATGGTGCGCAGAGCCGGATCCGGGTGGGCGATCAGGACCTGGGGGTCCTTCTGGAAGAAGGCGGCGACGGCCTTCACGGGAGCGCCCTCGGCGACGAGGTTCAGGGGGATGAAACTGTTGGATCCCATGCCCAGTTCAACGGCGCCCGAGGCCAGCAACTGGGGCACGTTCACGCCGGGACCGCCCTGGATGATCTGGACGTTCAGGCCGCGTCGTTCGTAGGCGCCGGACGCCAGGGCTTGATAGAAGCCGCCATGCTCAGCCTGGGCGCGCCAGTCGGTGGCGAAGCGCAGGCGAACGCGGCCCTGTTCATCGACCGGCGCCTCGGCCCGACCGCAGGCGGCCAGAGGACCGCCGAGGGCGGCTAGCCCGGCGGCGCCCAGCATCAGTCGGCGGCGGGAGGCGAGGAAGTCGCTCATGCGCCTTGGTTTAGGGTGCGTCGTGGGGGAAGGAAAGCGCTCGCGCCGCTTGCGCGAAACCGGGCGCCGGAATTGAGCGAGGGGACGCCAGCCCGGTCGAACCGTTGCTTGCGTCCCCTCGCCAAGTCCGGGTTGGACTTGGCCTTTGAGGGCCTGGACCTTGGCCTGGGCGCTGGCGGGGCGAACCCCGTCCGCGGTCGGCTGTATCCTGACGGCTCCTGGTCTTCGGCGTTCCGCGCGGCCTTCGCCGTGCGCCGTCCGTCGATCCCGGCCTGGTTCTCCGTGAACGCTGTGGGGCCGAAGCCTTCGTCGTTCGGGAGCCTAGGCCCTGCCGCGTCGTCCGTTCGGGTCCGAAGACCGCGCCCGGAGGCCGGGTCAGAGAGCCGGACCGGTTCGCCTTGATCCCCGGATCGCTCCGGTTTTCCGCGCCGCCGTGTCCCTCGGCCCGTTGACGTTCCGACGAAACCCGCTATGAGGCAAGCGCCCAAAACCCATCGCCTGTGGGCGAAATTGGGGATGGATTGTGCGTCGTTAGTGAGCGGATAGCCGCTCGACGCAAGATTGTTGTTTTGATCGCGCGGCTTGCGGATCGTCCACAACGGCCTGAAGCCTCTCGACGAAACCGTCAGTCGGCGAGGTTTTCGCGCTTTTCCTCCAGCTCCAACCATTCGACTTCGGCGGATTCCAGGTCCGAGCGGGCCTTGGCGGCGGCGGTCATGGCGTGGTCGAAGGCCTTCGGATCGCGGGCGTAGAGGTCGGGATCGGCCAAGAGGGCGTCCTGTTTGGCGATCTCGGCGGGCAGGTCGGCGAGGAGGCGTTCCAATTCTTCCAGCCGCCGCGCGTCCTTGTAGGACAGTTTGGAGGGCTTTTTGGCGGGTGACGGAGTCTGGGCCTGGCCCCCTCCACCGCTTCGCGGTCTTCCTCCGCCTTGGAGGGAGGATTGGGGCGGTGCGAGGAAGGCCGGATTCTGGCGCAGGAAGTCGGTCCAGCCGCCGGGGGTTTCGACGATGTCGCCGCGGCCGTTCAGGGCGATGGTCGAGGTGGCCAGGCGATCGACGAAGTCGCGGTCGTGCGAGACCAGGATCAGGGTGCCGTCGTAGCTCTCCAAAAGCTCTTCCAGCTTGTCGAGGGTGTCCATGTCGAGGTCGTTCGTCGGCTCGTCCAGGACGAGCAGATTGGCGGGCTTCGCCAGGGCGCGGGCCAGCAGCAGACGGTTGCGCTCACCGCCCGACAGGGTCGAGATCGGCTGCTTCAACTGGCTTTCCTGAAACAGGAAGTCCTTGGCGTAGGCGGCGACGTGCATGGAGCGCCCGCGCACCAGGATTGAGTCGCCGCCGCCCGGCGTCAGGGCGTCCCACAGGGTCATGTCGGACTTCAGCC
Organism: Caulobacterales bacterium; assembly: GCA_017302335.1. Lineage (GTDB taxonomy): Bacteria > Pseudomonadota > Alphaproteobacteria > Caulobacterales > Caulobacteraceae > Brevundimonas. The sequence continues at coordinate 57,319 of JAFLCT010000002.1, read as the reverse complement.
CCTCGCGGGACTGATCGAGATAGACCGGCTCCAGATTGGCGCCGAGGCGGACGGTTCCCGTGTCGGGCGCCAGTTCGCCGAGCAGGATCTTGACCAGGGTGGTCTTGCCCGCGCCGTTCGGGCCGACGACGGCCAACCGGTCGCCGCGCAGGATGCGGGTGGTGAAGGGCTTGAGGATCGTGCGCTCGCCGAAGCGTTTGGAGACGCCCTTCACGTCCGCCACGAGTTTGCCCGACAGGGCGCCGGAATCGACGCCGAGGTTCAGCTCCTTCGGCAGGTCGCGGACCCGTTCAGCGCGGTCGGCGCGCATCGCCTGAAGCGCGCGGGCGCGGCCCTCGTTTCGGGTCCGCTGGGCGGTGATGGAGCGGTAGAAGGTGTAGGTCTCGGCCTCGATCTTCTTGGTCAGGCGGCGCAGGGACTCGGCCTCTTCCTCCATGACCTTGGCGGCCCAGTCGTCGAAGGCGTCGAAGCCCTTGTCGAGGGTGCGGACGCGGCGGCCTTCCAACCAGTGACAGGTGTCTGTGACGCGGTTCAGAAAGGCGCGGTCGTGGCTGACGACCAGGACCGAGAAGCGGGCCGAGAGCAGTTCGCTCTCCAGAAGCTCGATGGCCAGGATGTCGAGGTGGTTGGTCGGTTCGTCGAGCAGCAGCAGGTCCGGCTCTTCGGCGAAGGCCTTGGCCAGGGCGGCGCGGCGGGTCTCGCCGCCGGACAGGTTCGTGGCGGGCTTGTTCGCGTCGAGACCGAAGGTGGACAGCCAGGCCTCGGCGGTCCAGCGCTCGGCGGCGCCGGAGGCGGCGTAGTCGAGCAGCGTCTCGCCGGTGATCAGGGGTTCCTGCGGCACATAGGCGAAGCGGGTTCCGGCCTGGACGGAGCGATCGCCGGCGTCGGGTTCGACCAGACCCATGACGATCTTCATCAGGGTCGACTTGCCGGCGCCGTTGCGGCCGACGAGAGCGGCGCGGCTGCGCGGCTCGATCGCCATGTCCACGCCCTCGAACAGGGGGCGGGGGCCGTCCTGAAGACGGACGTCCTTGAGAGCGACGAGAGGGGGGCGAGCCGACATGAAAATACTCGATCCTCCCCCCGCCTAGCGGGGGAGGGGGACCACGCAAAGCGTGGCGGAGGGGGCGGAAACGAACGCTGATCTAAGGGGGGTGGAGCGGAGTTTCCAGCGGAAAGGTTGAGCGTGCCGCTCGCTTCCTCCACCGGTGCGCGGTTGCGTCGGCCCATAGGCGGGGGCGGATCATTGGAGCGACAGGATGAATTCAGCGGCCCCGTCTGGATCGCGCCGAATATCAGCGGCGGGGATGCGGACGGTGCGGACCCCTCGTGCAAACAGAAGGGCGTCCCGCGCCTGATCCTTCGACAGTGCGTGTTGCTGGCCATCGATCTCAATGCAGAGGCGATGGCTGGCGCGATAGAAGTCGAGAATAAACGCGCCGAGCGGGTGTTGGCGACGCAAGCCGTGTCCCCGGATGCGGGTCCAGACCAGAACCTCGGGCAGAAACATTTGCCGACGGAGACTTTTCGCGCGTTTTTGCGTAAGGACCGGCGCTCGAATGGTCCAGATACTGCACGTTTCCGCCCCCTCCGCCACGCTTCGCGCGGTCCCCCTCCCCCGCAAGCGAGGGAGGATCTAATGGCCTTCTGGGAAACCAAGACCTTGGCGGAGATGACGCCTGAGGAATGGGAGAGCCTGTGCGACGGATGCGGCCTGTGCTGCGTCATTCGGTTCGAGGACGAAGACACGGGCGAGGTCATTCCGACCAAGGTCCACTGCAAGCTGTTCGATCCGGTCGCGTGCCGGTGTTCGGACTATGAGAACCGGCGTCACTATGTGCCGGACTGCATCAAGCTGACCCCGCACAATATCGAGGCGCTGGAGTGGATGCCCAAGTCCTGCGCCTATCGCCGGATTCACGAGGGGCGGCCGCTGGCGGCGTGGCATCCGCTGGTGTCGGGCGACCCGGAGACGGTGCATACGGCAGGCGTGTCGGTGCGCAATCAGACGATCTCGGAACTGGATCTGGAAAACGAGGAAGACGCGCTGGATCACGAAGCGCCGGAATGGGCGCTGGAGCGCGGCTGAAAACCAGGCGGGATCAATGCGCGCGTGGTCCGAGGTAAATCATTGATCTGATTGGAGGATAAGGTCGGCCATAGCGTTCAGCGCGCCTAGGGGCGCTGGTCCCCTATAGTTCAGGCATGGGCGGAAAAGAGGGGGCGGCGCAAGACGGCCTGGCCGTTCTGGTCGCCCTGACGGACGAGATACTGAGACCGATCTCCGGCGCCGATCTGGACGAGGCGGAACGGCGGCTGAAGCTGGCGACCGCGAGCGTCAAGCTGAGACAGACGCTGGTCGAGGCGACGATCCGGGAAGCGCAGTTGAACGGGGAGGACGAGGCGCTTGACGCAGCCGGAGAGGAGCGACTGCGCGAGGACCTCTATCGTCGACTGGTGGCGCTGGCGCGAGCCATCGACGAGGAGGAAGCTGCTGGCGCCGATCCGGGAGGACCTGGAGCGGTTGATCGGGACAGACTGGCGGCTTTGGCGGCATCCGGCGCAGACGCCGCCCGACGGCGCGTGGAGCAGTTGGCTGTTCCTGGGCGGGCGTGGCGCGGGAAAGACCCGCGCCGGAGCTGAATGGCTGGCCGGGCGGGCGAGACCGGGCGCGCGCCTGGCCCTGGTCGGGCCGACCCTGCACGATGTGCGCGAGGTGATGATCGAGGGACCTTCGGGCTTGCGGTCCGTGGCCGCGCCGTGGCGAAGACCAATCTATGAGGCGGGCCGGCGGCGACTGATATGGCCGAACGGGGCGACGGCCCACGCCTTTTCGGCCGAGGACGCCGACAGCCTGCGCGGGCCGCAATTCCATGCAGCCTGGTGCGACGAATTCTGCGCCTGGCGACGGCCGGGCGAGGTGCTGGCGATGCTGCGGATGGGGTTGAGGCTGGGCGACGATCCCCGGCTGATGATCACGACGACGCCGCGGCCGATCACGGCCCTGAAGACGCTGATGGCCGAGCCGGGCACGGCGACGACGCGCGCGGCGACGGCGGTCAATCGCCGGAATCTGTCGGCCAATTTTCTGCGGGGGCTGGACGCTCTGTACGGCGGCACGCGGTTGGCGCAACAGGAGTTGGAAGGCCATGTCCTGTCGGACGAAGGGGCCTTGTGGACCGAGAGCATGGTGAACGCCTGCCAGGGGCGGGCGCCGGAACGGTTCGAACGGGTCGTGGTCGGGCTGGACCCGCCCGCGACGGCCGACGGCGACGCCTGCGGCATCGTCGTGGTCGGGCGGTTCGAGGGACGGGCCTATGTTCTGGCCGACCGGAGCGTGCGCGGTCTGAGACCCCAGGCCTGGGCGCGGTTGACCGCCGAGGTGGTGGCGGAGTTCGAGGCCGACTGGGTGATCGCCGAGGTCAACCAGGGCGGCCAGATGGTCGAGGACCTGCTGCGCATCGCCCACTGCGGAGCGCGGGTGAAACCGGTCTTCGCCAGCCGATCCAAGCGCGTCCGGGCCGAGCCGGTGGCCGCCCTGTACGAACAGGATCGGGTCATTCACTGCGCCCCGATGCGGGCGCTGGAAGCCGAGCTTCTGAGGCTGGGCGGCGAGGGCGAGCACAGCCCGGACCGGGCCGACGCCCTGGTCTGGGCGGTCAGCCACCTATTGCTGGGACCCAAGGGCGAACCGCGCTTGAGACCCCTTTGAAGGATTGAAACGAGGAGAGACGCCGATGCCGGTCAATCCGGGCCTGGACCCCTATGCCGCAAGTTCGCGGACCCCGGCGGCGCCCGCGCGCCGGGCCGAGGCGGTGACGCCCAACGACACGACCGATCTGACGTCCTACGCCAAGGCGTTGTACGTCGGTCAGGCTGGCGACGTGAAACTGCTGCCGGTCGGCGCGGACGATGCGGCGGCGGTGACGTTGAAGAACCATCCGGCGGGTTATGTCCCGATCCAGACGCGGCGCGTGCTGGCGACCGGGACGACGGCCCAGTACATCGTAGCCCTGGCGGACTGATGTTGGGGGTCGGAGTGGGGCTGAGCGCCCTGAGACCCGGCGGCGATCCGGCCGTGCAGGGGTTGAAGCTGGGCTTCGCCAACAGCGTTTATGCGCGGCAGGGCGTGGCGTTCGCGAGCCTGGGCGCGGTGACGGGTGTGAGCTTCGCACGCAGCGGCGCGTCTACGGCGCGACGGACGGATGGACGGATCATCAGTTTCACGGACGGCGCGGCGCGGGTGACCGACCGAGGTCTGTTGATCGAGGAGGCGCGGACCAATCTGTTCCTGCGATCACAGGAGCTGGACGCTGCGAGCTGGATCAAGTCGAACGTGGCGGTGACCGCCGACGCCGTCATGGCGCCGGATGGAACCCTGACGGCGGATCGCGTGGCCAGCACGGCGACGACCTCGGTCGCGGTGCAGCAGTCGGCGATCATCGGCGCGACGGTCGCCACCGCCAGCGTCTTCGTAAAGAAGGGATCGGGCGCGGCCGAGGCCAATGTCTTCCGCCTGCGGAACATGACCACATCCGCCACTCTGCTGGAGGTGTCGATCGACCATGACGGCGGCGGCGTGACCTATGTGACCGGGGCGAGCGGGGCGACGTTGAGCACGGCCGTTGATGGCTGGCGGCGGTTGGCCATGACGGCGGTGTCGGGCGTCAATCCGGGCGACAGTTTGAGGTTCGATATCTGTTTCGTCGGTACGGCGGCGAGCGCGAGCGCCCATGCGGCGGTCTGGGGCGCGCAACTGGAGGCGGGGCGCTGGGCCTCGGCTTATGCGCCCTCCGTCGGGACGGCGGCGTCGCGCGGTGCGGACAGCCTGACGGTCGCGTACGGTCTGGCGGCGAGCGCGGATGTCACCGAATGCGGCGAGGTCGAATTCACGCGCGACACGGGACAGACGGCGTGCGTCGTCGATCTGCACGACGGCGGCGATACCAACCGGATGCACGTGGAACGTGGCGCGGGCGGAGAGTTTCGCGCCTATGTGACGGTCGCCGGCGTCAGCCAGTTGATCGGAAGCCTGGCGAGACCCGGCGCGCGCAAGGTGAAGTGGGCCTTGAGCCGTACAGGCGACCGTTACGCCTTGGTCGTCGATGGTCAGACGGCGGGCGTCACGACCGTGGTCGGGCTGCCGACCCTGACGGGACGACGACTGGGCGCGATGCGCGGCGGCTCGGCGGGGTTGAACGATCATCTGGTGGAGCAGGGTTCGATTCCCTGGGCCATGCCTGACGGCCTGATGCTGTCGCGTACGGCCTGATCCCGGAAAGGAAGAGGATGTTGAAACTGCGATGGCCGAGCGGCCGCCGCGGCGAAGAGGCGCGCCCGGACGAGACCAAGGCCAGCCGGACCGGCGGGTTGATCGCCCTGACGGGGATGGGGCGGCCGCGCTGGACGCCGCGCGACTATGCGGCTCTGGCGCGCGAAGGGTTCGGCAAGAACGCCGTGGCCTATCGTTGCGTCAGGATGGTCGCCGAGGCGGCGGCGGCCACGCCGATGACGGTGCTGCATCGGGGCGCGCGCGATGATGACCATCCGGTTGCGCGCCTGTTGACCAAGCCGAACCCGGAGCAGTCGGGACCGGAGTTGATGGAGGCGATCTACGGCGCCTTACAGACGGCCGGGAACGCCTATCTGGAAGCGGTGGGCGATCCGGCGCCGGATGAGTTGTGGCCGCTGCGGCCCGATCGGGTGAAGGTGGTTCCGGGACGCCATGGCTGGCCCGAAGCCTATGAGTACGGCGTGGACGGACGATCGGTGGTGATCCGGCGCGAGGCGGACGGCTGGTCGCCGGTGATGCAGGTGCGGCTGTTTCATCCGACCGACGACCACTATGGTTATTCGCCGCTGGAGGCGGCGGCCTTCGCCATCGATGCGCACAATTCTGCGGGCGAGTGGAACAAGGCTCTGCTGGACAATGCGGCGCGGCCGTCGGGCGCCCTGGTCTATGGCGCGCGGGACGGGGAACGGCTGACCGCCGAGCAGTTCGAGGCGCTGAAGGCCGAGCTTGCGGACGCCCATGGCGGGGCGCGCAACGCCGGGCGTCCGCTGTTGCTGGAAGGCGGACTGGATTGGAAGCCGATGAGCCTGACGCCGGCCGACATGGACTTCATCGCCGGCAAGCACTCGGCGGCGCGCGACATCGCCCTGGCCTTCGGGGTTCCGCCGCAACTGTTGGGGATACCGGGCGACGCGACCTACGCCAACTATCGCGAGGCCAACGCCGCCCTGTGGCGTCAGACGGTGATCCCGCTGGTGAAGAAGACCTGCGGCGCCCTGACCGGCTGGCTGGGGCAACGGTTCGAGGACGTGCGGATCGAGCCGGACCTGGATGGCGTACCCGCCTTGCAGGTCGAGCGCGACGCCCTGTGGTCGCGATTGAACGCGGCGAGGTTCCTGACCGACGAAGAGCGGCGACGAATGGCGGGGGTGGGCGTGTGAGCGAGGATTGGAAACGGATCCCGTGGCCCCTGATCGGCGTGCTGTTGGCCCAGACGGTCGGGGGGCTGACATGGGCGGGCGGCGCGGCGGCGCGGATCGCCACCCTGGAGACCCAGGTGGGCGAGCAGCGGCTGGTGGCCGAGCGGCTGGCGCGACTGGAAGAGCAGGGCGCCGCCACCCGCACGGCGGTGGAGCGGATCGAACGGCGCCTGGAGGAACGATGACCGGGACCGTGACGATCACCGGCTATGCGTCGTTGTGGGGCCAGGCTGATCTGAATGGCGACGTCACGGCCAGAGGCGCCTTCGCGCAGAGCCTGAAACGAACCGGCGCGGCGGCCGTGCGGATGCTGCACCAGCACGAGAGCCGGGCACCGGTCGGCGTGTGGGACGAGATGGCGGAGGATGAACGCGGCCTGTTCGTCCGAGGGCGGATCCTGGACTGGTCGCCCGAGGCGCGGATGGCCCAGGTTCTGGCGCGAGCGGGCGCGATGGACGGTCTGTCGATCGGGTTTCGCGCGATCAAGGCGCGGCGTGACGGACGGCTGAGGGTGCTGAGCGCCGTGGACCTGTGGGAAGTGTCGCTGGTCACCTTTCCGATGCTGCCGGGCGCGCGGTTCCGCGTGCCCTGACGAACTTCGCCTGGGCGAAGAATTTCAACTGGAGACATCATGAAAGAGACCAAACAGGCTCCGGCTACGCCGGAGGCGCGCGCCGCCATGCATGAGATGATGGCGGCGTTTGAAGCGTTCAAAGGCGCCAATGACGCGCGGCTGGACGAGATCGAGAAGAAGGCCTCGGCCGACGCCTTGCTGGAGGAGAAGGTGGCGCGGATCGATCAGGCGGTCGGCCAGGCGCAGGCGCGCCTTGACCGGGCGCTGAGCGCCGGGCGTCGACCCGAGCTGGCCGCACCGGCCGCGCCGACGACGCCGCCCGAGATGAAGGCGGCCTGGGACGGCTATTTGAAGACCGGGCAGGCGCCGCGCGGCGACTGGGGACTGGAGCTGAAGGCGGGGCTGTCGTCGGCGTCCAACTCGGCCGGCCATGTCGTGCCGCCGGAGACGGAGCGGGCCATCGAGCGCCGACTGATGGCCGCCTCGCCGATGCGTGAGATCGCCACGGTGCGGACGGTCGGCGTGGGCGTGTTCCGAAAGCCGGTGTCGACAGCGGGGATCGCCTCGGGCTGGGTCGCCGAGACGGCGGCGCGGCCGGAAACGGACCCGGCGACCCTGGCCCTGCTGGAGTTCCCGGCCGCCGACCTCTACGCCAGCCCGGCGGCGACGCAGAACCTGCTGGACGACGCCCTGGTGGACCTGGACGAGTGGCTGGCGGGCGAGGTCGAGGACGCCTTCGCCGCGCAGGAGACGACGGCCTTCGTCAACGGCGACGGCGTGAACAAGCCGAAGGGCTTCTTGAGCTATGCGACGGCGGCCGACGCCGGTCATGCCTGGGGCGACATCGGCTATGTGGCGTCGGGCGCGGCGGGCGGCTTCGCCAGCAGCAATCCGACCGACCGCCTGATCGACCTGGTCTATGCGCCCAAGGCCCAGTACCGGCCGAACGGGCGGTTCGTGATGAACCGCAAGACGGTCTCGGCCGTGCGCAAATTCAAGGACGGCGACGGCAACTACATCTGGCAGCCGGCGACGCGCGCGGGCGAGACGGCCAGCCTGCTCGGCTATCCGATCACCGAGATCGAGACCATGCCGGACATCGCGGCCAACAGTCTGTCGATCGCGTTCGGCGACTTCCAGCGCGGCTATCTGATCGTGGACCGGGCGGGGGTGCGGGTGTTGCGCGATCCCTATTCGGCCAAGCCCTATGTGCTGTTCTACACGACCAAGCGTGTGGGCGGCGGGGTGCAGAATTTCGACGCCATCAAGGTGATGAAGTTCGCGGCGAGCTGATCGCAGCACGGCGGCGGGCCTGAGTCCGCCGCCTTTTCTTTCCAGACAATGAGGCATCCATGACCGCACCCGTGACCCTCACGGAGGCGAAGCTGTTCCTGCGCGTCGAGACCGACGCCGAGGATACGCTGATCCAGACCCTGATCGACGCGGCGCGGACGCGGGTGGAGGGGGATGTGGGCTTGAGCCTGGCCTCCACATCTCCGGCGCCGCTGCGGCTGGCGATCCTGATGCTGACGCTGAGGGCCTATGAGCGGAACGAGGCGGAGATGCCGATCGCGCCGGTCGAAGCCTGGGTCGCGCCCTATCGCGTGGTGCGGCTGTGAGCGGCGTGGGGGCGATGCGGGTGCTGGCCCGGATCGAACGGCCGGTCCAGAGCGAGACGCCCCATGGCGGGCGCACGGTCAGTTACGACCACCTGGGCATGGCCTGGCTGGCCTGTGGCGCGCGGCGTCGGCGCGAGCGCTCGGAAGGCGGCCAGGCGACGCGCGGGGTCGAGACGATGAGCGCGACGTGCCGCGCCGACGCCCGGATCGCCGAGGGGCGAGTGCTGCGGTTCGGCGGCGCGGACTGGACGATCCGGGGCGTCGATGCAGACGGACCGGGCCGGATGAAACTGACCCTGGAGCGCGTGCGATGAAGGATCACGAGAGCGCGTTGCAAAAAGCGCTGATCGCCAGGTTGAAGGCCGATGCGACGATGCAGGCGTTGCTCGGCGATCCGGCGCGGATCTGGGATGAGCCGCCGACCGAGCCGGTCTGGCCGCACATGACGGTGGGGCGTTCGGAGAGCCGACCCACGAACGCCGACGGCGGAGCGGTGGAGCACCGGCTGAGTTTGACCTGCATCTCGCGCTTCGGCGGAACCGAGGAGGCGCGAGCCGTGGCGGCGGCGGCGCGGGCGCGACTGCATGAGGCGACGCTGGAGGCGGACGGGGTGCGCACGGTCAATCTGCGCGTGACCTTCACCGACGTGTTTCGCGCGCCCGACCTGAAGCGGACCTATGCGATCATCCGCCTGAGGGCGGTGACGGAAGAGACGGAGGACTGAGATGGCGGCGCAAAAAGGCCGGGATATGCTGCTGAAGATCGGCGACGGGGCGACGCCGGAGGTGTTCGCCACGGTGGCGGGACTGAGGACGCGGACCATTTCGCTGAACGCCAAGACGGCTGATGTGACCGACGCGGACAGCGCCGGACGCTGGCGCGAACTGTTGGCCGGAGCGGGGGTCAAGTCGGCCTCGGTGTCGGGCCAGGGGGTGTTCCGGGACGCGGCCTCGGACGCCCGGATCCGCGAGGCTTTCTTCGCCCAGGAGGCGCGGAGATGGCGACTGACGGTGCCGGATTTCGGCGTTCTGGAGGGGCCGTTTCTGGTCTCGGCCCTGGAGTACGCCGGGGAACACGAGGGTGAGGCGAGTTTCGCCATGACCCTGTCGAGCGCCGGTGAGATCGGGTTCACGGCGGTATGACGGCGAACGGCGCGCGCGGCGAGGTCGTGGCGTCGCTGGCGGGGGCGGAGCGGAGGCTGTGTCTGACGCTGGGGGCGTTGGCCGAGATCGAGACTGCGCTGAGCATCGAGGGCCTGGACGGGCTGGCGGAGCGTATGCGGCGACTGTCGGCGCGGGACCTGACGGCGGTTCTGGCGGCCCTTCTGAGGGGCGGAGGCGAGCGGACGCTGGCGGGCGAACTGGATACGGCGGCGATTGATCCGAAGGCGGCGGCCGAGGCGGTGGCGAGGGCTTTCGCGGCGGCGGCCGGGTGAACTGGGCGGCGATGCTGCGAACGGCGCTGACCCTAGGGATCGCGCCCGAGGCGTTCTGGCGCTTGTCGGTGCGGGAGTGGCGGATGTTGACGGCGGCGGATGCGGGCGCGGCCCCGATAAGGCGCGGCGATCTGGAGCGGATGATGGAGGCGTGGCCCGATGACTGACGGCTTTCGACCCGAGGGGCTGGACGGCGTGTCGGCTCGGGCGGCCGAGGCGGCCGCGGCGCTGGAGGCGTTGCGGGAGCCTGCGGAACGGGCGGCGGCGTCGATCGAAGAGGCGTTCGATCGGGCAGGCGACAGCCTGGCGCGGTCGTTGACGCGAGCGGCGGCGGACGGAGAGCTGAGCCTGGCCGAACTGGCGCGGGCAGTGCTGGGGGCCGTCAACGCCGCGGCGGGCGTCAGGGGCGGCGGCTTGTCGGCGGCGATCGCCCAGGCGGTCGGCGGACTGTTCGGCGGGACGCGGGCTGAGGGCGGGCCGGTGCTGGGCGGCGGCGCCTATCTGGTCGGCGAGCGGGGACCGGAGGTGTTCCGACCCAGCGGCGCGGGCGTGATCGAACCGGCGACGGGACCGGGCGTAACGGTCAATGTGCGCATCGATGGCGGGGCGCCGGGCGTAGTGCGGTCGGAGGCGCAGATCGCCCAGAGCCTGGCGCGGGCTGTGGCCCTGGGCGCGCGTCGGATGTGAGCGAAGGCCGCCCCAAGGCAACACGAGCAGGATGGATGAGGCATGGCCTTTCACGAGGTACGGCTGCCGACGCGATTGTCGTTCGGATCAACAGGCGGGGTGGAGCGACGGACGGAGGTGGTCACCCTGGCGTCCGGGCATGAGCGACGGTCCAGCCCCTGGGCGCACGGGCGTCGACGCTATCTGATCGGCGCCGGGTTGAGGTCGCTGGACGATATGGCGGAGCTGACGGCCTTCTTCGAGGCGCGGCGGGGACGGCTGTATGGCTTTCGATTCCGGGACTTCGCGGATTTCAAATCGTGCGCGCCGGGCGGGACCATCATGCCGACCGATCAGGCGCTGGGCGTCGGGAACGGGACGCGGCGGACGTTTCAACTGGTCAAGCGCAGCGGCGATCTGGAGCGCGTGATCGCCAAGCCCGCGGCGGGGTCCGTGCGGGTCGCCCGGAACGGCGTCGAGGCGGCGGATGGATGGAGCGTGGATGCAGCGACGGGCGTCGTGACCTTTGACGTCGCCCCGGCGGTCGGTGTGGAGATCGCGGCGGGTTTCGCCTTCGATACGCCGGTACGGTTCGACGCGGATCGGGTGGAGATCACCCTGGAAACCTTCGGCGCGGGCCGGGTGGCGGCCCTGCCGCTGATCGAGGTGAGGGTCTGAACCATGCGCATCGTGCCGGAGGAGATGGCCGCCCGTATCGAGAGCGGGGCGGCGACCCTGTGCCATGTCTGGCGGCTGGAACGCATGGACGGCATGGTGATGGGCTTCACCGATCACGACCGCGATCTGGTCGTGGCGGGCGTGACTTGCCGAGCAGGCAGCGGCTGGACGGCGGGCGCCATGGAGAGCGCCGTCGGTTCGCAGGCGGGATCGGCGGCGGTCGAAGGCGGCCTGGACGACAACGGCCTGACCGAGGCGGATATCAACGCAGGCCGGTATGACGGGGCTGGGGCTGAGCTGTGGCGGGTCGACTGGAAGACGCCGAGCCTGAAGGTGCGGCTGTGGCGCGGGCGGATCGCCCGCATCCGACGCGACGGCGAACGGTTCACAGCCGAGTTGGAGGGACCCGCAGCGGCGCTGGAGAGGGTCGTCGGGCGCACTTATGGGCGATTGTGCGACGCCGTGCTGGGCGACGCGCGCTGCGGTGTGGATCGGGCGGATTTTCCAGGACGGACCTGTGACAAGACCTGGGCGACGTGCCGGGAGCTGTTTGGCAATGGACTCAATTTTCAGGGCTTTCCAGATATTCCGGGCGACGACTACCTGACCGCCTATCCGGCCGAGGGTGGGCGGCACGACGGCGGAAGTCGACGCGGATGAGGGCCGATGTCGTGGCTGCGGCGCGCGGCTGGCTGGGCACGCCCTATCGGCATCAGGCCAGTGAAAAGGGGGACGGTGCGGACTGCCTGGGTCTGGTGCGCGGCGTGTGGCGCGAGGTGGTGGGACCCGAGCCGGAGACGCCGCCCCCCTATCGCCCCGATTGGGCCGAGGTGGAGGAAGGCGAGCTGATGCTGGACGCCGCCAGGCGGCGGCTGATCGAAAAGCCGGTCACGACGGCCGAAGCGGGGGACGTGGCCCTGTTCCGCATATGCCAGGGTGCGGCGGTGAAACACTGCGCCGTCATCAGCGACGTGGGTGGGCCGGAGTGGCGAATAATCCACGCCTATTGGGGGCGAGCCGTGGTCGAGAGCTGGATGGGACCGTGGTGGCGGCGGCGGTTGGCGGCCGTGTTCGCCTTTCCCGAAGCGCGTATCGAAGGAACGGGATGAATGGCGCAGGTGATGCTGGGCGGCGTGGGCGCGGCCGTGGGCGGGGGCGTGGGCCGGGTGATCGGTTCGGCCCTGGGCCGGGTCGCGGACGACGCCCTGATCAGTGCGCTACAGCCCGCGCGACAGCGGGGACCGAGGCTGGAGGGCCTGAGGTTGCAATCGACGGCCGAAGGCGCGCCGATGGCCTGCGTGCTGGGCCGGATGAGGGTGGCGGGTCAGGTGATCTGGGCCGCGCGCTTTTTGGAGAGTCGGCGCGAGAACGGCGGCGGCAAGGGCGGGCCGCGCACCGAGGAGGCGGCCTATTCGTTGAGCTTCGCGGTGGCGATCTGCGAAGGCGAGATCGATGCGGTCGAACGGATCTGGGCCGATGGTCGGCTGATGGATTTGAGCGGCGTCGCCATGAGGATCTATCGCGGTGCAGCAACCCAGACGCCGGACCCGTTGATCGAGGCGGTTGAGGGTGCGGCGACCGCCTATCGCGGCACAGCCTATGTGGTGTTCGAAGACCTGCCGCTGGGACCCTATGGCGACCGGCCGCCGCAATTGAGCTTCGAGGTGTTGAAGCGGCCCGAGGGCGACGGGCTGGAGGAGAAGCTGGAAGGCGTGTGCCTGATCCCCGGCGCAGGCGAATTCGTGCTGGCGACAGAGGTGGTGACGCGGCGCGAGGGGCTGACGCGAACCCGGGCGGAGAACGCAAATACCGGTCAAGGCGGGCCGGACATCCTGTTGTCTCTGGAACAACTGACGAGCCAGTGCCCGAACTTGAAGCGGGTCAGCCTGGTGATCGGTTGGTTCGGCGACGATCTGAGAGCCGGACAGTGTCGGGTGAGGCCGGGCGTAGAGAGCCGCGACAAGACCACGGAGGGCGCAACCTGGGGCGTTTCGGGCCTGACGCGGGAGGACGCCCATCTGATCAGCCGGATCGAGGGCGCACCGGCCTATGGCGGGACGCCGTCGGACGAGAGCGTGCGTCAGGCGGTGGCGGAGTTGAAGGCCCGCGGTCTGGAGGTGACGCTGTATCCGTTCGTCTTCATGGATATTCCCGCCGACAATGACCTGCCGGGCCTGGGCGACGACGAGACGCAAGGCGCCTATCCCTGGCGGGGCCGCATCCGGGGTGAAGACGGGTCGGAGGCGGCCGACCAGGCGGCGGCGATCTTCGGCGGTGCGGACGACTGGGGCTTGAGACGACTGGCGCGGCATTATGCGGCGTTGGCGGCCGAGACTGGCGCGGACGGCCTGTTGATCGGGTCGGAGATGCGAGGACTGACCTGGACCCGCGACGAAACGGGCGGCTACCCGGCGGTCGAACTGTATCGGGCGCTGGCGGGAGAATGTCGGGCCATCGTGGGACCTGACATCAAGCTGTCTTATGCGGCGGATTGGTCGGAATATTTCGGCCACCAACCGCCGACCGGCGAGGTGCGGTTCCATCTGGATCCGCTGTGGGCCGATGAGGCGATCGACTATGTCGGGATCGACTGGTATCCGCCGTTGACCGATTGGCGTGAGGGGGACGGCGGGCGGGATGCCGACGACTTCCTGCATCAGGCCGAACGAGCCTATCTGGCGCATGGCGTCGCGGGCGGCGAGGGGTTCGACTGGTATTATGCGGACGGCGCGTCGCGGGCGGCGCAGGACCGGACGCCGATCCTGGACGCCGCGCACGATGAGCACTGGGTGTATCGACCCAAGGACCTGATCGGCTGGTGGTCGCACCCGCATCACGAGAGGATCAACGGCGTGCGGTCGGCGATGTCCACCGACTGGCAACCCGGCATGAAGCCGATCCGGTTGACGGAGGTCGGTTGCGCGGCGGTGGACCGCGGCGGCAATGCGCCCAACCTGTTCTTCGATCCCAAGAGCACCGAGAGCGCCCTGCCGCCGTTCTCGACCGGATGGCGCAGCGATCGGATGCAGCGACGGGCGCTGGAGGCGATCCTGGAGCATTTCGCGCAGCCGGTGAACAACCCGGCGGCCGTGGCCTATGCGGGACGGATGCTGGAGGCGGCCGACGCCTGGTGCTGGGACGCCCGGCCCTATCCGGCGTTTCCGGCGCGCAAGGATGTCTGGGCCGACGCCCCAGCGTGGCGCACGGGCCACTGGCTGAACGGCCGTCTGGTCGGCGACGTGGCGGCGATGATCGCGGCGGTGCTGAGACGCGGCGGTCTGGGCGAAGACGACTTCGTCATCGAAGGGGTGGACGGCGAAGTCACCGGCTACGCCATCGACCGGCCGATGCGGACGCGGGACGCTTTGGAGCCGTTGCTGCGCGCGGTGGATGCGGTGATCGCAGAGCGGGATGGGCGGGTCGCGATCCTGGGACGCGAGGCCCTGGTCACGCTGATCGAGGCGGACGCCCTGGCCTTGCCCGACGAAGGCGCGGCCGTGCGCGGCGACCGGGTTTTGGAGGAGAGACCCTCGACCGCGCGGGTGCGCTATGTGGACGCCTTGGCCGACCACCAGACGGCGGCGGTCGTGCTGAGACGCGAAACGGAGGCGGGCGGCGGGAGCGTCGATCTGGACCTGCCGCTGGCGTGCGGTCCCGAACAGGCGCGGCTGGCGGCAGCCGTCGCGCTGGGCGGCGGCGACGATGTCGAGAGCCGAATCCTGGCGTTGGGACCCTTGGCGGCCTTAAGGTTTGAGCCGGGCGATGCGGTCACGCCGCCGGGGGCGAACGGCGTCTGGCGCATAGGGCGGGTCGTGTCGGACGAGACGCCGCACATGGTGGTGCGACCGCGCGTCATGCCGGAACTGGGGGAGCTGGGCGTCGCCGAGCCGCCCATGTCGGAAATCCAGGAACCGACGGGCGCGCCGTTCCTGGCGGTGCTGGACTTGCCGCCGTTGCCGGGACGTGAAGGCGACGACCGGCCTCTGGCCGCCGTGGCGGCCGAGCCTTGGCGGGCGATGGAAGTGCAGGCGGGGTCCGGGTCCGGCGCCCTGGGACGGCGCGCGCGGGTAGAGACGCCGGCGACGGTTGGTCGACTGACAACGGCCCTGGCGCCGGGCGTGGTCGGGCGTTGGGACGGGGTGAATGTGCTGACGGTGCGCCTGGAAGGCCGCGCGCCGCAGAGCCGCGGAACGGCAGCGGTTCTGGGCGGCGCGAACATGATGGCGGTTCACACGGAAGCGGGCTGGGAGCTGGTCGCGTTTCTACACGCGACGGCGCTTGGCGACGGGATATGGCGGCTGAGCGGTCTTCTGCGCGCCTTGCAGGGCACGGAGACCGAGATGCGCGCGGGGGCCGAGGCGGGCGCGACGGTGGTGGTTTTGGACGACGCCTTGACGCGACTGGATTTCCGACGCGACGAGCGCGGACTTCCCCTGGAGTTCCGGGCGGGTCCGGCGGGCGTTCCGCCGGGCGGGTCCGGGGTGACGGTCCTGACCGCGACCTGTCTGGGCGTGCATGATCGACCCTGGTCGCCCGTGCACCTGAGCCTGCAATCGGATGGCGGCGATGTCACGATCCGCTGGACGCCGCGTCGTCGTCTGTATGGCGATGGCTGGGATGGGGATCGAAGCCTGGAGCCGGGCCAACGTTTTCGCTTGCGGTTCATGGACGGCGCGGTCGTGCGGCGCAGCGTGGAGGTCGAAGGGCCGCAAGCCGTCTATTCCGAAGTCGAACAGGCCGTCGATTTTCCAGACGGGCTGGATGCGGCTTCGATCGAGGTCAGCCCATGGGGAGAGGCCTGGGGTTGGGGACCGCCGACACGACTTTCGATGGCCGTATGACGCCGAGGGTCTTTCGGACGGCGGGAGCTTGGCTTAACTGACACCCCTAGCCTTGCGGAACGGAGCGACTGTGGCCGGCGACCCCTACAAGGAATTGGGCGTGGCGCGGAACGCCAGCGCGGACGAGATCAAGAAGGCGTTCCGCAAGCTGGCCAAGGATCTGCACCCCGACAAGAATCCTGGCGACAAGGCCGCCGAGGAGCGGTTCAAGCGAGTGACGGCGGCTTTTGATCTGCTGGGCGACAAGGATAAGCGCGCCAAATTCGACCGCGGCGAGATTGACGCCGATGGTCGCGAGCAGTTTCGAGGGTTCGGCGGCGGCGCGCAGCCGGGCGGCGGCGGACCGGGCGGTTTCTCGGGCTTTGGCGGCGCAGGCGGTCCAGGGGGCCGGGCGGGTTTCGAGAACATCGACCTGGACGAACTGTTCGGTATGTTCGGAGGGCAGGGTCGACAGCGCGGCGCGCGCGATTTCACGCCAAAGGGCCAGGACGTTCGGGCGACGCTGGAGATCAGCCTGGAGGATTCGATCACCGGAGCGACCCGACGGATTCAGTTCTCGGACGGCCGAACCCTGGATGTGACGATTCCCAAGGGGGCGGGCGACGGCCAGGTGATCCGCCTGCGCGGTCAGGGCGCGCCGGGACGAATGGGCGAGGCGGGAGACGCCTTGATCGAACTGAAGATCGCCGAACACCCGCTGTATCGGCGTGAAGGCGCCGATCTGGAGATGGATCTGCCGATCTCGGTTCCCGACGCCGTCCTGGGCGGCAAGGTGACCGTGCCCACGCCGGAAGGAAGGGTGTCGATGACCGTTCCTGCGGGGTCGAATTCGGGCAAGGTGTTGCGGCTGAAGGGGCGGGGCGGCCATGCGGGCGGCAAGCGCGGCGATCTGCTGGCGCGACTGGTGGTCACCCTGCCGGAGCCGCCGGACGAAGCCTTGACCAAATTCGCCGAGGAGTGGCGGACCAAGCGGCCCTATAAGCCATGAACGCCAAGCCGAACGAACGACCGCAACGGCCCTGGTTCAGCTCGGGTCCGACGGCGAAGCGGCCGGGATGGTCTTCACAGGCCTTGCCGCATGATCTGTTGGGACGCGGCATTCGCGCGCCGGAGGTGGTGGCGCGGTTCGCTCATGGGCTGAAACTGACGCGTGAGGTGCTAGAGGTCCCCGAGGACTGGGTGCTGGTCTATGTCCCAGGCTCGGACACCGGCGCGGTCGAGGCGGTGCTGTGGTCGATGCTGGGCGAGCGGGCCGTTCAGGTCATGGCCTATGAGAATTTCGGCCATCAGTGGGCGACGGCGGTTCGCGACCACCTGAAGCTGGAGCCGGATGTTCTGGCGGCGCCGTGGGGGCGTTTGCCGGATTTGAGTCGAGTCGATCCCGAAAAAGATCTGGTGTTCCCGTGGAACGGCACGACATCGGGCGTGTGCGTACCGAACGCCGATTTCATCTCGGCGGATCGGAAGGGGTTGGCGATCTGCGACGCCACCTCGGCCGCCTTCGCCATGCCTTTGGATTGGGCCAGGCTGGATGTCGTGACCTTTTCCTTCCAGAAGGCGCTGGGCGGAGAGGCGGGACTGGGCGTCGCGGCCCTGTCGCCGCGCGCGGTGGAGCGGCTGGATCGGTATGAATCGCCGCGCCCCGTGCCCAAGGTGTTGAGGCTGCGCGACGACAAGGGGTTCGACCGGGCGCTGGCGACCGGGTCGATGATCAACACCTTTTCGGTCTGGACGCTGGAAGACTGGATCGACGCCTTGGAGTGGGCCAAAGGCGTCGGCGGCCTTTCGGCCTTGATCGCACGGACCCAGGCTAATGCGGCGGCCCTGGATGCCTGGGTCGAACGGACGCCGTGGATTGACTGGCTGGCCGAAGACCCGGCGACGCGGTCGACGACTTCGGTCTGTCTGAAGTTCGTCGATCCGCGCGTGGAGGCGATGGACGAGGCGGGACGGCAGGCGCTGGTCAAACGGATGAAGGCCTTGCTGGAGGGCGAAGGCGCGGCCTTCGATGTCGAGAGCCATCGCAACGCCCCGGCGGGCCTGAGAGTCTGGTGCGGATGCACGGTCGAAACGGCGGATATCGAGGCCCTGACGCCGTGGCTGGATTGGGCGTTTGCGACGGTCCTGAGCGAATAAATCCGACGACGACGCGACATTCGCCGATTCCCCGGCTATAGGCTGCGCCCCGCAATCAGCGGGAGCATGAACCTTGGCGAACGTGGCGGTGGTCGGCGCCCAATGGGGCGACGAGGGCAAGGGCAAGATCGTCGATTGGCTGTCGAACCGGGCCGATATGGTGGTGCGGTTCCAGGGCGGCCACAATGCGGGCCATACGCTGGTCGTCGATGGCAAGGTCTATAAGCTGGCGTTGCTGCCTTCGGGCGTCGTGCAGGGCAAGCCGTCGATCATCGGCAACGGCGTGGTGGTTGATCCCTGGCATCTGGTGCGCGAGATCGAGAGCATCGAGGCGCAAGGCGTGCGGATCACGCCGGACGTGCTTATGGTGGCGGAGAACGCCTGTCTGATCCTGCCGATCCATCCGGCCCTGGACGTGGCGCGCGAGGCGGCGGCCAGCGCGCCGGGAGCCAAGATCGGCACCACGGGGCGAGGTATCGGCCCGGCCTATGAAGACAAGGTGGGGCGGCGCGCCATTCGGGTCTGCGACCTGGCCGACGCCGACGACCTGAAGCGCAAGATCGACCGACTGCGGGCGCACCACGATCCGCTGCGCGCCGGGCTGGGGCTGGAACCGATCGACCCGGATGTCCTGTTGGCGCAACTGTTGGAGATCGCGCCCAGGATCCTGCCCTATGTGCAACCGGCCTGGCGGGTGCTGGACCGGGCGGTTCGCGACGGCAAGCGCGTGCTGTTCGAGGGCGCCCAGGGCGCCTTTCTGGACGTCGACCACGGCACCTATCCCTATGTCACCAGTTCCAACACCGTGGCCGGCCAGGCGGCGGCCGGATCGGGTCTGGGACCGCGCGGGGTCGGCTATGTGCTGGGCATTGTGAAGGCCTATACGACCCGCGTCGGCGAGGGACCGTTCGCCTGCGAGCTGGACGACGACGTCGGGCGGCACCTGGCGACCGTGGGGCGCGAAGTCGGGGTCAACACCGGCCGGGCGCGACGTTGCGGCTGGTTCGATGCGGTGCTGGTGCGTCAGTCGGTGGCGATCAACGGCATCGACGGCGTGGCGCTGACCAAGCTGGATGTGCTGGACGGGCTGGAGACGCTGAAAATCTGCGTCGGCTATCGCATCGACGGACAGATATTGGACTATCTGCCGTCCAGCCTGAAGGCTCAGGCGGCGGCCGAACCGATCTATGAGGAGATGGAAGGCTGGAGCGACAGCACGGCTTCGGCCCGTAGTTTCCGTGATCTGCCCGCCAATGCGGTGAAATACGTCAGCCGTGTCGAAGAGTTGATCGGTGCGCCAGTGGCGTTGCTGTCCACCAGCCCCGAGCGGGACGACACGATCCTGATGCGCGATCCGTTCCAGGGACACGGCTGAGAACGCCTGCGTTCAACGGCCCTTAACCGGCATGGTCTATGAAGGCGGTTCAGAGGAGCCGTCGAGTTTGTTCACCCTGGATCAGAAGACCGTTCATCGGCTGGAGCCGACCGTGCGCCGGGTGATCGTGGCCGACCCCAACGCCGCCTCGGCGCGATTGCTGGGCGACATCGTCAAGAATCTGGGCGCGCGGGATATCTTCTTCGAATCGGATGAACAGCGGGTGATGGATCTGGCGCGCGAGGTGGAGCCGGGCCTGATCATCACCGAGTGCGCCGGACCAAGGCTGGACGGGGCGGGTCTGGCCAAACGCATCCGCCGTTCCACGCTAGCCTGTCGATACGCGCCCATCATCATGGTGACCGCCGACGCCACGGCCACGACCATCAAGGGCGCGCGCGACGCCGGGGTGCACGAGTTTCTGCGCAAACCCTTCACCGCAGCCGACCTGTTTCGCCGCGTCGAGAACGTGGCGCTGAAGCCGCGTGATTGGGTCGAGGCGGTGGCCTATGTCGGGCCAGACCGGCGCCGATTCAATTCGGGCGAATACGCCGGGCCGCGCAAGCGCAAGGCCGACGCGCCCAAGACCGCCGCCCAGACCGTGGCCGCGGCCAAGGATCAGGCTTTGCGCATTCTGGCGTCGGCCCTGGCTCAATTCGACAGCGATCCGGCCCAGGCTGTGCGCGCCGTACGTCAGCAGGCCGAAACCTTGAAGACTCTGGCCTTGAAAACCTCGGATGCGCGGCTGGCCCTGGCCGCCGGGGCCTTGGAGACCTGCGTGGCGTCGGGCCGGGCGGGCAAGGCCGATCTGATCGGCCCGATCAACGCCCTTCTGGCGATCAGCGCGCCCGAGCCGAAGACCCAGGCGAGCTGACCATCGCCTGTCGGCGATTTTGAACGCCTAGGCGATCAGGCGTCGACGAGATTGCGTTCCTCGGCGGCGGCGCGCATCGCCTTTTGCAGCTTTTCGAAAGCGCGGACCTCGATCTGGCGGACGCGTTCGCGGCTGACGCCGTATTGGCCGGCGAGTTCTTCCAGGGTGACCGGATCGTCCTTGAGGCGACGTTCGGTCAGGATGTGCTTCTCGCGGTCGGTCAGTTCTTCCATGGCCTCTTGCAGCAGGCCCATGCGGAGGGACTTCTCCTCGCTTTCAGCCAAGGCGGTTTCCTGCGACACGGCCGTGTCGTCGGCCAGCCAATCCTGCCACTCGCTCTCGCCGTCGGCGCGCAGGGGGGCGTTCAGCGAGGCGTCGCCTCCGAGACGACGGTTCATGTCGGTGACGTCCTGTTCGGTCACGCCCAGCTTGGTGGCGATGGCCGAAAGGTGCTCAGGGTGCAGGTCGCCTTCCTCGAAGGCCGAGATCTGGCTCTTGGCCTTGCGCAGGTTGAAGAACAGCTTCTTCTGCGCGGCGGTGGTGCCCATCTTCACCAGCGACCAGCTACGCAGGATGTATTCCTGGATCGAGGCCCTGATCCACCACATGGCGTAGGTCGCCAAGCGGAAGCCCTTGTCCGGGTCGAATTTCTTGACGGCCTGCATCAGGCCGACGTTGCCTTCCGAGATCACCTCGCCGATCGGCAGGCCGTAGCCGCGATACCCCATGGCGATCTTGGCCACGAGGCGCAGGTGGGAAGTGACCAGCCGATGGGCGCTCTCGGCGTCCTGGTGCTCAGACCAGCGTTTCGCCAGCATGAACTCCTCATCCTTGGTCAGCATCGGAAATTTACGGATTTCCGTCAGATAGCGCGACAGTCCCTGTTCAGGCGACATCACCGCGAGCGTGTTGTTGGCAGCCATGGTTCGTGGTCCCTCCGACCGATATCGAGCGAGTCCGACGGATCGGCCACCGAATGTGCACCGGGTCCTCAACCCCTCAACCGAAGACTTGGGTAACGGTTGCCTGCTTAGCCAGAGGCGGATCGTCACACCAAGTTGAAAGCGTGGCGAGAAGGCCACGACTCATCAGTCGCAGATGGTGTAGCGGATTGTTAGTATCTAATCAAGACTGACCAGCAACTCGTCGAGATTTTTCATGTCCGGCGGGAGGTCGGTTTCGAAACGCAAAGACTCGCCGGTCACCGGGTGGACGAAGCCGAGAACGGCGGCGTGCAGCGCCTGCCGGGCCAGCCCCGCCTCGGCGATGGCGGCGCGGACCGGTGTGGCCGGGCTGCCGGAGCCATAGGTCGGATCACCCAGGATGGGCGCGCCCTTTGAGGCCAGATGCACCCGGATCTGATGGGTGCGGCCGGTATGAAGGGTGCAGGCGACGCGGGCGGCCATAGGGGCGCCGCCGGGCTTGGCTGAGGCGCCGAAGACGCGTTGTACGACATAGTCGGTGATGGCCTCGCGCCCGCCGGACTTCAGCACCGCCATCTTCTTGCGGTCGGAACTGGAGCGGCCGATGCGGGTCTCGATCCGGCCGCGCGCGGGCGATGGCGCGCCGCGAGTCAGGGCGATGTAGGTGCGCTCGATGTCATGCCGGGCGAACAGCGCCGACAGGCCCGCGTGAGCGCGGTCGGACTTGGCGGCGACCATGACGCCTGAGGTGTCCTTGTCGAGCCGGTGGACGATGCCGGGCCGCGCGACGCCGCCGATGCCGGACAGGGACGCGCCGCAGTGATGCAGCAGGGCGTTGACTAGGGTGCCCGTCTGGTTGCCGGGCGCAGGGTGGGCGGCCATTCCCGCGGGCTTGTCGATGACGATCAGGTCGGCGTCCTCGAACAGGACGGTCAGGGGAATGGCTTCCGCTTGCGGATCGGCCGGAGCGACGGGCGGGATGGCGATGGCGTAATCGCCGGGCAGGGGCTTTGACTTGGCGGTGACCGGAACGTCGGCGAACGATACGGCCCCCGTGTCGAGCAGGGCCTGTATCCGCGCGCGCGACAGGGTCGGCGCGGCCTCGGCCAGGGCCTTGTCGAGACGCAACCGCCGCGCAGCCTCATCCAGCGAGACGATCAGGGTCTCGCCGTCGGTCTCTTCGAAATCCTCGGAATCGATATCGGGCGTCACGGGCGGAGACTAGGCCCGCCTGTGCGCGCACCCAAGTCCGTTAGGCGGCCTGGCTCGACGCCTTGCCGAAATGCGGGTCCAGGTCGCCCGCCGCATAACGTTTGGCCATCTGGGCGGTCGATAGCGGTTTGATCTTCGAGGCCATGCCTTCGCAGCCGAACTCCTGGAAGCGCTGCATACAGATCTTGCGCATGGCCTCCTTGGCGGGCTTCAGATAGGCGCGCGGGTCGAACTCGCCCGGCTTTTCGGCCAGCACTTTTCGGATGGCGCCGGTGATGGCCATGCGGTTGTCGGTATCGATGTTGATCTTGCGCACGCCGTGCTTGATGCCACGCTGGATCTCCTCGACCGGCACGCCCCAGGTCTGGGGCATCTGGCCGCCGTACTGGTTGATGATGTCCTGAAGGTCCTGCGGCACCGACGAGCTGCCGTGCATGACCAGGTGGGTGTCGGGCAGGCGGCGGTGAATTTCCTCGATCACATTCATCGCCAGAACCGCGCCGTCGGGCTTGCGGCTGAATTTGTAGGCGCCGTGGCTGGTGCCCATTGCGATCGCCAGAGCGTCGACCTTGGTCTCGCGCACGAAGTCGACGGCCTGATCCGGGTCGGTCAACAGGGCCGAGTGGTCCAGCTTGCCCTCGAAGCCGTGGCCGTCCTCGGCCTCGCCCATGCCGGTCTCCAGCGACCCCAGCACGCCCAGTTCGCCCTCGACCGAGACGCCGCAGCTATGGGCCATCTGGACGACGCGGCGGGTGACGTCGACGTTGTAGTCGTAGCTGGCGGGGGTCTTGGCGTCTTCTTCCAGCGAGCCGTCCATCATCACCGAGGTGAAGCCGTACTGGATGGCGGTGGCGCAGGTGGCCGGGCCGTTGCCGTGGTCCTGGTGCATACAGACCGGGATGGACGGATACAGCTCGGCCAGGCCGTCGATCAGCTTGGCCAGGATGATGTCGTTGGCGTAGCTGCGGGCGCCGCGCGAGGCCTGGATGATGACCGGGGCGTTGACGGCCTCGGCGGCCTCCATGATGGCCAGGCCCTGCTCCATGTTGTTGATGTTGTAGGCCGGCAGGCCGTAGTCATTCTCGGCCGCGTGGTCGAGTAGCTGCCGCAGGGTGATCCGCGCCATGGGTGTAGCCTCCTGAGCCTTTTCTTTTGCCGACGGTTTAGCGCCGGAAAGCCCCGAAGTCACGCAATGTTACAGGAGCGTTTTCAGGCATCGAGCGCTTCGACGCCGGGCAGGGGCTTGCCCTCCATCCATTCCAGGAAGGCGCCGCCGGCGGTGGAGACGAAGGTCATGTCCTCGGTTACGCCCGCGTGGTTTAGCGCGGCCACCGTGTCGCCGCCCCCGGCCACGGCGATCAGCGAACCGGCCTTGGCCCGGTCGGCGGCGTGTTCGGCGGCGGCCACGGTGGCGGCGTCGAAGGGCGGAACCTCGAACACGCCCAGAGGACCGTTCCAGATCAGGGTCTTCGAAGCGTCCATGGCGGCGGTCAGTCGGGCGACCGTTTGGGGACCGGCGTCCAAGATCTTGTCATCGGCGGCCAGGGGTTCGCCCAGCTTCAGCGTGCGGGCCTGAACGCCCGGGCTGACCGCGGCGGCCACGACCACGTCGACGGGCAGCAGCAGTTCGCAGCCTTGTTTCTCGGCCTCGGTCATGATGGCGCGGGCCGTGTCGGCCATGTCCTTTTCGGCCAGAGAGCCGCCGATGTCATGGCCTTGGGCGAACAGGAAGGTGTTGGCCATGCCGCCGCCGATGGCCAGCCGGTCGAGCTTGCCGACGAGGTTTTGCAGCAGGTCCAGCTTGGTCGAGACCTTGGCGCCGCCGACGATGCCGATCACCGGCCGCTGCGGCTGACCGAGCGCGGCGTCCAGCGCATCCAGTTCGCGACGCATCGATTCTCCCGCATAGGCGGGCAGCAGCCGCGCCAGACCTTCGGTCGAGGCGTGGGCGCGGTGGGCGGCCGAGAAGGCGTCATTGACATAGAGGTCGCCCAGGTCGGCCAGCTTGCGGGCGAACACCGGATCGTTGGCTTCCTCCGCCGCATGGAAACGCACGTTCTCCAGCAACAGGACCCCCCCGGCGTCGAGGTCGCGAATGGCGTGAACGGCGTCAGGCCCGATGCAGTCGTCGGCGAAACGCACGGGCGCCCCCAGAACGGTTTCGAGCGGCGCGACGACGGGTCTCAGGCTCATCGACGGCACGCGCTGGCCCTTGGGCCGGTCGAAATGGGCCAGCAGAGCGATCTTGGCCCCCGCGTCGCGCAGACGTTGGATCGTCGGCAGGGCGGCCTTCAGCCGGGTGTCGTCGGCGACGCGCCCGCCCTCCATCGGCACATTGAAATCAACCCTCACGAGGGCGGTCTTGCCCGCCAGGTCCTTGGCGTTGTCGAGGGTGCGGTAGGTCATGGGCGGCTCCATAGCGCAGCGCAGAGCGCGCCACCACCCTGCTGACCTCTGGCGCGGGGTCGGTCTGAAGACCTAGGAACCGATGCCCGCTTCGGCCTTGCAGGCGTCGTCGAGGGTCGGCTTCAAACACGCCTTCTCGAAAACGGCGAGCGAGGCTTCCGTCGCGCCCGCCGCGATGAGCCGAGCGCGCAGATAGCTGTAGTCGACCTCCTGCGACGGCGGGTTGGTGATGAAGGAGGTCAGGGCGCGGCGCAGCGGCTCTTCGCCGATACGCCGCTCTAGCGCGGCCAGCAGAAGCGGTCCTAGGGCGTAGCGGTAGTCGCCGTCTATCTGACCGACATCTGTGACCTGATCGAGCGGAATGACCGCCGTGGGACTATTGCGAACATATCCAGCCAACAGGCCCTGATAGGCTGCTTCCCCTCGCAGGGTGCGGATCGCCCGCGCCGCCAGATACTCGGCGGTGGATTCCAGCATGAACCATCTCAACGGGCCGCGCGGCGCATACCGCACCCCAAAATAGTGATGCGCCATCTCATGAGCGAAGTAGCGCTGACTTCCGGCCGCCAGGCTTCCGTCCGGCCCACGAGGCACCAGCTTGTCGAACGGCAGTCGTCCGTCGCTGGCGATGGTGGGCCAGGTGGCGAACCCCCAGGTGTTCACGCCCAGCTTCCGAGACGCACGTCCGCCCAGGGCCGCGAATGACAACAAGGAGGGATGATCCTCCATCGCAACGCCGAGGTAGTCCTCGTGAATCCGAGCGATGGCCGCGAAGCTCGTTCCCACGAAGGCGGCCGCATCGGCCGACACCTCGGCTCCGACGAAATGAACGCCGTCGATGGTCGAGAACGGCAGGTCGCCGGCATAGAGCATCAGCAGTCGGGGTCGGTCCGATGTGAAACGCGCGCGATCCCCCGCCACAGGCGCCGAGCCGTTCCAGAAGA
Organism: Caulobacterales bacterium; assembly: GCA_017302335.1. GTDB lineage: Bacteria > Pseudomonadota > Alphaproteobacteria > Caulobacterales > Caulobacteraceae > Brevundimonas. The sequence goes on along the minus strand of JAFLCT010000002.1, from coordinate 31,144 downwards.
TGGTCTTGCAGCCGGTGCAGCGCACTTCGACATCGTAGGTGACCTGCTGGTGCTCGACGCCTGCCGCGTCACGCAAGGTGGGATAGAAACGGGTCTGTTCGGCGGCGCGAACGGTCTTGCCGTCGAAGGCGATATTGCCCTTCCAGTCGTCCGTCGTGCGTTCGCCGGCGTCCACATGAACGACGGGAAAGGCGCCGACATAGCTGACGCACACCCCTTGGTCGGCCGCACCCTGAGCGACTTCGTAGGGCGTCGCATCGCCGATATTGCGGGCGTCATAGTAGCCGTCGAACGACAGAGGGGCGCCGGTGACGGCGTTGCGGACGCCTCGGACATTGAGGCCGCGATGAAGCAGGATGCTCCCGCCCAGAGCCGAAGGCGTCGCCGCGATGCAGATGTCGCCCGCCAGGTATCCTGTTGCGGGATCGGTCTCTATCCAGCCCGTGATGTGCGGGATGGACGCGTCGCTTTGGGCGCTGACCGAGGTGGCGAAGACGAGGGAAAACGCACCGAGGCATTTCGCCGCAAAACGCCACGACCTCATCATCTCGTTCAACATCTCCGCCACTCCCGAAGGCCGCTACATTTGTAACAGTCCCTCAGAAGGGCTGGAATGTCCAGTCGGGTCAGGTCGCCGTGATGGTTAAATCAGCTTCGCCATCACCAGGGCGGTGTCGCTCATCCGTGTGGCGAAACCCCATTCGTTGTCGTACCAGCTCAGCACGCGGGCCAGCTTGCCGTCGACGACCTGGGTCTGGGGCAGGGCGGCGGTGGACGAGGCGGCGATGTGGTTCAGGTCGGTCGACACCACGGGGTCCATGGTGGTGGCCAGCACGCCCTTCATCGGGCCGTCGGCGGCGGCTTGCAGCGCGGCGTTGATCTCTTCAACCGTCACCTCGCGCCCGGCCACGACCTTCAGATCCACCACCGAGACGTTCGGGGTCGGGACACGGATCGACGAGCCGTCCAGCTTGCCCTTCAGTTCCGGCAGGACAAGACCCAGGGCCTTGGCTGCGCCGGTCGAGGTCGGGATCATCGACAGGGCCGCCGCCCGCCCGCGGTACAGGTCCTTGTGCATCGTATCCAGCGTCGGCTGATCGCCGGTGTAGGCGTGGATCGTCGTCATATAGCCGCGCTCGATGCCGAACAGGTCGTTCAGCACCTTGGCCACCGGGGCCAGGGCGTTGGTGGTGCACGACCCGTTGGACACCACGATGTCGTCGCGGGTCAGGGTGTCGTGGTTGACCTTGTAGACGATGGTCTTGTCGGCGCCGTCGGCCGGGGCCGAGACCAGCACCCGCTTGGCGCCCGCACTCAGGTGGGCCGAGGCCTTGTCCTTGGAGGTGAAGATGCCGGTGCACTCGAAGGCGATGTCGACGTTCAGGGCCTTGTGCGGCAGGTTGGCCGGATCGCGCTCGGCCGTAACCTTGATCTTGCCCAGACCCACATCGATCCAGTCGTCGCCGTGCTCGACGGTTCCGGGGAAACGGCCGTGGACGGAATCGTATTTCAGCAGGTGGGCGTTGGTCGAAACCGGACCCAGGTCGTTGATCGCCACCACTTCGATGTCACGACGACCGTGCTCGACGATCGAACGCAGGACGAGGCGGCCGATGCGGCCGAATCCATTGATGGCGACGCGAACAGTCATGGTGCGGTGTCTCCGGGCAGGGCTGGAATTCGATGGCGCCTCAATGGAACCGTGAGCGCCAGAGTTCAACCCCGCGTATGTAACAAGCCGTGATCGCGTGTAACGATCAGTCCGTTCGCCGCGCCCTTTGGCCTGGTCCGCCAAGGCTAACGGCGTCAAAGGCGATGACACGGCCCGCGCCATCGCGGCTGAACTGGTACCGGCGCGATGGGTCGCCCACCACGGTGAACAGGTCATCGCCAAGAGGGGCCAGGACAACCGGCGGGCGCCGTCCGGCCAGCACATGGAGAGTGTCTTGCACGACCACGACAGTCCTGTCGCTGTAGACGCCCGCAAAGTCCGTCAGATCGACGACCGGTGTTGGTTGAAGCGCCTGCAACGCCCATTCGGCGTCACGGCGCATCGGATCAGAGGACAGGATGGCCCGCAACGCCTCCGCATGGGCGCGGGCCAAGGCGTCGGCGCTGGGAACAGGGATGTCCGGCTCTACGCCCACGCCTTCCCAGTTGGTCCCCGTGATCGGATTGATCGGCGAGCCGCTGGACACAAATATCGAAAACCCATCGCCCGCCGGGACCATTCCTCCAGGGTTCGCCGCGCCGCCAGACCGTTCGCCAATGATCACGGCGCGTCCGGCCGATTGAAGGGTGTAGGGGAAGGCTTCTGCGGCTGAACCGCTTCGCGCGCTGATCAGGATGTAGACCGGCACATCAAGTCGCGGCGAAGGGTGAAACACGGCCGGGGCTTCATGGCGGACGCCCTGTCGGTTGTGAAACACGTTGTAGATGTTCGCATCCGCGGGCGTGAAAGCGCTGGAAAGATACCCGACCATCGATGGCGCGCCGCCGCCGTTGTCACGCAGATCAAAGATCACGGCATCAGCATCATCGACGAAGTTCAAGGCGGCGTCCGCAGCCTGACGTGCGGGGTCGTCCGGGTTTTCGAAGTTGATGTCCGAGAACTGACGCAACTCGATATAGCCGACATTGCCGGGAAGAATTTCGGCGCGTCGAAACCCAAAATGGCTGGCGCGTTCCATGGGGTTGGGTCCGGCGGGAGGGCGCATGGCGGGCTGGCCCGCTGGCCCAGGTCCGCTGGGCGCGTTCGGGTCGAACACTACGTTGAAATGGGCGTCCAGAGGCTTCAGGCGCGTGGTCAGGGCGGCGGCCAGGTCACGAGGGTCGGTCAGTTGATCGAAAGCGCCGCTCTTGCTCGCCGCTTCAAGACCGTTGGCGATTTCATCGCCCCGGTTGGCGTCGAAATAGAGGTCGCGGATACGTTGGGCCACGCTCGCGGCGACGGCCCGGGGGTCAGCGTCCTGGGCGGCTGCGGGGGTGGTGGTCAGGGCTATGATGAGGGCCAGGGCAAGGCGCATCAGACAGTTTCCTCCAGGATCAGCGTCAGACGCGCGGTCAGCCCGCCGCCCGGTCTGTTTTCCAGCGTCACATCCCCGCCGTGGGCGCGCGCCGCCTGCCTCGCGACGGCCAGGCCCAGGCCCGCGCCGCCCGTCTCGCGACTGCGACTGCGCTCGCCGCGATGGAAGGGTTCGAACACGGTCTCCAGTTCCGTCTCGTCGATCCCTGGGCCGTCGTCGGCGACCTCAAGCACCGCCGTCTTGCCGTCGCGAAAGGCCGAGACGCGCGCGGAACCGGCGAATTTCAGAGCGTTGTCGATCAGGTTGGAGATGGCCCGTCGTAGGGCCGCCGGATCGCCTTCGACAGTCATGCCTTCGACCCGGTCCAGGGTCACAGCGGTTCCCGTTTCGGAAAAGTCGTGCGCGCAGTCCTCGGCCAGCAGGCCCAGGTCGAACCGCTCGCGCCGGTCGGTTGCGGCGTCTCCACGCACAAAGGCCATGGCCTGGCCGATCAGGTGGTCCATCTCCTCGATGTCGCCGGCCATGCGGTCGCGCACGGCGTCCGGGGCCTGTTCGGCGCGGAAGCGCAGACGGGTCAGGGGCGTACGCAGGTCGTGGGCGATGGCGGCGATGGTCTGGGTGCGCTGACGCATATGGGCGCGGATCGACGCCTGCATATCGTTGAAGGCGTGGATGGCGGTGCGCACCTCGGCCGGGCCGGTGGGGTTCAGGGGTTCGGCGTCGGGATCGGCGCCCAGACGCTCGGCCGCCTCGGCGAAGACGCGGATCGGCCGGGTCAGCCGCCGCGCCATCCACCAGACCAGCGGAGCCAGGATCAGGGCGCTGATGGCCAAGGCCAGCAGGATGCGTTGCTGCCATGGCGACAGCAGGCCGCGCGGCGGCTCGACCGTGGCCCAGCGGCCATCGTCCAAACGCCAGGAGGCGGTGAAGGGACCAAAGGTCAACCGGTCGGAGCGGATGCCCAGTGACTGGTGGAACTGCACCATGCCGCGAATGCGGACGGGCGGCGTGGCGTCTCCCCGGGGGGCGGGCAAGATGGTGACGAAGGTCTGGGTCTCGTCCGTGATGCGGGCGGGCGCGGTCCCGTTCGGCGCCAGGTCGGGCGGCGGCGTCCCGGCCGGTGCGCGATGTTCCAGAATAATGCTTCCGCCATCTGGGGGGCGAACGCCGCGCCATGGTCCCTGAGGGCGCCGGGGCAGGTCGAGACGCACCCGGACGCGATCCGGCGTCGTCTCCAATTCTCGCGCGAGGAGGGAGGCGATCACGCCGCTCATCGGATCGGCGGCCGGACCCGCCACAGGCGCCTCGCCCAGGCGGCGGTGCAGGTCGCGGCCGTCCTGTGTCTCGGCGGGGCGACCCCGCAGGGCGTCGGCCGCGGCTGAGACGCTGAACCCGTCAGGGCGCGGGTCGGGCGACATCACCACGACCGCGAACGCCACGGCCTGGGACGCGACCACCGCCGCCGCCGCCAGGGCGCCGACCTGGATCAGCACGGGCAGAGAGGTCGGCCGTTTCACCGGCGCTCCACCTTGGCGTCGAACATATAACCCTCGCCGCGCAAGGTGACGATCAGCTCCTGGCCCGAGCCGTCGTCCAGCTTCTTGCGCAACCGGCTGATCTGCACGTCCATCGCGCGGTCGAAGACGTCGGCGTCGGCGCCGCGTGCGCGTTCCAGCAACTGGTCGCGGGTCAGCACCCGCGAGGGCCGCTCGGCGAAGGCGCGCAGAAGGGCGAACTCGCCCGCCGAAAGAGGAGTCGCCGCGCCGTCGGGCCGGGTCAGTTCGCGCCGCAAAAGATCCAGACGCCATCCGGCGAAACACAGGCTGGGCGTATTGCGCTCCTCGGCCTCGCGCGGGCGACGCAGGACGGCGCGGATGCGGGCCAGCAGCTCACGCGGGTTGCACGGCTTGGCCAGATAGTCGTCGGCGCCCAGCTCCAGCCCCACGATCCGGTCTGTGTCCTCGCCCATGGCGCTGAGCATGACGATCGGCGGTCCCTTGCCCGACAGGCGGCGCACCACCGACAGACCGTCTTCGCCCGGCATCATCAGGTCCAGCACAATGACGTCCGGCGGGGTCGCGGCCAGGGCCTGGTCCATCTCGGCCGCCGAACCGACCCCGAAGGTCTGATAGCCGTGCTGGCTCAGATAATCGCACAACACCTCACGGATGCCGGGGTCGTCATCGACGACGAGGATGCGGGCGGTGGGATCGGCGCTCATCGCCTCATCATGCGACAGGAACGGCGCCGCGTCATTTCAGTCGTGAAACACGATCGACCGATCCGCAACACGGCCGATAGACTCGTCGGCTTGAATGCGCCCACTGAAACAGGAGTTCGATCCATGTTGTCATCTCTCAGTCTGGTTCTGGCTCTGGCGGCGGGCCAGTCGATCGACGCGCCCCCGACCGTGCGGCAAGAGCGCGTCATGGTCGTGTCCGGCGGCGGGCTGTCCCGCGACGCGGACGGCGACGGGTTCGTCTCGCGCGAGGAATTCCTGGCGCCCGCGGCCGAAGCCTTCGCTCGCCTCGACAGGAATGGCGACGGCCGTCTTTCCCCCGACGAACGGCCGACGGGACCGGACCGCATCCAGATGCGCCGGCCGGGCGGCGGACCTGAGCACGACATCGAGATCGTGACGACGGACGGCGGGTCCCGGAGCCATGCCCCAAGGCCGGATATGGGCCAGGGCGGCCGCGACGGAGAACGCCGAACCATCATCGTCGAAGCCGATGGAGACGGCGCGCCCAGGGTCACCGTCAATGGCCGCCAAGTCGAGGGCGCCGAGGCCGATGTGATCGTTCGCGGCATGGAAGGCGGACCCGACGGCCCGCGCATCCTCATGCGTCGGCCCGATGGTCCTGGCGGTCCCGAAGCCGACCGCGGCGAACGGCGTCAAGAGATCTTCGTCCATCGTATGGGCGGTCCCGGCCAGGGCGGGCTGGACAAGGACGGCGACGGCAAGGTGTCGGAAGAGGAATTCCTGGCGCCGATGCGCGACGCCTTCCGCGAGATGGACGCCAACCATTCCGGCGCCCTGGAAGACGGCGAACGCGGCCCGCGTCACGACTGATCCCGGCGAGAGCGCAGGACCCTGACAAGGACCTGTCGGCCAAGAGCGTCTCGATCATCAAAGCGCGCCGACCAGAATGAGAGGCGGCGGCGCGCGATGGCCAGCCGTTCGGCCGCGCGCCCTTCTCACGCCCAGATATAGGCCGTCTTGGTCTGTGTGTAGAAGTCGATGGCGGCGAAGCCCTGCTCGCGCGGGCCGAAGCTGGACTTCTTGGAGCCGCCGAACGGCAGGTGATAATCGACGCCGGCCGTCGGCAGATTGACCATCACCATCCCGGCCCGCACCTGCCGCTGGAAATCCTGGGCGTGTTTCAGCGAGGTGGTGACGATGCCCGACGACAGACCGAATTCGGTGCCGTTGGCGACGGCCAGGGCCTCCTCATAGTCCTTGACCCGAATGATCGAGGCGACCGGGCCGAACACCTCTTCCGTATTGATCCGCATCGCGGGATCGGTGTCGGCGATCAGGGTCGGCTGGACATACCAGCCGGGCGTGTCGGACTTGACCCGGTCCCCCCCGGTCACGATGCGGCCTCCGCCGTCGCGGGCGATGTCGACATAGCGGTAGTCGTTGTCTTGTTGCGCCTGGCTGACCGCCGGGCCGACCTGGGTGTCGGGGACCAGGGCGTGGCCGACCCGAAGCGCCGCGACCTTTTCGGCCAGGGCGGCCACGAAGCGGTCGTGAATCCCGTCGGTGACGATCAGGCGGCTGGAGGCGGTGCAGCGCTGGCCGGTCGAGAAGAAGCTGCCGTCCAGGGCCACCATCACGGCGCGCTCCAGATCGGCGTCGTCCAGGACGACCAGCGGATTCTTGCCGCCCATCTCCAACTGGACCCTGGCCTGGCGCTTGGCCGCGCCCAGGGCCACGCCCGCGCCGACCGATTGAGAGCCGGTGAAGGACAGGCCGTCCACGTCCGGGTGATCGACGATGGCTTGACCCACGCCGCCGCGTCCGATCACCAGGTTGAACACGCCCGCGGGCAGCCCGGCCTCCATCAGAATGTCGGCCAGGGCGCTGGCGGTGGCCGGGGTCGGTCCGGCGGGCTTCATCACCACGGTGTTGCCGAAGGCCAGGGCCGGGGCCGCCTTCCAGGCCGGAATGGCGATGGGAAAATTCCACGGCGTGATCAGGCCGAACACCCCGACCGCCTCGCGCCGCGTCCGCGCCTCGACGCCCGGCCGCACGCTGTCCAGGTTCTGGCCGTGACGGCGCAGGGCCTCGCCCGCGAAATACTTCAGGATGCGCCCGGCGCGGACCGTCTCGCCGATCCCCTCGGCCAGGGTCTTGCCCTCTTCGCGCGACAACAGACGGCCCAGGGCCTCGCGCCGTTCCATGATCAGGGTCCCGGCGCGGTCCAGCACGTCGCTGCGGACTTCGGGCGAGGCTTCGGACCAGGCGGGAAAGGCGGCCTTGGCGGCGGCCACGGCGGCGTCGACCTCGGCCGCGCCGCCGTCGGGCGTGCGGGCCACCACCTCATTGGTGTCGGAGGGGTTGCGAATCTCGCCTGGCCGGTCTCCGCCCACGCGGCGGCCGTCGATCAGGTGATCCAGATCCAGAATCTCGTCCATGGCGCATCCTCCGTTGTCGGAGGCGCTTTACGACGCCGCGTCGTCCTTGTCAGGCGAAGGCGAACAACAAACGGCCCTCGCCCATGCGCTCACGCAGGCTGGGCAGGTCGGCGTGCGAGGTCGAGAAGCAACCATAGCTGCGTCCCAGCTTGCCTTCGCGGGCCAGGAAATCCGGGTCGGCGTAGTCGGCGCCGTGGATGATGATGGCCCGTTCGCGCGCCCGGTCGTTGGAATATTCCAGCCCGTCCAGCAGCACGTTCGGTCCCTGTTGGGCGCCATAACCCGCGCCCGCGGTGGCGAAGGCGCCGACCGAGGACATATAGCTCTCGGGCGTGTTGGAGAAATTCTGGGCGTAGCCGCTATGCGTCGGGTCCGAACCGCGGCCATGGCAGGTGCGGAAGGCCTTCACCTCGCCCGAGACCAGATCGACCTCGAACAGGCGCTCGTCGCCCGAGAACCGTTTGAAGTCGACCAGATACATCCGGTCGCGCTGGGGGATCTTGCGGTGGTGGATGTCCAACGCCGCCAGGGCGCGGTCCATCAGCTCCTTGCGTACGCGATTGCGGGGATCGAGCGGCGGCGAAGGGTCCAGCGCCGCATCCGTCATGGCCGCGCGCGCCGTCGCGGCGTCGGCCGTCATTGGCGTCAGGGCCGCGCCGCGCACGGCCGCCATGCTGTCGGCCGAAGCACACCCGGCCAGCAGGGCGGAACCGCCCAGAATCAAACCACGTCTCGAAAGCCTCATGCGACGCCCCTCGCATGTTCACTACAAGTGACCAGTTGTTTCAAAACCGACGGGCCGTTTCAACCTAAGCCTTGGCGCAAACTTGTCGCAGGGTATGGTGCGAGGCTCATTGGAAGGGGGCTTTGATGAAATCCGTCGCTCTGGTCGTCGCCGCCGTCCTGGCCTTCGTCACGCCCTCGCAGGCGCAGCAAGCCCCCGTATCGCGGGACGTTCCCGCGACAGGCGAACCCCTGTTCATCCAGGCGGGGAGTGTGTTGGCCGACCCGTCGAACGGCGTTGTGCTGCGCAATAAAACTCTCGTGATCAGGGGGAACCAAGTCGTCGAAATCCGCGACGGCTTCGTCGGAGAGGGGCGAATCGTCGATCTGCGCGACGCCTTCGTCCTGCCGGGCCTGATCGACAGCCACGTCCATCTGACCGGCGAACAGAACCCCAATTCCCGCCTGGAAGGCGTAACCCAGTCGAATGCGGACCAGGCCATGATCGGCGCCCGGTTCGCGCGGCGCACCCTGATGGCGGGGTTCACGACCGTGGCCGATCTGGGCGCCACGAACGAGGCGATCTTCGCCTTGCGTGACGCCGTCCGTCGCGGCGATGTGCCCGGTCCGCGCATCGTGGCTGCGGGCGAGGCCGTGTCGATCCACGGCGGTCACGGCGATATCAACGGCTATCGCGAAGACATCATGCATATGTTCACCGGCGAGAGCATCTGCTCGGGACCCGAGGACTGTATGCGCGCCGTGCGGCTTCAGGTGCGGTCGGGCGCAGACATCATCAAGATCACCGCCACCGGCGGCGTCCTATCCAACACCGCCGCCGGTCTGGCCCAGCAGTTCACGGACGCGGAACTGGCGGCCATCGTCGAGGCGGCGCATCGCATGGGCCGCCGGGTGACGGCGCACGCGCATGGCGTGGACGGCATCAACGCCTTCCTGCGCGCGGGCGGCGACTCCATCGAACACGGCACCTATCTGGACGCCGAGTCGATCCGGCTGTTCCGCCGTGAGGGGACCTATCTGGTGCCCACGCTGATGGCCGGTGATTTCGTGACGCGGATCGCCTCCGGTCCCGACAACTTCTTCACCCCCGCCCAGACGGCCAAGGCGTTGCAGGCCGGGCCGAAGATGCTGGACATGGCGCGCCGCGCGCATGAGGGCGGCGTCCACATCGCCTTTGGCACCGACTCGGGCGTTTCGGCCCATGGCGACAACGCCCAGGAGTTCACCCTGCTGGTGCGCGCCGGACTGACGCCGCTGGAGGCCATCCAGGCGGCCACGGTCAACGCCGCCGACCATTTGGGTCTGTCGGCCGAGGCGGGTCGGATCGCGCCGGGAATGCCCGCCGACATCGTCGCCGTGTCGGGCGATCCGCTAGGCGATGTGACGACCTTGCAGCATATGCGCTTCGTGATGAAAGGCGGCGTCGTCTATCGCGACGACGAATAGGCGGCGATCCGTTCGCTCAGGAAGGCGGCGAAACCCGCCTCGTCCTCGAACCGCGCCGCGACCGGCCAGGCCCGGACCCGATCCCGCCATTCCGGCGGCAGGCGCACCCAATCCTTTTCGGTAGTGACCAGTCCGGCGCCCAGCGTTTCGGCGCGATCGGCCAGGAAGCGCAGGTCCTCTTGACGGAAGGCGGCGTGGTCGGGGAAGGGCGCGAAGTCGACCAGATCGCAACCGGCGGCGGTCAGGGCGCGCTCGACCTTCCACGGCTTGGCGATGCCCGCGAAACCGAGCTGCGGCCCGTCTGGCGGCGCTTCGGCCGGGACCAGTCGCGCGACGAACACCGGCAAGGTCCCGAACAGGGCGACCAGGTCTCCATCGATCCGGTCGGCGTCGGCGGGGGCCAGAATGACCACGGCGTCGGCGCGCGCCAACCCGGCCTGCAACGGTTCGCGCATCGGCCCGGCCGGGAATACGGAGCCGTCGCCGAAAGGCCACTCGTCGCCGCGCGTCTCGCCGTCGACGACGATCAGGCTGATGGTCTTCTTCAAGGCCGGGTTCTGGTGGCCGTCGTCCAGCACCAGGACCTGGGCGCCGGACGCCGCAGCGGCGCGCGCGCCCGCGACCCGATCCCGCGCGACCCAGGCCGGGGCGTCTCGGGCCAGCAACAGGGGTTCGTCGCCGACATCCGCGGCCGAATGCACGGTCGGATCGACCCGCGTCGGTCCTTCCAGCCACCCGCCATAGCCGCGCGACAGGGCCTGGGTCTCGACGCCGCGCGCGCGCAACAGACGCAGGATCTCGCGCGCCACCGGCGTCTTGCCCGAGCCGCCAACGGTCAGATTGCCGACCGAGATCACCGCCGCGCCCGGATCGACGGGCGTGGTTCGCGCGATGCGCCGCGCCGTGACGGCGGCCCAGATCCACGACAGGGGCTGCAACAGGAAACGCGCGACCGGCGCATGGCCTCGGTCGCGGCGATACCACCAACGCGGCGTCGACGGCTTCATCGACGGCTCCGTGTCGGCGCGGGCGGCAACAGCGGCTGAAGCGCGTCCCACAGCCGTTCCAGGTCGTTCGAAGCCTCGGCCGCCGCACGCCGCGCGCGCTCGCCCATGGCCCGCGCCGCCGCCGGATCGGCCAGCAGAGGCCCGACCGCGTCGGCCAGATCCCATGGCCCGGCCACGATCTGCAAGCCGCCCGCGGCCGCCAGACCTTCGGTCACCGCCGCCCAGTTGGAAGCGTCCGGTCCCGTCACCGTCGGCTTGCCTAGCCGCGCAGGCTCCAGCGGATTGTGCCCGCCGACCGGGGGCGCCCCCAGGGCCGGGGCGAACGAGCCGCCCATCACCACCACGTCGGCCAGCCGCAGGATCAATCCCATCTCGTTCAGGGTGTCGGCGACATAGATGTCGGTCCCGGCCGTCACCGTCTGGCCGCGCGACCGCACGGCGTAGCTGTAGCCGTCGCGCGCCAGGGCCTCGGCGATGGCGACGCCGCGTTCAGGGTGACGCGGCAGCAGGATCAGGCACAGTCGGTCGGTCAAACGGTCCAGGGCGCGGACGATGGCGATCTCTTCGCCTTCATGGGTGCTGACGGCGGCGACGACGGGCCGGTCGCCGATGGCCGCCGACAGACGGCTGAAGGCGGCCGTGTCGTGCGGCAGGGGACCGCCCGCCAGCTTCAGGTTCACATGGTCGTCGACGCGCGCGCCCAGCGACGCCAGGCGTTCGGCCGACGCCTGATCCTGGGGCAGCATCAGATCGAAACCGGCCAACAGCTCGCGCGCCGCGCCCGGAAAACGTCGCCAGCCCTGGACGGTCTTGTCGGTCACCCGCGCGCTGACCAGGGCCGTCTTCACGCCGCGCCGCCGCGCCTCGATCAACAGATTGGGCCACAGTTCGCTCTCGACGAAGATCGCCAGCGACGGCCGCCAATAGTCCAGAAAGCGGGCCGCGACGCCTGGCGCATCGACCGGCGCGTATTGATGGATCACGCCTTTCGGCAGCCGCCCTGCCATGACCTCGGCCGAGGTCACCGTGCCGGTGGTGACCAGCACGCCCAGGTCGGGCCGCGTCTTGCGCAGGTGTTCGACCACCGGCAACAGCGACAGGGCCTCGCCGACGCTGACGCCATGCAGCCAGATCAGCTCGCCCTCGGGGCGCCGCGCGCCGGGATACCCCAGGCGTTCATCGACCCGCGCGTCGTCCTCCTTGCCGCGCCGGACGCGGGCGTCCAGCAGGCGTGGGGCCAGCGGCTCCAACAGCCGGGTCAGCCAGCGGTACAGGGTCAGGGCTGGGTTCACGTCAAGCCCGCTCCAGCCCAGTGATGGCGTCGGCGCGCGCTTCGACGGCGTTCAGGCGCGGGGTCCAGGCGGCGGTCACCTCGGCCATGTCGGCGCCGAGCGGATATTCGGCCATGTCCCAGACGATGGCGCCGCGCGCGAAGGGCAGGGGCAGGACGGCGCGATCCCAGGACCCCAGCCGGATCGCCGGGTTGCAGGACATCCCGATGAACAGGACCGGCGCGCCCGACAGTTTCGCCAACAGCGGCAGGCCCTCGGCCATCACATTGACCGGGCCGCGCGGACCGTCGGGCGTGATGGCCAGGGCGCCGACCTTCAACTGCCGCAGGCCGTCGCGCAGGGCCTGGGACCCGCCCTTGGCCCTGTCGGCCTTGTCCTTGTTCGACGACGATCCGCGAATGGCGGGAAAACCCAGCCGCGCCACCGCCTTGGCGATGAACTGGCCGTCGGGAGACAGCGAGATCAGGGCCTTGGCCGGCTGCGCCCGGTCCAACGGCCAGCAGGCCGGCGACAGGCCGATGCGCGAATGCCAGAAGACGCACAGCACCCCGCCGCCGCGCGCCCAGATTTCCTGGGCCAAGCCCTCGTTTTCATAGGTCCAACGGATGGTGGCGAAACACAACCGCATCCATTCGGCCAGAACCCAGGCCAAGGCCGCCTGGACCCAGGGGATGCGCAGCGGTCTCACGCCACCTCCGGCACGGTCGGGCCGCCGTCCAGCGACTGCTGTCGGGCCAGGCGGGCGTAGAGACCGTCGCGCTTGATGAGCTGGGCGTGCGATCCCTCTTCGACCACCCGTCCGCTGTCGATCACATAGATGCGGTCGGCGTTGCGCACGGTCGACAGGCGGTGGGCGATCATCAGGGTGGCGCGCCCACGCATCAGCCGCTCCAACGCCGCCTGGACCAGGGCCTCGCTCTCGGTGTCCAGCGCGCTGGTGGCCTCGTCCAGCAACAGGATCGGGGCGTCCTTCAGGAAGGCGCGGGCGATGGCGATCCGCTGGCGTTGGCCGCCCGATAGACGCAGGCCGCCCTCACCGCCGCGGGTCTGATAGCCTTCGGGCAAGGCGCTGATGAAGTCGTGTGCGGCGGCGGCGCGGGCCGCTTCCTCGATCTGGGCCGGAGTCGCACCGGGGCGGCCATAGGCGATGTTGGCGGCGATGGTGTCGTCGAACAGGAACGGCTCCTGCGTCACCAGGGCGATGTGGTCGCGCAGGTCGTGCAGCCGCAGGTCGCGCACGTCGTGGCCATTGATCGTCACGGCTCCGGCGGTGACGTCATAGAAGCGGGGCAACAGGCTCAGGATCGTCGACTTGCCCCCGCCCGACGGACCAACCAGGGCCGCGGTCTCGCCGGGACGAACGGTCAACGAGACATCGCGCAACGTCGGCTCGGCCTTGCCGTAGGCGAAGGAGACGCCGTCCAGCCGCACCTCGGCGGGACCGCGCGGCAGCGGCTGGGCGTCCGGCGCCTCGCGGATCTCAGGTTCGATGTCCAGGGCGTCGAACAGGCGCCGCGCGGCCGTCAGCCCTTCGGTCATCACGGTTTGCAGATTGGTGACCTGGCGCAGCGACTGCCCGGCCGCCATCAACAGGCCGATGAAGGCGGCGAAGGCCCCGACGGTCATCGCGCCCGACTGGGCGCGCCATCCCGCATAGGCCATGACGGCGGCCACGATGATCATGGCCACCAGATTGCTGGCCGGTCCGGCGAAGGCGCGGGCGTCGGCCGATTTGATGACGTGACGCTGGCGTCTGGCCACAACCTCGCCGACGCGGGCTTCCTCGGCCGCCTCGCGGTTCTCGATCTTGATCAGGCGGACGCCGTCCAGATTCTCCATCAGGGCCGTGGACAGGACCTCGGTCTCCTTCATGGCGCCGGTGGTGGCCTTCTTCGTCTTGCGTGAGAAACGACGCAGCACCAGGCTGATCAGCGGCACGCCCAGGAGCACGATCAGCGTCAACCGCCAGTCGATGAAGGCCATGGAGATCAGCACGGCGACCAGGGTCAGGCCGTGCTGGGTGTAGTTGACCACGCCGTTGGTGAAGGCCTCGCGCACCAGATTGGCGTCGAACAGCACGCTGGAGACGAAGGCGCCCGAGTGCTGACTGCGCAGCCGCGCCAGGTCGGCCCGGATCATGGCCCCGAACAACCGCACCTGAATGTCGCCGACGATGCCGTGGCCCAGCCGATTGACCAGGGCCGCCTGGGCCAAGGCCGCCGCCGTCCAGATCAGGGCCACGCCGATGATGATGGCCGGAATCCAGGTCACCGCCTGTCCGGCCGGGATGTGGATCAGGCCCCAGATATCGACCGGCGATTGTTCGAACAGACCGTCGATGGCCGGCTCCAGCAGACGCAGCACCGTCGCCGACATCAATCCCGCGATCGCGGCGCACAGCATGGCCGCGACCAGCGCCCCGATATGCCGGGATAGATAATCGCGCCAGATCCGCGCCATCAGGGGGCGCAGTCCCTCAGTTTCGGACGGGACGGTCGCTTCGGTCATTGGTTCTCGGTCGGACGGCGGAGGGGCGAAGTCAAGCCGCAGGTGACGCCGGGCGTCGTAACCCCTATGTGCGGGACATGAACGGCGCGCACGTGAGCACGCGATGGGACCGCTTCAAGGCCCATTGGCGTTATTTTTGGGGGGACCACGCCTTCCTGCGTACGGCCTTCGCCAATGCGCACTGGCTGGGTCCCGACCTGGTGCGCACCAATCAGCCGTCGCCGGGCCAGTTGGCCTATTGGAAACGACGCGGGATCAAGACGGTTGTCAACCTGCGCGGCGCGCGCGACGAACCCTATTACTGGCTGGAGAGCGCGAGCTGTCGCCGTCTGGGGCTGGAGTTGATCGACGCGCCGTTGGATTCGCGCGATCCGCCGGGCACCGACCGCGTGCGGCGCGCCCGCGACCTGTTTCGAACCCTCCAGTATCCGGCCCTGATCCATTGCAAGTCGGGCGCGGATCGGGCCGGGCTGATGGCGGTGTTGTACCGGCATTTCCACCTGGGCGAGCCGGTGTCGGTCGCCAGGGCCGAACTGGGCAAGCGCACCCTGCATCACCGCGAGGGCCTTACGGGGGTGCTGGACTACACCCTGGACCTCTATGTCGCCGAGGGCGAACCGGCGGGGCTGGACTTCCTGCAATGGGTCGAGCGGCCGGACTATGATCCCAAGGCGATCAAGGCGGACTTCAAGGCCTCGTGGTGGGGGACCTTGTTGACCGAGAAACTGTTGCGCCGGGAATAGGGGTCAGCCCCATGGTCCCTTGCGGTCTTTGGGCGCGGCTTCGTTTCGCGCCCTGGCCTGTTCCGCCTCGCGCCGGGCCTTGCGATCGGCCTCCCACTGCTTGAACCAGCGCGCATAATCCCGCTCGCGCCGAAGCACGACCAACCACAAGAGCAACAGCGCCAGAAGGCTGACCAGGCTGGCGACCTGTTCGGCGGCCAGCGTCGTTCCGAACAGGGTCATGGATGAGGCTCCTCGCGCGGCGGGGCCGAGGCGAAGGGATCGACCGGCGCGGTGTCGGCCGGTGCGACCGGGGCGTCCTTGGCCGTATCCGATGCCGGTCGCTGTTGATCCGGCCGAGCGGGCGTCACGCGCGTGGCCCACAGAACGATGCCGACGGCCAGGGCCAGCAGGGCCAGGACGATCAGGAACGGGGTCATGGCTCAGCCTCCTTCGATGCGACCCGCGCCATGAAAAGCGCATGGGTCGTCGCGGCGTTCCGGTCAGGCCTCGCCGCGCGGGTCGATCAGCTTGTGCGCGTGCAGGATGAAATAGCGCATATGGGCGTTGTCCACCGTGGCCTGGGCGCGCGCCTTCCAGGCTTTCTTGGCTTCGGCGTAGCTGCCGAAGGCGCCGACGAACTCGACCTTGGACAGGTCGCGGAACACCGGCGCGTCCAGGTGGCGCAACTCGCCGCCGATGACGAGATGCAGCAGTTGGTCGGTGTCAGGGTGGTCCGTCATGGGGCTTCCGGCGAAAAGGGAGGGGCTTATGGGGTCAGCGGGATAGTCGCACAACGCGCGATGATCAACGGATGCAGGGCAGGCGCGGCGCAGACCAGGCTGGCCTGACGCGGATCGGACCGGTTGAAGCGCCACGGGTCGCCATGGTGATCCGACACCTTCGCCCCGGCCTCGGCGGCGATCAGGGCGCCGGCGGCCACGTCCCAGTCCCACTTCGGCGTCAGGGCCACGGTGGCGTCGAAAGCCCCTGCGGCGACCAGGGCCATGCGATAGGCGATGGCGTTGCGCTTTTCGAACCGCATCGGCGGCCACGGCTCGGGCCACAGCGGTCCCTGCATCAACTGGGCGTCGGCCAGCATGGCGGCGTCGTCCAGGCTGTCGGCGTCCGAGGCGGTGATCGGGCGTTCGTTCAGCCGCGCGCCCTGGCCCGCGACCGCATCGAAGGTCTCGTTCAGGGCCGGGGCGTGGATCACGGCGGCGACCGGCGCTCCGTTCTCGATCACGGCGATAGGCACGCACCACCAGGGCTTGCCCTTCATATAGGCCACGGTGCCGTCGATCGGATCGACGACGAAGATGCGTCTCTTGTCCAGCCGGTCGGCCGAATCGGCCGTCTCTTCGGACAGCCAGCCGTAGTCGGGTCGCGCCCCCAGCAGGGTCTCGCGCAGCATCTGGTCGATCGCCATGTCGGCGCTGGTCACGGGCGAGCCGCCGGACTTGGACCAGACCTTCAGTCCCGCCTCCCGCTCGGCCAGGGCGCGGTCGCCCGCGTCCCGCGCCGCGCGCCGGATCAGGGCCAGATCGTCAGCCCAGTCCGTCATTTGCCCGCAATCGCCACCGCGTCGAACAGCAACGACGGGGCGTTGAACGAACCTCGGAACTCCAGGTCCGAACCGCGTTGCATCCGGGCGTAGAGGTCAATCAGCTTGCCCGCCACGGTGATCTCGCTGACCGGATGAGCGATCTGACCGTCCTCGAACCAGAAGCCGGACACGCCCGCTGACCAGTCGCCGGTGTTGGAATTCAGCGACGGCCCGAACATGGAGGTGATCAACAGACCTGTTCTCGCCTGATCCATCAGTCCAGCGAGATCGACCTCGCCCGGCGCCAAATGCAGGTTGTGGGTTGAGACGCCGGGCGGTCCCGCCAGTCCGCGCGCGGCGTGACCGGTGGACGCCAGGCCCAGTTGAGCCGCCGCCGCGCTGTTCAGCAGCCAGGTCGTCAGAACGCCATCCTCGACCAGGGCCAGGCGCGACACCTCCACCCCCTCGTCGTCGAACGGGGTCGAACCCAGGCCGCGCGGGCGGGACGGGTCGTCGATCAGGTCCACGCCAGAGGGCAACACCCTCTGGCCCAGCCGATCCTTCAGGAACGAGACGCCACGCGCCACCGCCGGGCCGGAGATGGCGCCCAGCAGGGGCGACAGAACCTGGGTCGCCACGCGGTTTTCGAAGATCACGGGCGCGGTGGTCGAGGCGATCTTGCGCGGCCCGGTTCGGGCCACGGCGCGTTTTCCGGCTTCCAGCCCGATGGTCTGGGCCGACGGCAGGTCCGACAGGTGGCGGGTGGTGCGGCTCTCGCCGCCGCGCTCCATGGCCCCGTCCTTTTCGGCGATGACGCCGACGCCCAGCGAATAGCCGCTGCCGCGATAGGCGCCGTCGAAGCCGTGGCTGGTGACCAGTCGCCATTCGCTGTCGGACCAACTGGCGTGCCCGCCCTCGGACTTGGCCACGCCGGGCACGGCCAGGGCGGCGGCTTCGGTCTCGGCGGCGGCGCATTCCAACTGTTCGGCGGTGCGGCCCGTGGGATCGTGCACGTCCAGCTCGGGCGTCGGGCCGCGCGCCAGACGATCCTGAGGCGCCAGTCCCGCATAGGGGTCTTCGGGGGCCAGCCGCGCCATGGCCACGGCGCGCTCGACCAGTCGCGTCCGCGTGGCCTCCGACAGGTCCGACGCCGAAACCGTCGCCTGACGCTTGCCGATGAAGACCCTCAGACCCAGGTCGCGGCTCTCTTCCCGCTCGACATCCTCCAGCGCGCCGTTGCGCACGCCGACGGACAGGGCGCTGCGGTGAGAGGACACGGCCTCGGCCGCATCGGCCCCCGCCTTCAGGGCCGCGGCGGTCAGGTCATGCAGGATGTCGGGGGGCGTCGAAGCGGAGGAGGCGGCCATGCCCCGATATGGCCGACCGCCCGCCCCGCCGCAACGGTCTCAGGCCATCAACGGACAGATCACCAATGCGCCCGCCGCGCCGATCAGCGCCAACAACGTCAGGATCATGCCGAGCAACCGCGCGGGTCCCGGACCTCGGCCGTGGCTGAGACCGAAGCCATGAATGATCCGGCCGGCCAACAGGGTCCCTCCGACCGCGTGCACGGCCCACAGCGGATAGCCCAGCAAGGCCAGCAGGATCAGCGCGCCGATCCCGACCGGAATATATTCGGCGGCGTTGCCGAACGCTCGCGTCGCCACCACCACCTCTTTGACGCCGCCGTCGCCGAACAGCACCTTGTGCCGCCGTCGATTGGCCACGACGCGGAACGCCAGCAGCACCAGCAACAGGATCAACAGGCCGGACCACAGTCCGGCGGCTTGAAGCAGGCTCATTGGGTCTCCCTCCCCACGGGATACAGACGATAACGGTCATCATAAAACGGCGTACGTTCGTAGAACCACGCCAGACGCGCGTCGCCATCGGCCGCGAAGGCGGGATCGGCGGCCAGCTTGGCCTCGAACGCGGCCTTCAGGGCCGGATCGGCGGCCATCATCCGCTCGGCCAGGGGGGCGATGGCGTAACCCTCGATGTATTCGACGCGGCTCAGCACCTCGGGGAACAGGCCCCAGGCGAACAGGCTTTCGGCCGACTGCGGCTCCAGCATCAGGATCGCCACATCGCCCAACGGCTGATCCGTCGGCACCCGCGCCGAACCCGGCGGATAGGTCCAGTCGCGACGCTCGGTCGAAACCTCGGTCACCCGGATCGGCACATGACCTTCGTTGGCGGCGCCAGAGACCTTGGGGTTCTCCAGCCGCAACATCTCGACCGACACGGTGCGCGGCGCGGTCAGGACTTCCATCTGAATCCCATGGGCGCGCAGCCGCTCGATCACGTCCGCCCGATGCGCAGGCACCCAATAGGCTTGGGGCCGCTTCAGCGTCAGGGTCGGGCGCGAACCATAGAAGGGCAGGGACCAGATCTCAGGGTCGGCCTGGCCCAGCCAGCGGATCTCGCGGCGGCCCGAGGCCGGGCTGTCGTAGGTCTCGTAGGTGATGCCCTTAAACTGCCGGGTGTACGCCGGCGTCGGGTCCGGCTCGAAATTGGTCGGCACTTCGGCGGGGCGAAGGGCGCGATCGGCGGTGATCGCGGCGCGCAGGTCGCGGCCCTTCGCGGCCAGCAGGCGCATCGCCTCTTCCAGGAAGACATAGGTCCCCAGCACCCGCTGCTCATGCGGTTTCAGGCTGTGGTTCTCGATCAGGATCGTCGGCACGTGGGCGGCCGAACCCCAGCCGTTCGAGAACCGCTCGCCCAGGCCGCCGTCCGACAGGCCCGCGCGCGGATTGGCGTCGTCGATCCCGAACACCAGTTCGCCGGGGATGTGACCCTGACGTTCCAGCGCCGCGTAGATATCGGGTTTGAAGGCGTCGTTCAGCCATTCGGCGATGGCCGGGCTGCGGCTCCAGACGCCGTTCTCGCCGTTGAAGCCGAAGGTGACGTCGTACTGATAGTCCATGCCGTCGGTGACGTGGATGTCGACGTACAGGTCCGGCCGGTACTTCAGGATCAGGCCGCGCACGGCCCGCATCTCGGCCTGGTCCAGCTTCAGATAGTCGCGGTTCAGGTTCTGGTTGGTCGCGGTGTTGCGCCAGCCCTGGATGCGCGGCCCGCGCTGATTGGGTCGGGAATAGGCGCTGGCCCGTTCATGTCCGTCGACCGACAGGATGGGGATCAGGATCAGATTGACCCGGTCCAGCAACGCATCCTTGCCGTAAAAGGCGATGTCGCGCAGCAGCATCATGCCCGCGTCCTTGCCATCGATCTCGCCCGGATGGATGCCGGCCTGGGCCAGCAGCACCGGCTTGGACGGATCGAAGGCCGCGCCGTCCTTTGAGGCGATGACGGCGTAGATCGGCCGTCCTTCGGGCGAAACGCCGAACTGTTCGATGCGGATCAGGTCCGAGGCCGCATCCAGCCGGTCGAACCAGGCGCGGGTGTCGGCGTAGTCGGGGCTGAAGTCATGCTCGGGGTCAGCCTCGAAGGCGGTGACCCAGGGGTCGGATGCACCGCGCAGCAGCGCGCGGCTGGCGCCGTCCCATTCGGGCGCGGGCGGCAGGAAGGCTTGATCCCAAGGCGCGGCGTTGGGGACGGTTTGCGACATGGCGGGGGTTCCCATGGAAAGCAGGGCGAGGACAATGAGTGAAACGCGCATGACAAGGTTCCTAGGGCCTGAACGGCAAGCGCGGCAAACGGCGGGTCAGGGGGCGGCCGTCCCAGCGACGGGCGGCGGTGCTTCGGGGGGATTCGGCGGCGGCGGCGCCAGACAGGCGATCGCCAGATAGATGGCGACGTGCAGCCCGATCAGGATCGCGAACAGGCGCGGCTTGCGGGCGAACGCCGCGGGGACCACCAACGCCAGATAGAGGGCGAAGGTGAAGCCGTAGTTGAACAGGACAAACATCATCTGCGGCTTGCCGAGCACCTGAACGATCGACGCCGCGACCATCAGGGCGTTGCCCACCACGGTCAGCAACAGGACCAGTGTCTTGTTGGCCCAGAAATGGTCGTCCAACGACATCCCGTCCTCGATCTGGTGTGGAAACACCAGGGAGGCGGCGACAAAATAGAACAGGGCGATGGTCAGACCCGCCACCAACATACCGTAGCTGAAGGGGGCGTCGCGGAAGGTGTTCCAGGCCGCGTCCCAGAAGGTGGCGATGTCCAGCCCCACGAACAGCGCCAGCAGCGGCGTCAACCAGCCGATGCGGATCGTCTTCCTGTGCTGGATGGCCGTGGCCACGCCGGTGGCGATCACCGCCACCGACAGGCCCAGCACCAGTCCGTAGAAACTGAAGAAAAACTCGAACGCGCTCATATAGCCGCCTGCAACAGCCACAAGCGCCAGCCGATCGGCCGTCGCCTTCTCTGATTTATGGCGCGCGACACGCCCGAGCTGGCCTCGGTCATGGCCAGGCCCAGCACCAGACCATAGAAGCTGAAAAAGAACTCGAACGGACTCATCGCCCCCCCCAGAGTCGGCTGAGCGATCAGCCTATTTCCTGTTCAGCCTTCCGTCACCACGGGATTCGACAGGAGGCGTGAAGGGCTTCGGGCGGTGGTTCCGGTCAGGTGCTGCCGCTCTCGATCGAACGGGCGTAAATGTCGCCGACATAGAGCGGCAGGTCGCCCAGGGTCGAAGTATCGACCTCATAGGCCAGCATACGGCGCTGGCCTTCCGGGGCCATGTCCAGGCCCATGAATTCGCGCGCCTCCATCTGTAGCGCGTCGGGCAGGGGCAGGGAGCCGCCCAGATAGACCGCCCGCTTGATCGCGCCGATCGAAGCCTTGTGCCGGGTGGCGAAATGGGCCGCCAGGGCCAGGGCCTTGGCCATCACCTGATCGCGCGGCGCCACGGCGTCGACGGCGCCGACCGCCAGGGCCTCCTGCGGCGTGAACGGCTTTCCGTCCAGAATGGCCATCAACGACCTGTGCGGCCCGATCAGGCGGGTCAGCCGCTGGGTGCCGCCGCCGCCGGGCATGATGGCCAACAAGACCTCGGGCTGGCCGATAAAGGCGTCGGCATCGGCCATGACGCGCACATCACAAGCCCAGGAGAACTCGGCCCCCAGACCCAGGGCCGAACCTTGCAAGGCGGCGATGAACACGGCCGAGGCGCTGTTCATCTTCAAGAACAGGCCGTGCAACCGATCCAGGCCGAAAGTGTCCGGGTCCGGCGGCGGAGCCGAAGCGCCGGCGGCCAGCCGTTCCTTGAGGCGCACGCCGCCCTCCTGGAGCCATTTCACATCCGCATGGCTGATGAAACGGGTCGGGTGGGCGCTGGTGAAGATGACGGCTCGGACATCCGGGTTCTGATCGACGTCAGCGATCAGAGTCTCCAGCGCCCGGGCGACGATTTCACCGAACTCTTGCTGTGGGCCGCCATTGATCTCGACGATCAGGGTCGACCCGTCCTGCGTGACTTTCAAAACACCCGCCATGGCGGCGCCTCCTAGTAAGTTGCAAAAAGCAACTTACTAGCTCTGGCGATCCGGTCAAGGGAGGAACAGCCTTGTGTTCGGTCACCGACTAGCCTGGCGCGGTCAACATCGGGGCAAGGTTGACGAGGTGATGCGCGGCCAGCAGGGCCAGGTTCAGTCGCCGATTGCGGATCACCATGGGGCGATCAGAAGAGCGAAGAAGCTGAACATGAATTCGAAGGCGCTCAAACCGGCTCCTCCCCGAGTGGTTCAACACATGATCCTAGGCCGCCGTCGTGCGGAGGTCAGGCCTAGCCCGTAGCGGTGTTTGGCCGACTCCAAATCTTGCGCGCCGTCTCGAACAGGTTGTCACTTCGAGCGATGATCTCGTCCTCCGACCAGCGTGCAGGACAGTCCGACAGCCGGGTGAAGGCGTTAAGACGCAAATCAGAGGTGGCGCTGATCTCGGCGGTCTTATCCGGGAAGGGATTGTTGCCGGCGATGGTGTTCAGGCCCGGCGTCAGCATCGTCAGGTTGCCGATGGTGTGTATCAGCCGCCATCGATAGTCCTCGGGCGCCAGGTCCTGATAGGCGGCGAGGCGGAGCGTACCGTAGGGATAGACCTCTGGCGTATTGGTTTGGGGCAACAGGTGTTCGATGGTCAGGTTGGCCGTCAGGCTGAGCGGCTCGGCCCGGCTCTCGGCGCGGATGAACTCCTCTAACGCGGTCAGGATCATGCGGGCGCGTTCCAGGCGCGAACCGACATAAAGCTTGGTGGTGCGAAAGCCTCTCTGGAAGGCTTCGTCATCAGGCCAGATCGTCGTGGCGCCTTGGCCCTTGAGCAACTCGTCCTCGACGAATTCCGCCAGGTTGACCGGGGTCTCCTGCGCCGCCGTCTTCAGGCGGGCCAATAGGGAGATGAAGGTCTTGTTATAGGTCTTGCTGTCGCCCCCGGCGAAATAGCGGCGCACGACGTAGCTCTCCAGAGCGCGGAAGATGCGGTCGCGATCGGTGGACTGAAGGCGATCCGTATCCAGCCCGAGCACATACATCAGGATGGGGTAGGCCGTCGTCGTGTCCAGGGCCTTGAGCCGTCGTGCGGTCGTGGAGACCACGTCGGTCCCGGTCGGGTCCATCAGCCGTCGGTAATGGTCGCGATACCGGGCGATGTCGGCGAAGATGTCGGCCACCGAACGCCCAGACAGTTTGGCCCAGCGGCTGAAGTCGGCATAGAGTCGGTCGATCCGATGTTCGCCCGGGTCGTGCATCATCAGATAGTGGAAGACGAACAGGTCGATGCGGGGTCGTTCCAGTCGCCCCTGTCGTTCCAGCATATGCCAGAAGCGGGTCTCGCCATACCGGTCGGCCTCGGCTGAGGCGGCGTCGAAAGGCGCCCAATGCCGTTCATAGATGGGTTCAGGCGCCAGGCCCTCGGCGGCGGCTCGCAGGAACAAGTCATTACGGATCAGGTCGGACGGCAAAAGAGGTTCGCCTCGGCCGTTCAACGTCTCGAAAATCATCTGAGGGTCGTCGCCGGATTCCAGCTCGATGGCGATGATCTGAAGCCCGCCGAACAAGACGCCGTGCAGGGTCTTGAACCTTCCCGACACATCCTGCCCCTCTTCGGTCACATAGGATCGGATCTCCTTGGAGAAATAGTCGTAGGCGTCGATCAGGCGCAGACGCGATCCATCTTCCTCGGCAAGAGCGTTACGAGCCGAGACCGGGTCGGTGTTGTCCTGAATCGCTCGGAAGGCGCGTCGATCAGCCGTGCCGGGCCAAAGCTTGTACTGGTCCTCGTCGGCGCAGCCGGGCGTAAGGTGGTTGCGTGTCAAACGTCCGAAATGGTCCCTCCAGTCTGGGGCCAACTGCGCAGCGACATCTGTCAACGCCTTGAGCAGGACCTGAAGCGTCGTCAGGCGTTGCTGACCGTCGATCATCTCCGCGCGAGGCAACCCACCGCCCGTTACGGCCACGTTCTGCATCACCACCGCGCCGAGGAAGTGACCTGAATGGGGTCCGCCCGAGCGGTCGGACTGCCGCACGATATCAGACCACAGCGGCTCCCAATGGTCCTCCTCGTTCCACACATAGGCGCGCTGAAACAGAGGGATGACGTAGCGCTTCGTTGGTTCGAAGAGTTGAGCGATCGTCTGCTTACTGGGCTGCATTCGCCGGGATCCACACGTTATGGGGGTGTCCTGGCTGATCTACTTCCAGATCGGCGTTCCGTCACCCGGTAATCCGAGCAGGTCCCACATTTCGCTGACCTTTTCGACCACCGCTTCGTCCATGCGGATTTCCTGGCCCCATTCGCGCTTGGTTTCAGGCTCCCATTTGTCGGTGGCGTCCAGGCCGATCTTGGACCCCAGGCCGCTCTCGGGGCTGGCGAAGTCCAGATAGTCGATCGGGGTCGACTCGATCACGGTGATGTCGCGCGCCGGGTCCATCTTGGTCGAGATGGCCCACATCACGTCCTTCCAGTCGCGGGCGTCGATGTCGTCGTCCACGACGATGACCCATTTGGTGTACATGAACTGGCGCAGATAGCTCCAGACGCCCAGCATCACCCGCTTGGCGTGGCCCGGATAGGCCTTCTTCATCGACACCACGGCGATGCGATAGCTGCACCCCTCGGGCGGCAGCCAGAAGTCGACGATCTCGGGGAACTGTTGCTGGAGCAGGGGGATGAAGACCTCGTTCAGCGCCTCGCCCAGCACGCTGGGTTCGTCGGGCGGCCGACCGGTGAAGGTGGTCAGATAGATGGGATCGCGGCGCATGGTGATCGCCGTCACCTGAAACACCGGGAAGGTTTCGACCGAGTTGTAATAACCGGTGTGGTCGCCATACGGCCCTTCGGGCGCCTGCTCGTCCAGCAGGACGTGGCCTTCCAGCACGATCTCGGCCTGGGCCGGGACCATCAGGGGCACGGTCTTGCATGGGACCAGTTCGGCCTTGGCCCCGCGCAGCAGGCCCGCGAACTGATATTCGGACAGAGTGTCGGGCACCGGCGTCACCGCCGCCAGGATCGTGCCCGGATCGGCCCCCAGCACGACGGCGCAGGGCAGGGGATCGCGCTTTCCGGCCTTCTTGTGTCGGGCGTAGTGCTGGGCGCCGCCGCGGTGGGCCAGCCAGCGCATGATCGCCCGGTCCTTGCCCAGCACCTGCATCCGATAGATGCCCAGGTTGAAGTCGTCTTCAGCCGCGTCGGACGGTCCCTTGGTGACGACCAGGCCCCAGGTGATCAGCGGCGCCGGTTCGCCGGGCCAGCACCCCTGGACGGGCAGGGCGGTCAGGTCGATCGCGTCGCCTTTCAGCACCACCTGTTGAACCGGGGCGGATTTCACCGTCTTGGGCCGCATGGTCAGGGCCGTCTGGACCATGGGCAGCATCTCGATGGCGCCGGCCATGTCGCGCGGCGGCGTCGGGTGGCGCAGCGCCGCCAGCAGATCGCCGACCTGACGCAGTTCGCCGGCCGTGGTGCGGCGCGTCTTGTCCAGCGTCACCCCCATGGCGACGCGCTTCACCGTGCCGAACAGATTGGCCAGGCAGGGGATGGGGCTGATCGAACCGTCAGGCATGACCGGCTTTTCGAACAGCACCGCCGGGCCGCCGTTGCGCAGCAGCCGGGTCTGGATCTCGGTCATCTCCAGATGGGTCGAGACCGGCTCGGCGACGCGCACCAGCTCGCCCTCGGCTTCCAGCATCTGAATGAAGTCGCGCAGGGACTTGTAGGCCATGGCGTTCGATTAGGCGGCGCGGGGGCCTCTGTCACCTGTCCACGAAAAAGGCCGCGTCCGTCGGGACGCGGCCTGATCCTGTTCGAACCGGCGAAACGCCTATTCGATGTCTTCGTTCAGCAGGCCGACCTTGAAGAAGCCGTTGCCCTGCATGGTGTTCATCACTTCCATGAAGGCGTTGTACTTCACCTCGGGCTGGGCGCGGACGAAGATACGCTCGTCGCGGCAGTTCGGGGTCGGCTGCAAGGCCGCGCAGACGTCATCGGCCAGGGTCTCGATGGTGGTCTGCTTGTCGGCGATGAACAGCGAACCGGTGTCCTGGATGGTGATGTACACCGGCTCCTTGGGGTTCGGATCGTTGTTCGGCACGGCCGGCGGCAGGTCGAGGCGGATCGACACGGTCGCCAGCGGCGCGGCGACCATGAAGATGATCAGCAGCACCAGCATGATGTCGACGAACGGCGTGACGTTGATCTCGCTGTTTTGAGAGATCGTCTTGCCGCCTTGGCCGCCCGGGCCGGAAAGTTTGGCGCCCATGCGCTGTCGTCTCCATACTGAGGCCCCGCGCGTGGCGTGGGCCGAGCTTAAGCTTCGAAACGTCTCTTGGCGTCCCGAGACGCGCTTGTAAAGCGATCTCCGACAACGGGCGGTTCCATCACGCCGAATACCCGCGTCAGGCGAAACCTCACCCGCGTTGGGCCAGCTTCAGAAAGCGGTCCATCAGGGCCGGATCGCTCTTGAAGGCGCCGGTGAAGCGGGTGGTCAGGGTCGAGACATGACGGTGGTGCACGCCGCGCGTGGTCATGCACTGGTGTTCGGCGTCGATCATCACGGCGACCCCGGCCGGGGCCAGGTGCGATTCGAGGGCGGCGGCGATCTCTTGCGTCAGGGTCTCCTGGGTCTGGAGACGCTTGGAGAAGATCTCGACCACGCGGGCGATCTTGGAGATGCCCACCACCTTGTCCGTCGGGACATAGGCGACATAGGCCTTGCCCAGGAAGGGGGCCATGTGGTGCTCGCAGTGGCTCTCCACCTCGATGTCGCGCAGCATGACCATGTCGTCATAGCCCTCGACCTCCTCGAAGGTGCGGCTCAACTCCTTGGCGACGTCGGCGTCATAGCCCTGGAACCAGTCGCCATAGGCGTCGACCACGCGACGCGGCGTGTCGATCAGACCCTCGCGCTCGGGATCGTCGCCAGCCCAGGCGATCAGGGTGCGCACCGCCTCCATCGCCGTCTCGCGCGACGGGCGGGCCTTGCGGTCGTTGTCGCCGACCAGGACCGGCTTGATGGAATTGACGCTCATTCTGGATCTCTTCGTGCGGCGGCGGATTGTTTGTCAGCCGTGACTGTTTATCGCCTCAGGCCCGGCTATATGGACCTTCCCTAGCGTCCTGCAAGAAAACTAAGGCTACCGCGCGACCATGCCGCTGCACATCCACGACACCCTGCGCCGTGAAAAGCGCCTGTTCGAGCCGCGCGATCCGAACCGGGTGACCCTCTATGTCTGCGGTCCCACGGTCTATGACTACGCCCATATCGGCAATGCGCGGCCGCCGGTGGTGTTCGACGTCCTGGTGCGGCTGCTGCGGCGGACCTATGGCGCGGACAAGGTGATCTACGCCCGCAACGTCACCGACGTGGACGACAAGATCAACGCCAAGGCGGCCCGTGAAGGCGTGCCCATCGGCGAGATCACGGCGCGCTACGAGGCCGCCTATCTGGACGACATGGCCCGGCTGAACGTCAGCCCGCCGGACATCGCCCCGCACGTCACCGACCACGTCGAGGCCATCACGGGCCAGATCCAGGCCATCATCGACGCCGGATGCGCCTATGCGGCCGAAGGGCACGTGCTGTTCGACGTTTCGGCCTATCCGGCCTACGGCGCCCTGTCGGGACGCAATCTGGACGACATGATCGCCGGCGCCCGCGTCGAGGTGGCGCCGTACAAGAAGAACCCGCACGACTTCGTGCTGTGGAAACCGTCCAAGGATGGAGAGCCGAGCTGGCCCAGCCCCTGGGGCGACGGTCGGCCGGGTTGGCACATCGAATGCTCGGCCATGATCGAGGCGCGGCTGGGCCTGCCCATCGACATCCACGGCGGCGGCGTCGATCTGGTGTTCCCGCACCATGAGAACGAGATCGCCCAGGGCGTCTGCGCCCACGGCCATGCCCATGACGAACAGCCGCACGACGAATACAGCCGCTATTGGATGCACAACGGCTTTCTGACCGTGGACGCTGAGAAGATGTCCAAGTCGATCGGCAATGTCCTGCTGTTGCACGATCTGGTGCAGGCCATGCCGGGCGAGGTGGTGCGCTGGGCCTTGTTGAGCGCCC
Organism: Caulobacterales bacterium; assembly: GCA_017302335.1. Taxonomy (GTDB): domain Bacteria; phylum Pseudomonadota; class Alphaproteobacteria; order Caulobacterales; family Caulobacteraceae; genus Brevundimonas. The sequence goes on along the minus strand of JAFLCT010000002.1, from coordinate 2,742 downwards.
ATTACCGCCAGCCGCTGGACTGGACCCAGAGCCTGTTGGACCAGTCCAAGAAGAACCTGGACCGCCTGTATGGCGCCCTGCACCGGGCGGCGGCCGTTCCGGCCACGACCGACGAGCCGCCCGCCGACTTCCTGAAGGCGATCCAGGACGACCTGAACACGCCGGGCGCCATGGCCGTGCTGTTCGCTTTGTCCAGCGAGATCGAGCGCGGCATGACGGCGGGCGACGCCGCGGCCGTGGGCGAGGCCAAGGGGCGGCTGATCGCGGCGGCGGACATCCTGGGCGTGCTGCAATCCGATCCGGCGGCCTGGCTGGAGGGCGAGGTCTCGGATGATCTGCGCGTCGAGGTCGAGGGTCTGCTGGAACAGCGCGCGACGGCGCGCGCGGCCAAGGACTGGCCCGCCGCCGACCGTATCCGCGACCGGCTGACGGAATTGAACGTCGTGGTCATGGACGGGCCGCAGGGCGCGACGTGGCGGCTGAAGGGCTGAGCCGCGTCGCGTCGCCACACCCCTGCCGCCTGACGTGTAATTTTTCGAATTCGGCAGGGTCAGGCGCCAGGTCCGGCGTCCTGACCTGACGGTCCCATACCCTGAAAAGCGGGCTTGGCGGGTGACGCGCGAAAGGGTGCAAAGCCTTGCGCTGCGGGGCTTTGGGAGAACTGAGCCAGGCTTCATCCCGAGAGTCTAACCCCGCCGTGCACCCAGGCGCGTCGATTGCGGCAGGGGCGGCAGGGTCAGGCCGGGATGGTGCGAGCGGCGGGGGTCGAACCCGCATGACCGAAGTCGACGGATTTTAAGTCCGTTGCGTCTACCAGTTTCGCCACGCTCGCGGCGTCAGCGGCCCTGAGTAGCCGCCGGGCGCGTCGCGCGGAAGTCCACGTCGGAATCGGCGATCAGCATGACCAGGGCGGCCCAGGCGGCGACGTTCTGGGTCATCTGCTCGGGGTCGATCTTGTCCAGGGTGTCGTCGGCGGTGTGGTGCAGGTCGAAATAGCGCGTGCCGTCCTGGCGCAGACCGAAGACCGGCACCCCCGCGCGCGCCAGCGGCCCGATGTCGGCGCCGCCGCTGAGTTCCGCCTCGGCCGACAGGATGCCCAGCGGACCCAGGACGCGGGCCGCCGTCCGACCGAAATCGGTCTCGGCCGAACCCGGCGGCAGGCCCAGGGCGTAGATGCGGTCGGCGCCGAAATCGCTCTCGCCGGCGATGATGTGCCGGTCGACCCCGCCCGTCTGTTGGACATTGCGCAGATAGGCGCCGCCGCCGTTGCCGGTGTTGGTCGGCTGAGCCACCTCTTCGGAGCCGTACAGGACCACGCGGATGGTGCGCGCCGGGCGTCGGCCGCTGTCCAGAATGGCCTTGGCCGCGGCGATGGTGATGGCGCCGCCCGCGGCGTCGTCGATGGCGCCCGTTCCCAGGTCCCAACTGTCCATGTGCGAGCCGAGGACGATGATCTCTTCCGGCCGGGTGCGTCCCGGCAGGTCGGCGACGACGTTGTGGGACAGGGTCTGATAGGTCCGGGCGGTCGAATGAAGCCGCAGACGCACCGTCTCGCCCATTTCGACCAGACGCGACACCTGGTCGGCGTCGGGCGCGCTGAGGGCGAAGCCGGGAATGGGCACCTGGCCGTCGACGTAACGGGTGGTGCCGGTATGCGGCATACGGTGTTCGTCCGTGCCCGCCGAACGCATGATGAAGGCGACCGCGCCCTTGGCGGCGGCGGCGGAAGGCCCGGCGCCGCGAATGCGCGACAGCGGACCATAGCCCGAGCCGTCCTGCATCCGCACCATCTGGCCGCCGTCGACATAGGCGATCTTGCCCGTCAGCGACCCGGCGGGGACGGCGTTCAGCGCGTCCAGGCTGTCGAAGCGCACGACCTCGGCCTCGATCCCGCCTTCGGGGGTGGCGGGCGAATGGCCCAGGGCGGCGGCGACCAGCCGTTGCGGGCGCGGGCCGAGGATGGCCGCGCCTTCTTCGCCGCGGTCCCAGCCGACCAGCGGGAATTCCTCGATCCGCACATTGCGGAAGCCCAGTCCGCGCAGATAGTCGGCGGCCCAGCGGGCGGCGGCCGTCTCGGCTTCGGACCCCGCGGGACGCGGGCCGAAGCGGGTGGTGATCTGGGTGACGTAGTCCAGGGCCACGTTCTGGGCCAGGGCCTGATCCCGCACCTGTTCGGCGGCGCGCACGACGGCGGCGTCCTGAGCCTGGGCCGGGAAGGCGGCGACGCCGAGCAGGGCCGAGGCGGCGACGGCGGCGGACAGGGTGCGGAAACGAGTCATGGATCCTCCAGCAGTGTGCGCCGGGACCCTATCGACCTCGGTGGGCGAAGGTAAGGTCCTATTCGTTCTGCAAATAGGGTTCGACCGGGCCTTGCAGCTTGACGGTCAGGGCCTTGCCCTTGCGATCGACGCGGTTGCCCAGGGCCAGCCGCACCCAGCCTTCGGAGACGCAGTATTCCTCGACATTGGTCTTGTCTTCGCCCTTGAAGCGCACGCCCACGCCGCGCGCGAGCAGGTCCCCGTCATAGAAGGGGCTGGCGGGATCGACGGAGAGGCGGTCGGGCAGGGCGTCGGACATGGTCAGGCTCGGATCAGGTGAGGCGCGGTTGATAGCGGCCCGCTGTCGCGGCGCCAACCGGGCTTACTGAACTGTCTGACGCGGCGGGGCGCTCGGGGTCGGGGCGGCGGCGGCTCCGCTTCCGGCCTGATAGGGTCGAGGTCCCGCCGGCGCGGGCGCGGCGGC
>JAFLCT010000019.1 GCA_017302335.1 Caulobacterales bacterium | reverse complement strand
CTGGCGGCCGCCGGGCGCGTCGCAGTTGGTGACGCCATTGGCCTGCTGGGCCGCGGCCGCGGTCGGCAGGGCGGCCGGAGCCAGACCGCCCAGCAGGGCGGCGGCGGCGATGGCGGCGGAAATCTTCTTCGACATGACTCATCTCCTGTCATCGAGTTGGTCGATGGCATGGAGACTGACTCACCGCGCCTGAAGGCTGCCCTGAACGCCTCGTTATATTCGGTTCATCTTTCGTGGCCCTATCGCTCGCGACGCGGTCGCTCGCTGCTTGAGGGCGGACATTCTTTCTTGCCCTATCGCTCGCGACGCGGTCGCTCGCTGCTTGAGGGCGGACATTCTTTCTTGCCCTATCGCTCGCGACGCGGTCGCTCGCTGCTTGAGGGCGTTTCTTGGCCCCACCGCTCGACGCGCGGCGTCTCGCGACTTCAGGGCCTGTCGGATCAGGCCGAGGCCAGTTCTCCGGCCGCGCCCTGTTCGATCAGTTCGATCGTCTGCGGCAGGCCATAAATTGCGGCGAACGAGCCGAAACGCGGTCCCTGACTGGCGCCCAGCAGAACCTCGTACAGGGCCGCGAACCAGGCGCGCAGCGGCTCGAACCCATGGTCCTTGCCCACCGCATAGACTTCACCCTGGATGATCTCGCCGTCGGTCGTGTCGGCGGGCAACGCCTTCAGCCGCGCGGCCAGATCGCGGAAGGCCGCGGCCTCCTGCTCGGTCGGCGCGCGATAGGCCTTGGTCGGCTTCACGAAATCGACGTAGTAGTTCAGCGCCCGGTCCATCAACTGGTCCAGCACCGGTTCGTTGTCCGGCGTCGCCTGGGGCAGGTATTTCGCCATATAGGCCCACAACTGGTCCTTGTTCGACGCATTGGCCACGCCGACAAGATTCAGCAGCAAGGCGAACGACACCGGGCTGGCGACCTCGGGCGGGGCGCCCGCGTGAATCGACCAGACGGCGTTGTCGATCCGCTTGGCCGGCTCCTGGGTGCGGAACTGGTCGATGAAGCTCAGATAGTCGTCGATGGCACGCGGAATGACGTTGAAATGCAGGCTCTTGGCCGACTTCGGCGACTGGAACATATACCAGCTCAGGCTCTCGGGCGTGCCGTAGCGCAGCCACTGTTCCATGGTCAGGCCGTTGCCCTTGGACTTGGAGATCTTCTTGCCCTCGATGTCGAGGAACAGTTCATAGTTGAACCCGTCGGGGGGCGTTCCGCCCAGAGCGCGACAGATCTTGCCGCTCTCTCGCACGCTTTCGATCAGATCCTTGCCGGCCATTTCATAGTCGACATCCAGCGCCGTCCAGCGCATGGCCCAGTCCGGCTTCCATTGCAGCTTCACATGGCCGCCGGTGACCGGAACCTCGGTGCGTCCGCCCGCCGGGTCGTCGAAGACGATGGTCCCCTTTTCGACATTGCGCTCCAGCGTCGGCACCTGCAGCACATGGCCGGTGATCGGGCTGATCGGCAGGAAGGGCGAATAGGTGGCCCGCCGCTCCTCGCCCAGGGTCGGCAGCATGATGGCCATGACCGCGTCATAGCGTTCCAACAGGGTCAAAAGCGTCGCGTCGAACCGGCCCGAGCGATAGGTCTCGGTCGAACTCATGAACTCGTAGTCGAAGCCGAAGCTATCGAGGAAGGCGCGAAGCCGCGCATTGTTGTGCTGGCCGAACCCCTCGTGCGTCCCGAACGGATCGCGCACCTTCGTCAGCGGCAGATGCAGGTCCTCGGCCAGCATCTCAGGATTGGGCACCCCGTCCGGCACCTTCCGCAGCCCGTCCATGTCGTCCGAAAAGGCGATCAGCCGCGTGGCCCAATGGTCGCCGGTCAGGGCGCGAAAGGCGTTGCGCACCATGGTCGTGCGCGCCACCTCGCCAAAGGTGCCCATGTGCGGCAGGCCCGACGGGCCGTACCCCGTCTCCAGCACCACCGGCCGCTGCAACGCCTCGAAGGTCGCCAGCGCCTCGCCCGCCTTGCCCGCGTCGATCAGCAGCTTGGCCTCATCCCGCTCGGCGTCCGACAACCGCTTCTTCAGCACATGGCCCAGCAGATTGCGGGCCTGTTCGAAAGGCCAGGACTTGGCGTCGCGCGCCAGGGTTTCGAGATTGTGCAGCATGACGGGCGGTTTGCAGCCTCAGGCGCGACGGGTCAACGACTGGCGAGAGGCTTTCCATCTCACCCTGCCGCACAGCGACGGAGAAGAGACGGATGATGCAGCGCCTTGACCCTGCCGTTCACGCATGGCCTTTGCGCCGCCTGATGAAGACCGCCGACTTCGATTTCGACCTGCCCGAGGACCGCATCGCCCTGCGGCCGGTCGAACCGCGCGATTCCGCCCGTCTGCTGGTGGTGCGCGACGGCGCGCTGGAAGACCGGATCATCCGCGATCTGCCCGACTTCCTGCGGCCCGGCGACGCCCTGGTGTTCAACGACACCCGGGTGATCCCGGCGCGGCTTTCCGGCGTGCGCCAGCGGCCCGGTCCCGACGGCGAGACCCTGATAGTCGCGGTCGAGGCCACCCTGCACCACCGCGATGCGCCCGACGTCTGGTCGGCCTTCATGAAGCCGGGCAAGCGCATCAAGCCCGGCGACCGCATCCGCTTCGGCCCCATGACCGACGGCGCCTGCGAACTGGGCCGTCTGGACGCGATGGTCGAAGCCAAGGACGAAGACGGGCTGGTCGTCCTGCGTTTCGACCTGTCCGGCCCAATTCTGGACGATGCGATCCGCGACGTGGGGGTCATGCCTCTGCCGCCCTATATCGCCGCCAAACGGCCCGAGGACGACCGCGACCGCTCGGACTATCAGACGGTTTTCGCCGAATACGATGGCTCCGTCGCGGCCCCGACCGCGGGGCTGCATTTCACCCCCGCCCTGCTGGAGGCGATCCGCGCGCGCGGCGTTTCCACTCATGCGGTGACCCTGCACGTCGGCGCGGGCACCTTCCTGCCGGTCAAGGCCGAGGACACCGCCGACCATCGGATGCACAGCGAATGGGGCGAGGTGTCCGCCGCCGCCGCCGACGCCCTCAACGCCGCGCGCGCCGCGGGGGGGCGCATCGTCTGCGTGGGCACCACCTCCCTGCGTCTGCTGGAAAGCGCCACAGGCCCGGACGGCGTGGTCCGCCCCTTCCACGGCGACACGGCCATCTTCATCACGCCCGGCTATCGGTTCCGCGCCGCCGATGTGTTGATGACCAATTTCCACCTGCCGAAATCGACCCTGTTCATGCTGGTCAGCGCCTTCTGCGGGCTGGAAGCGATGAAGGCGGCCTACGCCCATGCGGTCGCGACGGGCTATCGCTTCTATTCCTATGGCGACGGCAGCCTGCTGTTCCATTCGCTATCGTCCCTCTCTCAGGGAGAGGGTTCTCGGTATTGGCCTCAGCCTTCACATCCCGGGGCGTCGCCCCATTGAAACCTCTGCCGATTTCGAGTTTTCCCGCCCATAGGCCTGACGCCCGCCCCTGCTGCACTATGATCGGCAGGCCGCCACCTCAACGCCCCGTCCGGGATGCACGAATTGCACTCTTTGGACTCTCTTTCTTTGGACTCTCTTTTTTCGAGTGCAATTTTGCCGTTCCCCTTCGACATCTCCGCCACTGACGGCCGCGCGCGCACCGGCGTCCTGAAGACCCCGCGCGGCGACATCCGCACCCCGGCCTTCATGCCGGTCGGCACCGCCGCGACGGTCAAGGCCCTGACGGTGGATCAGGTGGCCCAGACCGGGGCCGACATCCTTCTGGGCAACACCTATCACCTGATGCTGCGGCCCGGTCCCGAGCGAATGCAGCGCCTGGGCGGCCTGCATGAATTCATGCGTTGGCCCAAGCCCATCCTGACCGACAGCGGCGGCTTCCAGGTCATGAGCCTGTCGGGCATCTCCAAACTGACCGAAGAGGCCGTCACCTTCTCCAGCCATATCGACGGCTCCAAACACGTTTTGACGCCGGAACGCTCGATCGAGATTCAGGCCGACCGGCTGGGTTCGGACATCGTCATGCAACTGGACGAATGCGTCGCCTGGCCCGCCGAAGAGAGCCGCGCCCGCCAGGGCATGGAGCTGTCCGCCCGCTGGGCCTTGCGCTCCAAGACCGCCTTCGGCGCCCGCGACGCCCAGGCCCTGTTCGGCATTCAGCAGGGTTCGACGTTCGAGAATCTGCGCCGCGAATCCTCGGATCGACTGCGTGAGATCGGCTTCGACGGCTACGCCATCGGCGGCCTGGCCGTCGGCGAGGGGCACCAGGCCATGTGCGAGGTGCTGGACTACGCCCCCGATATGCTGCCGACCGACCGGCCGCGCTATCTGATGGGGGTCGGCAAGCCGGTGGATCTGGTCGAGGCGGTCTGGCGCGGCGTCGATATGTTCGACTGCGTCCTGCCCACCCGCGCCGGCCGCCACGGCCAGGCCTGGACCTGGAACGGCCCGATCAATCTGAAGAACGCCCGCTTCGCCGAGGATCAGGACCCGCTGGACGCCGAGGTCCCCTGCCCGGCCTCGCAAACCTATTCAAAGGCCTATCTGCATCACTTGATCCGCGCCGACGAAATCCTCGGCAAGGTCTTGTTGTCCTGGCACAACATCGCCTTCTTCCAGGCATTGACGGCGGCGATGCGCGCGGCGATCTCGGAAGGCCGGTTCGACGCCTTCCGCCGAGACTTCCACGCGCGTCACGTCTCGAACTAGCGTCGCGTCCGCGTCGGCTGAAACCAGCTCGGCGCCGCGGGCGGGGCGCAGTTGCGCTGCATGCCGACGCCCTTCAGGAAGGCGCGGCGCATCCGTCCGGCCTGGATCGCCGACTGGACGTGGCGGCTGTGCGCGTCGGCGCCCGACAGTCGTCGAATCCAGCTTCGGCCGGGGATGAAGTCGGTCGTCGTATCACGCACCGCGTCCAGCGCCGCCCGCGACGCCGCATCGGCGGCGCGCTCGCTCAGAAAACGGCCATCGGGACCGGGCGGTTCGTCCAGGTCCGGTCCCAGCGCGTCGTCCAGCCGCGCGATCTCGGCGGCGATGGGGCGGCACTGGGTCAGGTTGCGCAGGTCGTAGGGATTGGCCTCGGCCTGAAGCAGGACCGTGGGGATCTGACGCCGCATCAGGTTCAGATCCTCCAGCGGCGCCGTGGCGGCGGCCTCGAACCCACGCCCGAACTGGCCCGCACCCTCGGCCACGGACCGTCCGGCGTTGCAGCCCGACAGGACCGTACAGGAGACCAGAATGACAGGCAGGACGCGACGCATGGAGCGAGTTCAACACGCGCGGCGGGAAAGGGAAAGCGCCGCCATGGTACGTCCTCTCGGGCTCGAACCGAGGACCCTCTGATTAAAAGTCAGATGCTCTAACCAACTGAGCTAAGGACGCATCGCATGGCGGCGCGAGGGCGCCTTCTCTTTCATCCGTCGTTTCGGGTCAAGTCTCTGACCGACCCAACAGGCAAAAGACCAGCCGCATTGTCGCGTCGGCGCCGGCGAACAGCACGGCGTTCTGGCCGAATTCGTCACCCAGGGCGCAGGCTTGGTCGAACGTCAGCCCCAGGGCGACCAGGCTGGGTTCCGAATCCCAGCCGCCGTCCGGGTCGCGGCCCTCGGCGGCCAGCCAGGTCAGGCCCAGGGCCTCGATGCGCCCTTTCAACCGGGCCTGATCCGCCTGATTCTCGGCCAGGCCGCGAGGCCGACTCTCGGGATTCCAGGCGGTGAGGAAACAGGCGGTCGTCGCCGCGCGCGCGGCCATGACGGCGGCCAGGGGGCCGCAGGTCCGGCCCAGCCTCAACCGCGCATCCGCCCCATCCGGCAGGGTGACGAAATAGTGCGCGCGCGCATAGGCGTCGGCGCAGGCGGCCAGGGAACGATCCATGCCCCGATCATGGACCGGCGACGTCTGGGGTCAACCGCTCGACGCCCCGCCCGGCGCCGGTTAAGCCTGGACCATGCCTCCCCTTTCCGGCGTCCGCATTCTGGAATTCGACGGCCTGGGTCCGGTGACCTTCGCGGGCCTGATGCTGGCCGATCTGGGCGCCGAGGTGCTGCGCCTGACCCGCACCGACGGGGCCGCGGCGTTCCAGGATGTCGGCGGCGCCGTGCTGCATCGCGGACGGACGGCCGTTCCCGTCGATCTGAAGTCGCCAGAGGATCGGGCACGGGTTCTGCGCCTGGCCGCCTTGGCCGATGCGGTGATCGAAGGCTTTCGGCCCGGCGTCATGGAGCGGCTGGGCCTGGGACCCGACGATCTGGCCGCGCGCAACGGCCGTCTGGTCTATGGCCGCGTCACCGGCTGGGGGCAGACAGGGCCGCTGGCGCATCAGGTCGGTCATGACATCAACTACATCGGCCTGACCGGCGCCCTGTACGCCATGGGCGAGCCGGATCGTCCGCCGCGCCCGCCGCTGAATCTGGTCGGCGACTATGGCGGCGGGGCCATGATGCTGGTCGTGGGGGTCCTGGCGGCGCTGGTCGAGGCGCGGACCAGCGGACGCGGGCGGGTCGTCGACGCCGCCATGACCGACGGCGCCGGATTGTTGTCGGCCCTGTTTCCGGCCCTGGCGGCGCGGGGTCTGTGGTCGGATCGGCGCGGCGCGAACCTGCTGGACGGCGGCGCGCCCTTCTATCGCTGCTACGCCTGCCGCGACGGGCGCTTCGTGGCCGTCGGCGCCCTGGAGCCGCGCTTCTACGCCGCGCTTCTGTCGGGGCTGGAGATCGATCCGGCCGAGGCGCCCCAGCACGATCCGGCGGCCTGGCCGGGGCTGCATGACCGGTTCGCGGCCCGCTTCGCCACGCGCGATCGCGACGACTGGAGCGCCCATTTCGCCGCCACGGAGGCCTGCGTCACACCGGTTCTGACCTTCGCCGAGGCGGCGACGCATCCGCACAATCGGGCGCGGGGCGCCCATGTCGAGGTTGGCGTCGTTCAACCCGCACCCTCGCCGCATTTCGATGGGAAAATCGCCCCGGTCACGGCCGAACGACCGGCCTTGTCCCTGGATCAGGCCCTGGCCCGCTGGGCTTAGGCGACGGCCGCCGTCGACGCGCGCTCGGCGCAGGCCGTCTCCAGCGTCTCGGCCAGAACAGCGGCGTCGATAGGCTTGGTCAGGAAGGCATAGACCCCCGCCGCGTCCCAGGCGGCGCGATGCACGTCCATGGCGTTGGCGGTCAGGGCGATCACCGGCGTGTCGGTATTGGCCCCGCGGCCATGAATGCGCCGGGTCGCCTCCAACCCGTCCATGATCGGCATCTGCATATCCATCAGGATGGCGTCGAACCGTTCCACCGCCGCCGCATCGACCGCATCCGCGCCATTTTCGACCAGGGTCAGGCGGCAGCCGTGCGGTTCCAGCAACAGGCGCAGGATCTTGCGGTTCACCTCATGATCGTCAGCAGCCAGGATCGAACGTCCGGCCAGGCCGACCGGCTCCGAGATGAAAGCGGCGGCGGCGTCAGCCCTTTGGAGGGCGGGCGCGATCGCCGGTCGGATCTCGCCGACAGCGGCCGCCGGCACGGAGAAGCGAAAGGTCGATCCTTCGCCCTCGACGCTTTCGGCCGTCAGGGTTCCGCCCATCATTTCGGCCAGACGGCGACTGATCGTCAGGCCCAGCCCCGTCCCGCCGAAACGCCGGGTCGTGCCCGCCTCGGCCTGTTCAAAGCCATCGAAGACCCGCGCCAGTCGCGACGCCGGAATGCCGCAACCGGTATCGGTCACGGCGATCTCCAGCCGATCGCCGACCCAGGCGGCGTCCAGGGCGATGTGTCCCTGGGCGGTGAATTTCACGGCGTTGGACAACAGGTTGAAGACGATCTGCTGGAACCGCAGCGGGTCGGTGCGCACCGTCGTCGGCAGGTCGGCCGCCAGGCTCAGCCGCATCCGCACGCCGTTGGCGGCCGCCCGGCCTTCCCACAGACGCACCATGGCCGCCAGCTTGCTCTTCAGCTCCAGTTTGGCGGTCTCCAACTGCATCTTGCCGGCTTCGATCTTGGAAAGGTCCAGCACGTCGTTGAGCAAGCCCAGCAGCACATCGCCCGCGTCGATCAGCATATCGACATGATCGCGCTGCGCCCTGTCCAGCCGCGTCCGGCGCAGCAGGCCGGCGGCCGTCATCACGGCGTTCATGGGCGTGCGGATCTCATGGCTGATCACGGCCAGGAAATCCGACTTGGCCGCGCTGGCCACCTCGGCCTTGCGTCGCTCGGCCAGGGCCAGACTTCCGGCCTCGCGCAAGGCCCGGGTGGTGTTCGCGCTCTGCCGCACGGCCGCGACCAGGTGGGCCACGTACATCAACCCGCCCACGGCGATCAGGGCCAGGACCGGCTCGCGGAAAAGCACGGCGCTGAGAACCGGCAGGCCGAGGAAATAGAGTCCGTGCGGAATCACGGCCGACAGCAGCAAGGCCCGGCTGTGGTGCATATGCAAACTGACGTGCAACAGCCCTCCGGCCACCTGGATCATGGCGAAGACCCGCCCAGGCTCTCCGCCCCGGAACCACAGATAGGCGGCGATGCTGGAATAGATGACCACGTTCAGGGTCGAGGCGGCGCAACACAGGACTTTCCTCGCCCGACTCGGCTCACGGTCCCGGGCCTGGCGCAACGGCCGGAAGACGACCCAGTCCAGACTCTGCCCGGCCGCGACCGCGGCGAACCAGGCCAAAGGCCAGATCGACGGCGCCGTGATCCAGGCCACCAGGCCGATGAAGGCCGCTAGGGCCAGCCGTGTGGGCAACTCGCGAAAGCGAAGCTGGGCCACCATGGCGTATGGCGTGCTGGTCATCATAGCGCGCGATCCTCCGCCCCTTAGTCTGAAGGCCAAATCGAAAGGATTGGTTGAAGCCGGATGACGCGGCGCGACGGGGCCGGTATGGAACGGTCAGGCCGTTAGAGCGTTGGCCGAACGACAGACGGGGGAATGCCGTGAACCGCAAGATCATCGCCGCCGCAGCCGCCTTCGGCCTGACCCTGGGCCTGGCCGCCTGCGACAATTTCCAGTCGCCGCAGGACGAGACGGTCGAGACCGCCTCGGACGCGGTCGAACCGGTCGCGCCCACCGCCGAGGAGACCGCCGTACCGGCCGCGGCCCCCAGCGCCACGGACCAGCCCCCCGCCGACAACACCGCCCTGCCGCCCGAGAAACGCACCTCGGAAGAGACGGTGAAACCGGAAAGCGAAACTCTGTTCTACTGACGCCATGTCGGCGCCACAGCCGCATGGAAAAGGCGGCCGCTTCGCCGTCGTCGTCGCAGGGATTCGTTTGACCGTCAGGCCGCTCTCATCGATCGCCGCCCTGAGCCTGTGGGCGGTCTGCGCCCTGTCGGCCGCGGCCGAGCCGCGCGCCCAGATTCGAGGCGACCTGGACGGCGGTCTGCGCGAGCAGATCATCCGCGCCGTCGGCGACGCCGGCGACCCCCCGGCCAACCGGTTCGAAGCCCGTCGGCGCGCGAGAGAGGCCGCCGCCGCCGCCGAAGCCCTGTTGCGATCCGAGGGCTATTATCAGCCCGAGCTGGAAGATCTGGTCGAAGGCGAGACCCAGCCGGTCGCCGTCATTCAGATCACGCCCGGCCGCCGTTTCCTCCTGACCTCGCCGACGATCAACTGGCTGGCGCCGGAACCCTCGGGCGAGGCCGCCGCCATCGCCGCGTCTGAGGTTCTGATAACCCCAGGCGATCCGGGCCGCGCCGTCGAGGTCATCGCCGCAGAAGGACGCATCATCGCCAGTCTAACGCGTCAGGGATACGCCGACGCCAGGACCGAGCCGCGTCGGGTCGTGGTCGATCATGCGGCCTTCACCGTCAACCCGACCTACAACGTCTCGGCCGGGCCGCTGGTCAAGCTGGACGGGGTCTTGGTCGAGACGCGGGGACCGACCAATCCGCGTTGGGTCGCCGGTCTGGCGCCGTGGGCCGAAGGCGACCGCTATGATCCCGACGATGTGGCCGAACTGGAGCGCCGCCTTCTGGAGACCGGCGTCTATGACGGCGTCGGCGTGGCCCTGGCCCCGCCCGAGCGCACCAACGCCGACGGCCTCCGCCCGGTCATCGTCACCCTGACCGACCGGTCGCGGCGCATCACCGAGGCGGGGGCCACCTTCTCGACCGCCGAGGGGTCGGGCGTGGATGTGATCCAGACCCGCTACAACCGCCTGGGCCGCGCCGACACCTTGCGGATGGAGGTGCGGCTGGCCGACGTCGACAGTCGCATCGGCGCCGATCTCAGCCTGCCGCACTGGGGGATCGCGGGACGGACGCTGCGCCTGTCCGCCGCCGCCGTGAACGAAGACACCGATGCCTATCGCCGGATCGCCCTGGTCCTGGCCGCCGATCTGCAACAGCGCATCGGCAAGACCTCCTGGTTCAGCTATGGCGTCGGCCTGGACGCGGGTCATTACACCCAGACACGGTTCGACCCCCTGACCAATCTGCCGGTGGTTTTCGACCAGAACCTCGCTGTTCTGACCGGTCGCGCGGGGACCTTTTGGGACCAGTCGAACGATCCGCTGGACCCGACCTCGGGGTGGCGCATCACCGCCTCGGCCCAGCCCACCGCCGTGGCGGGCGACGCCACGGCCCTGTACCTGAAGGCGGAAGCCCAGGGCACGGCCTATTTCCCGATCGACCCGTCCGCCCGAACCGTGATCGCCACGCGCCTGCGTCTCGGCTCCATCGTCGGCGCCAGCGAGTTGAGCGTGCCGTCGGATCGACTGTTCTATTCGGGCGGCGGCGGCTCGGTGCGCGGCTACGAGTATCAGGGCGTGGCCCCCCGCCTGCCCGACAAAACGCCGCGCGGCGGCACCAGCCTGTTCGAAACCTCGCTGGAGGTGCGCCGAGACCTGGGTCGCGGCTTCCAGGCGGTAGGCTTCATCGACGCCGGTTCGGTCGGCTTCGACGAAATCCCGGACTTCGCCAACCTGCGCTACGGCGCGGGTTTCGGCGTGCGCTACAAGCTGCCGTTCGGCCCGATCCGCGCCGATGTCGCCTTCCCCCTGGACCGGCGGCCGGGCGACGCGGATTTCCAGATCTATGTCTCGATCGGACAGGCGTTTTGACCGAGACCCCGCCGACAGACGCGCACGAAGCGCCCGCCGCACCCCAGGCGAAACGCAGCCGCCTGCGGCTGGCGGCCCTTATCGTCGGCGGCGTGTTCGCGGGTCTGCTGGCGCTGCTGATCGTCGGCTTCGTCGGCGGGCGCACGTACCTGCGATCCGATCCCGGGCGCGAATGGGTCACCCGTTTCGTCGACGGCAAGAAGCTGAGCCGCTACGGGCGCATCAACATCGAGGGCCTGCGCGGCGACCTGTTCGACGACTTCACCCTGGGCCGCGTCACCGTGACCGATGCGAACGGCGTCTGGTTGGAGGCGACGGATATCCGGGTGGACTGGTCCTTTGGGCCATTGCTGCTGCGCCGCTTCCACGCACAGGACATTTCGGCCGGTCGCATTCGTCTGATCCGCCGTCCGGTGCTGGAACCCTCGACCGTGCCGTCCAAACCCATGCCGTTGGGCGTCGACATCGACCGTTTCTCGGCCAATATCGAACTTGAGGAAGGCTTCAGCCAGGAATACGGCCGGTGGCGGCTGACCGGTTCCGCCGCCGTGCCGCGCAAGGGGTCCAAGACGGCCCAGGTCGACGCCTACAGCCTGACGCGGCGGGGCGACTATCTGCGCGGCGCAGCAACCTTCGGCGACGCGGCGACCGACCTGCGGCTGAATCTGCGCGCCCATGAGGCTGAGGGCGGACCGATCGCCGGTGCGCTGGGCTATTCGCCCGACCAGCCCTTCTCGGCCGTGGCCGTGGTCAACGGCGAGATCGTCGACGCCCGCGTGACCACCGGCCGCTATACGCCCCTGATCGTTCGCGGACGTTACGGCGCCGAGGGGACGCGCATCTCCGGCTTCATCGATTTCAGCGGCTCGGAGCTGTTGGCGCCCTTGGCGCGTCGCATCGGGCCGACCGCCCGTTTCGGCTTGGCCGCGACGCCGGACCCCAGGGACGAGGATCGACAGGGCGTGGGCTGGCGACTGATCGCCGAAAATCTGAATTCGAACGCGCACGGCGTCATCCGCCTCAAGGACCGTGATGCGCCCCAGGGTGTTCGGCTGGAGATTTCGACCCCATCTCTGACGCGACTGGCGGGAACGGGATTGGCGGGTCCGGCCGCCTATGCCGGTGTCTTCCGGGGCGACGCCGAGACCTGGTCGATCGACGGCGGGGTCAGCCTGCTGAACGCCTCCGTCGCCAGTTACCGGGCCGCGCGGATCTCCGGGCCGCTGGATCTCGCGGTCGACAAGGGGCGGTTGGAGATCGAGACCGACCTGCGGGCTGCGGGCGGATCGACCGCCGGCGTGATCGGCGCCCTGCTGGGTTCGACGCCGCGTCTTCGGGGGACGGCGCTGCGCCAGGCCGATGGCGCGATCCTGCTGCGCCGCGTCGAGGCGGACGGGCAGGCGTTGACCGTGCGGGGAACCGGCGGGCGCGGCCTGAACGGCGGGCTGAATTTCCGGGGTCAGGCGCGGATCACCGACCTGTCGCGCCTGCACCGCGGCGCGCGCGGCGCCTTCGGCGGCGACATTCAGGCCTCGACGGCGCGCACCGGCGCGCCCTGGATCATCGGCTTCGACGGACGCGGCGCGCGCCTGGTCACCGGCCAGGCCGAGTTGGACCGCCTGTTGGGACCCACTCCGCGTCTTCAGTTGGCGGGCTTGCTGAGGGACGGCCGCATCGAACTGAACGACGGTCGGCTGACCGGCGCCCAGGGCCGCGCCTCGACCAAGGGGTTGATCGAGACAGACGGCCGCCTGCGCCTGGCGCTGGACTGGGCCGCGCAAGGCCCCTTCGCCGTCGGCCCGGTCGAGATCGGCGGGGCCATGACCGGGAACGGCGCCGTGACCGGCACCCTGGCGCAACCGCGCGCCGACCTGACCGCCGCCCTCGACCGCATTGACGCCGGAGCGTTGAAACTGGTCCAGGCGCGGCTGATCCTCAGTTTCCGCAAGGGCGCGAACAGTTCCGACGGCCGCATCGCCGTCACCGCCGGATCGAACTACGGCCCGGCCCGGGCCTCGGGCGACTTCTTCCTGGGCGGTCCCAGCATCCGCCTGACCGACGTGGACCTGGACGCGGGCGGAGTGACGGCGCGGGGCGCGATCGCCCTGTCCCGCAAGACGCCGTCCAGCGCCGACCTGACCTTTACCGCCCGGCCGGGCGCCTTCCTGGCCTCGGGCGCGGCGGACGGGCGCATCCGGCTGACCGAGGGCGGCGGCGACGACAGCGCCATCCTGGACATCAACGCGCGCAATGTGCGCCTGGCCGGATCGACCTATGTCATACGCACTCTGAACCTGGACGGGCGCGGCGCCTTGGACCGTCTGCCCTTCACCCTGGCGCTCGACGTCGGCGGCGCCACCCCGGTTCAGTTCAATGGCGCGGGCGTCTATGCCCGCGAAGGCCAGGCGCACAGCATCGTCCTGCGCGGCGGCGGCCGAGTGCGCGAGGTCGCCTTCACCACCCGCAATCCCGCCGTCATCGCCCTTTCGGGCGACGGCCGCGTGGCGCGGCTGGACCTGAACATCGGCGGCGGCGTGCTGTTGGGCGAACTGCGCCAGGATTCCGACGCCGCCATTCTCCAGGCCGACCTGACCAGCGTCGAACTCGGCTCCATAACGCCCGACCTGCGCGGCCGGGTTACCGGCAAGGTGTCGTTGCGCGGTTCGGGCGGCGACCTGTCCGGCTCGGCCAATGTCAATCTAAAGGATATCCGCAGCATCGACGCCCCCGCCGGTCTGGCTGTCGGTGGCGAGTTCAACGCCGTGCTGGTCAATGACGAACTGCGCATCCAGGCCAATGTTCAGGATGAAGGCGCCGTCTCGGCCGAGGCGGACGTGGTCCTGCCTGTCGAAGCCTCGGCCGCGCCGCTGCGGTTGGCGATCGCCCGCACCCGGCCGATGTCGGGCACGGTGTCGGCCCAGGGCCAGATCCAGCCGATCTGGGATCTGTTTTTCGGCGGCGAGCGCGCCCTGGCCGGCCAGGTCGACGCCCGCGCCACCCTGGCGGGTACGGTGAACGAGCCGCGCCTGAACGGCCGCCTCAACCTGACCCAGGGCGCGTTCAGCGACAGTCAGACCGGCCTGCGCCTGACCGACGTGACCCTGGCCAGCCGGTTCGACGACACCACGGCCCTGGTCGAGACCTTCACCGCGGCGGACGGCGGGCGTGGGCGGGTGACCGGCCAGGGGCGCATCGGTCTGCGTCAGGGTTCAGGTTCGACCTTCCAGCTTCGGCTGGCCGATTTCCAGATCCTGGACAACGATCTGGCCCAGGCTCGCGCCTCGGGTCCCCTGACCGTCGTGCGCGGCGAGGACGGCAATGTCCAACTGACCGGCCAGATCGACATCGACGAAGGCCGCATCGAGGCCAATCCGCCAGGCTCCAACGGCATCGTCCGCATGGACGTGGTCGAGATCAACCGGCCCGGCGGCGACGAGGAGGAGGATGTCGAACGCACGGCGCGTGGTCCCCAGATCGGCCTGGACATCCAACTGCGCTCGTCCAACGGCCGCGTGCGCGTGGCCGGACGCGGCCTGAACGTCGAAATGGACGTGAACGCCCGCATCCAGGGCACGATCACCCGACCGGTGCTCAGCGGCACGGCCGGGGTGGTGCGCGGCGACTATGAGTTCGCGGGCAAGCGGTTCGTGTTCGACGATCGCGGCGTGGTCACCCTGTCGACCGACCTCCAGCGCATTCGCCTGAACCTGTCGGCGGTGCGCGAGGACCCGGCCTTGACGGCCACTATCCGCGTCACCGGCACGGCCGCCTCGCCCGAGATCGAACTGACTTCGACGCCGTCGCTGCCGCAGGACGAGATCCTGTCACAGGTGCTGTTCGGTCGTTCGGCCTCGCAACTGTCGGCCTTCGAGGCGGCCCAGTTGGCGGCGGGGGTGGCGGCTCTGGCCGGCGGCGGCGGCTTCGACGTGATCGGCAATCTGCGCGAACTGGCGGGGCTGGACCGGTTGTCGTTCGGCGGCGAGGCCTCGGCCATGACAGTGGCCGGCGGGCGTTACATCACCGACGATGTCTATCTGGAGATCATCGGCGGCGGTGAAGGCGGCGCGGCCGTGAACGTGGAATGGCAGGTGCGCCGCAACCTGGCGATCAGTTCGAAATTCGGCGGCCAGGGCGACGCCAGCCTGTCGATCCGCTGGCGGCGTTCGTCACGTCCGCCAGGCGCCCGCGACGACGACCAGCGCCCGAACCGCTAGACGATCTCCAGCACCGCCTCGGACGGACGGCCGATGCGCACGCCCTTGTCGCTCTCGGCCACGGGACGTTCGACCAGGATGGGATCGGCGATCATCGCCGCGATCAGAGCTTCGTCCGCCACGCCCTTCAAGGCCGCCGCGCCCGGCTCCTTGGCGCGCAACAGGGCGCGAACCCCGCCCACGCCCTCGGCCAGGCGTTCCAGCGTCGGACGGTCCCAGCCGGTCTTCAGATACTCGACTATGGTCGGTTCGACGCCGCGCGCACGCAGCAACTCCAGAGAGGCGCGCGAGGTGCTGCAACGGGGGTTGTGATACAGGGTCACGGACATAGGCGTCTCCTTGATCGTCCGATCTAGTGTCGTCGGGCGGCTATCGCCAGTGCGCCGCCTTCACCTTTGCGTTCCGCGCGTCTAGGGTCCGCGCCCATGCGGATTCTCGAAGCAGACCAGGCCGTGCTCGACCATGTCGCGGCGCGGGCCGACGCCCTGGTGGCGCGCGCGATCGCCTGGTCTGAGGTCAATTCCGGCTCTAGGAATGCGCCCGGGCTGAACCGCGTGTTGGATCTTCTGGAGGCCGAAGCCCGGACCCTGCCCGCCGTGGTCGAGCGCATTGCGACGGCCGGTTCGACCCTCGTCGACGACGACGGCTCGGTGCGCGCCGAGGCGCACGCCGACGCCTTGAAGATCACCGCCCGGCCCGAGGCGCCGATCCAGGTCGTGCTGACCGGCCACTACGACACCGTCTTTCCGACCGAGAGCGCGTTCCAGCGCGTGACGGTTCGCCCCGACGGCGCCCTGAACGGTCCCGGGATCGCCGACATGAAAGGCGGGATCAGCGTGCTGCTGGGCGCGCTGGAGGCGTTCGAGACCCACCCGGGCCGTCACGGCGTCGGCTGGACCGTGCTGCTCAGCCCCGACGAGGAGATCGGCTCGCCCGCCTCGGCGCCGCTGTTGGCCGAACTGGGCGCGCGCGGCCACGTCGGCCTGACCTATGAGCCTTCGCTGCCCGATGGAACCCTGGCGAGCGCGCGCAAGGGCAGCGGCAATTTCCACCTGATCGTCACCGGCAAGGCCGCCCACGCCGGACGCGCCTTCGACGAGGGCCGCAACGCCGTCGCCGGCGCCGCCATGATCGCCGCCGCCCTGCACGCCCTGAACGGCCAGAGGGAGGGCGTCAGCGTCAATGTCGCCAAGATCTCGGGAGGCGGGCCGCTGAACGTCGTGGCCGACAACGCCGTGGTGCGCTGGAACGTGCGCGTGCCCGACCAGGCCGCCGCCGACTGGATCGTCGAACAGATCGACCGCCTGGTCGCCGCGCCGCCGTTCGAGGGGCTGAGCCTGCACCTGCATGGCGGCTTCACCCGCCCGCCCAAGCCGATGGACGCGGCCCAGACCGAACTGTTCGAAGCGGTGCGGCGCACCGGCGTCCTGCTGAACCAGTCGATCGCCTGGAAGCCGTCGGGCGGCGTCTGCGAAGGCAATAATCTGCACGCCGCGGGCCTGCCCAACATCGACACGCTCGGGGTCATCGGCGGCGATATCCATTCAGACCAGGAATACGCCTGGCCCGCCAGCTTCGCCGAGCGCGCCCGCCTGTCGGCGCTGATCCTGTGCAAGATCGCCTCGGGCGAGATCGACGCGCGCCGACTGAAGGCGCTGCGCCTGGAGTCCCTGTAAATGCTCGTCGTTCGTCCCGCCGGTCCCGCCGACCTGGATCATCTGCTGGAACTGGCCATCCTGTCCGGTCCCGGCTTCACCAGCCTGCCGGAAGACCCCGACCAACTGGCCGAACGTCTGGACCTGAGCCGCGACAGCTTCGGCGGCAAGGTTCCCGCGCCCGAGCGTTGGTACACCCTGATGCTGGAAGAGACCGACACCGGCGACGTCGACGGCATCGGCTCGGTCAAGGCGGCCGTGGGGCTGAAACGGCCCTTCTTCTCGTTCCGCATCGTCAACAATACGGCCCAGTCGCCGTCATTGGGGCTGAAGCTGGATCACCAGACCCTGGTTCTGGTCAATGAGTGCACCGGCTGGTCCGAGGTCGGCTCGCTGTTCCTCAAGGCCGACCGCAGGAAGGGCGGCGCAGGCCGGCTGCTGTCTCAGTCGCGCTATATGCTGATCGGCGCCGAGCCGGACCTGTTCGCCGAGACCGTGCTGGCCGAGTTGCGGGGCGTCTTCACCCCCGACGGCGCCTGCCCCTTCTGGGACCATGTGGCGCATAAATTCTTCCCGATGGAGTTCGATCAGGCCGACATGATGACCGGCTCGACCGACAAGCAGTTCATCCTGGATCTGGCCCCGCGCCATCCGATCTATGTCGAGCTGTTGCCCGAACCCGCCCGCGCGGTGATCGGCAAGGTGCACCCGCAAGGCGTGCCGGCCATGGCCCTGCTGGAGAGCGAGGGGTTCCGGCCCAATGGTCTGATCGACATCTTCGACGCGGGTCCGACCGTCACCTGCGGCCGCGACAACATCCGCACTGTGCGCGACGCCCGGCCGATGACCGTCGCCGTCGCCGACGAGGTGGAGGCCGAGCTGCCCGCCCTGATTTCGACCGCCGCCGTCTCGGGTTTCCGCTCTGTGCGCCAGAAGGCGGGGATCGATGGGGATGTCGCCACCCTCACCCGCGAGACCGCCGAGGCCCTGAAGGTGCGGCCTGGCGACACGGTGCGGATCAAGAGCTGAGAGCCTATCTGAACGTCATGACCCGTCTGATCTCCACCGATCCCGCCACCGGCGAAACCGTCTGGGAAGGCGACGCCGCTTCGTCCGTCCAGGTTCAGGCCGCCGCCGACGCCGCCCGCGCCGCCTTTGCCGACTGGGCCGATCGCCCGCGCGCCGAACGGGTCGACGCGGTCAAACGCTATCAGACGGTGCTGAAGGACCGCTCCGAGACCTTCGCCGAGACCATCAGCCGCGAGACCGGCAAGGCCCTATGGGAGACCAGGACCGAGGTCGCGGCCATGATCGGCAAGGTCGACATCTCGATCCGCGCCTATGACGAGCGCACCGGCGAACGCCAGGCCGACACCGCCTTCGGCCGCGCCGCCTTACGCCACCGCCCGCATGGGGTGGCGGCGGTGCTGGGACCGTTCAACTTCCCCGGCCACCTGCCCAACGGCCATATCGTCCCGGCCCTGCTGGCGGGCGACACCGTGGTGTTCAAACCGTCAGAGGAAACCCCCGCCGTCGGCCAGGCCATGGCCGAAGCCTTCGCCGCCGCCGACCTGCCGACCGGGGTGGTCAATGTGGTTCAGGGCGGGCGCGACACCGGCGCGGCCCTGCTGGACGCGGGTATCGACGCCCTGATGTTCACCGGCTCGGGCGCGGCGGGCGCGTATTTCCGGCGCAAATTCGCTGACGATCCGCACGTCATTCTGGCGCTGGAGCTGGGCGGCAATAATCCGCTGGTGGTGTGGGACGCCGCCGACGCCGAGGCGGCCGCCGGCATCGTGCTGCAATCGGCCTTCGTCACCACCGGCCAGCGCTGTTCCTGCGCGCGACGCCTGATCGTGCCCGAAGGCGAGGCGGGCGACGCCGTCGTCCAGGCCGTCGCCGCCATGGCCGACCGCATCGTCTATGCGCCGTGGAACAGCAACCCGGAACCCTATGGCGGCCCGCTGATCTCCGAAAAGGCCGCCGCCGCGGCGCTGGCGGCCTTGCAGCAGCGCATCGATGCGGGCGCGCGGGTGATCCGCGCCTCGGGACCGGTCGACAATCTGCCCGGCGCCTTCGTGCGGCCCGCGATCATCGACGTCACCGGCGTGGATGCGCCAGACGAAGAGATCTTCGCCCCCTTCCTGTCGGTCACCCGCGTCGGTTCGTTCGACGCCGCGATCGCCGAGGCCAACGCCACCCGCTACGGCCTGTCGGCGGGGCTGATCAGCGACGATCCGAAGAATTGGGACCGCTTCATCCGCCGCATCCGCGCCGGTGTGGTCAACTTCAACCGCCCGACCACGGGCGCCGCGGGGGATATGCCCTTCGGCGGCCTGGGCGCCAGCGGCAACCACCGGCCCAGCGCCTATTACGCCGCCGACTACTGCGCCTATCCGGTCGCCAGCTTCGAGGCCGATGCGGTGCGGAACATCGAGGGCGAGATCAAGGGCCTGAGATGAACGCCATCGAAGCCAACGCCGACGGGCTGATCGGGCCGACGCATTCCTACGCCGGACTGTCGCCGGGCAATCTGGCGTCGAAGCTGAACAGGGGCGAGGCGTCCAACCCGCGTGCGGCGGTGTTGCAGGGTCTCGACAAGATGAAGCGGCTGGCGGATCTGGGTCTGCCCCAGTTCGTCCTGCCGCCGCACGAACGGCCCGACATTCCCTTCCTGCGCGACCTCGGCTTCTCCGGCACGGACGCTCAGGTGCTGGAGCGGGCCTGGACGGAGGCGCCCGCCTTCGCCGCCGCCGCCTGTTCGGCCTCGCCCATGTGGGCCGCCAACGCCGCGACCGTGACCCCCAGCCCCGACGCCGCCGACGGCCGGGTGCATTTCACCCCCGCCAATCTGGTGACCAACCTGCACCGCAGCCTGGAGCACGCCCAGACGAAGCGGTCTCTGGACGCCCTGTTCCCCGATCCGGCGCGCTTCGCCGTCCACGACGCCCTGCCCTCCGTGGCGCACCTCGCTGACGAGGGCGCGGCCAATCACGTGCGGCTGTGCGCGGATCACGGTGAGCCGGGCGTCAATCTGCTGGTCTGGGGCCGCGAGGCTTGGGAGCATTGGGAGGGTCTCTATCCGGCGCGTCAGACGCGCGAGGCCTCGCAAGCCCTCGCCCGGCGTCATGGCGCCAGCGGCGCGGTTCTGGCCCGCCAATCGCGCGCGGCCATCGCGGGCGGGACCTTCCACAACGACGTGGTCTGCGTCGGCGCCCTGGACACCCTGTTCCATCACGAACTGGCCTTCGAGGACACGGCGGCCGTCCACGCCGACATCCGCGCCGCCGCCAGGGGCTTCGAGCCGCAGTTCGTCGAGGTTTCCGCCGCCGACCTGCCGCTGGCCGACGCCATCTACAGCTATCTGTTCAACTCGATGCTTGTGTCGATCCCCGGCCGAGACCGCCTGACCCTGATCTGCCCGACCGAAACGCGCGACAACCCGCGCAGCCATGCGGTCGCCGAGGGGTTGGTCGCCTCGAACGGTCCCATCGGCCACGTCGACTATGTCGATGTGCGCCAGTCGATGCGCAACGGCGGCGGTCCCGCCTGTCTGCGTCTGCGCGTGGTGCTGACCGAGCCGGAACTGGAGGCGGCCAATCCGGGAATGCGCCTGACCGACGAACTGCACGGCGCGCTCAGCGTCTGGGCCTTGCGCTGGTACCGGGACAGGCTGACAGCGCGCGATCTGGCCGATCCCGCCCTGCTGGACGAGACGCGCGGGGCGCTGGACGAACTGACCGCCATCCTGGGCCTGGGTTCGGACTTCTATCCGTTCCAGCACGTCTAGCCGATCGTCGCGGCCTTCAGCACGGCGTCGACCCCGGCGTCGGCGGTCAGGGCCATGGTCGAACGCCCCGCGATCAGGACCTCGATGGTCGGGGCATCCAGAACGCAAAGCGCGTCTCCGGCCAGATTGGCCACATCGTCGCGATGGATGCAGTGGAACCGCTGGGCGCCGTTGGCCAGGACCTTGGTCTGAACGCTGATGTTGGCGGCGCGATCCTCGACGGCCATGTCGGGCCACCACCGCTGCGACTGTCCGATCAGGAAGTCGCGCGGCGCCACCGGCAACGCCTGTTTCAACACCACCACCCAGACCGTGGCCCGCGCCGCGGCGGCCTGATCCGGGGCGACATCGCAGACATAGTCCAGCCCCAGGGATGCGCGGCTGTCTTCCGACACCGTCGCCGGGCCGCAGCCGGGAATGGAGGCGGGGACGCTGAAGACCCGACCGCCCGAAGACGTCCCCTCATGCGCCTGCCCGGCGCACATCGCCGCCAGGCCGTACAGAGCCGCCGCCATCGCCATGCACATATTCGCCTCCCGCGTTGAGAGACCAGCCTAGCAAAACCGCGCGCCGTCGCACGGTGCGCGGTCGTCCATGTCAGGGATCGTCAGTCAGGCCGCGAAGCGTCCGCCCTTGGCCGCATAGGCCTGGGTGCCGTGCGTGAACACCGTGTCGGTCGGCAGGACGGTCTCGATGCCGATCTCCGGCGTCCCCTTCAACCGATCATAGATCGGGCCGAAGTCCTTCAGCGTCTCGCGCTTCAACTGCTCGATGGAGTCGATGACGAAATAGACCTGCTGAAAGTCGTCGATGCGGTACAGCGTCCGCATCACCCGCTCCAGATCGAAGCCCAGCCGGTTCGGCGACGGGTCTTCCAGCGAGAAGACGCTCTCGGTCGCCGACGACACGATGCCCGCGCCATAGATGCGCAGTTGATCGGCCTCGCGCACCAGGCCGAACTCGACCGTGTACCAGTAGAGCCGCGCCAGATTCTGCAACATCCCCAGGGAAACGGCCCGCTGCCCGCCCTCGCCATAGGCCTGCATATAGGCGGCGAAATCGGGGTCGGTCAGCATCGGCACATGGCCGAAGACATCATGGAAGATGTCCGGCTCTTGCAGATAGTCCAACTGGTCCGGGCGGCGGATGAACTGGCCCGAGACGAAGCGACGATTGGCCAGGTGATCGAAGAAGACGTCGTCCGGCACCAGGCCCGGCACGCAGACGACCGTCCAGCCGGTCAGGGCCTGAAGCTTCGGATTCATCACCGAAAAGTCAGGAATGCCGCCGGTGTTCAGATCCAGGGCGTCCAGCCCCTTCATGAAGGCGTCGGCCGCGCGGCCGGGCAGGATCTTCATCTGGCGGGCGTACAGCGTATCCCAGGTCTTGTGCTCGACCTCGGTATAGGCGCGCCAGTTCTGGGGGATGGTCCAGTCGGCGGCGGCGCCTTCCGGCGGCTGTTCGAAGACGTGTTCGAAGTCGGACATGACGTACTCCCGCACAGCGGCACTGACGGCCTTCGTCATAGAGCCTGATCGGTTGAGGAGGAAACGTTTCGCGTTTCCGCCGGTGCCGTGAATCAGGCTCCAGGACTATTTCTGGACCGAAATCCGAGCCGAGTCGGACGACGTCCAACCCAACCGATTTCGGCCCAGTCTAACGCGTGCGGGGCGCGGCCGTCATCAGTGGATCGGCTGTGATTTCGGCGCATGGCGCCCCTGGGCATCGACGGTGAACCAGCGGTGCTGGTCTGTCGCAGACAGGGGCGTGACGTCGGGATCAGTCTCCAGCACCTCTTCGGCCGCATAGGCGACGAAGCCGCCTTCGGTCCCCATGACGAAGACGCGATAGAAGGGCTGGGCCGGTTTGTCCGGGCCTGGCGCGGCGGGATCGCCCGCATAGCTGGCGTCGACATCCATCACCACGCCGCGAAAGGCGGCGTCGCGATGCCGGACGATCTGGCCGAGGCAGAATTTGGCGCACAGGGACTGGGTCATGCGCCGACCCTAGGCGCCGCCCCCTGAGCCTGATCCGATGACGCCGTTCATCCAGGCGACAGCCATGTGACCGTTCCAAGGCGCTTGTTTCGGTCACGAACCACAGTCTAGGGTGGTCGCGACGGGCGCCGCTTCGGACCGCCCACATCAAGCAGCTCGGCCATGCCGGACACCGCCGGCGCGCCCCTGAGGCGCGACGACCGGTCCAGAGGCGGAGCGCCCAGGTCGAGATCGTCGGGACGCGACGGTCCCCTGTACGGCGCCCTCGATCTCGGGACCAACAACTGCCGTTTGCTGATCGCGCGCCCGTCGCGCGACGGCTTCCGAGTGGTCGATTCCTTCAGCCGAATCGTGCGCCTGGGCGAAGGTCTGTCGCGCACGGGCCGCCTGGACCCGGCGGCCATGGACCGCGCCTATGAGGCCCTGGCCCAGTGCGCCGAACGCCTGGCCCGACGCGGCCTGACCGGCGGGCGGATCAGCGCCGTCGCCACCCAGGCCTGCCGCGCCGCCGACAACGGGGCCGACTTCATCGAGCGGGTGCGAAAAGGCACCGGGCTGAACCTGCGCGTCATCGATCCGAAGGAGGAGGCGCGACTGGCGGTCCAGGGCTGTCTGAACCTGTTCGACCCCAGGACCGAGGCCGTTCTGGTCATCGATGTCGGCGGCGGCTCCACCGAGATGTCGTGGCTGAAACGCGCGGGCGAGGGCTTCCACACCATCGCCTGGATGTCGGCGCCGCTGGGCGTGGTCACCCTGGCCGAACGGCACCCGGAACCGGCGGCCTCGGGCCTGGACTGGTACGAAGCCATGGTCGCCGACATGGCCGCCGCCGTCCGCGCCGGCGGCATCGAGGACGCCTCGCTGCGCCGCCTGTTCGACGACGGCAAGGCGCATCTGGTCGGCACATCCGGCGCCATCACCAGCCTGGCGGGCATCCACCTGGGTCTGCGTCGCTATCAGCGCGATCTGGTCGACGGTCTGTGGATGACCAGCGGCCAGTGCCGTGACGCCGCCGATCGGTTGATGGCCCTGGGACCGCGCGGGCGCGCCGCCGAACCGTGCATCGGCCCGGATCGCGCCGATCTGGTGCTGGCGGGGGCCGCGATCCTGGAGGCTGTGCAGCGGATATGGCCATGCGAGCGGGTTCGGGTCGCCGACCGGGGCCTGCGCGAGGGGCTGTTGCTGCAGCGGATGAAACAGGACAGCAAACCCCGGCGGCGACGTCGCCAGGGCAGGCGTCAGGCGGCGGGCGCCGCTGCGCCCGAGACCTGAACCGGCAACTGGATGTCGCACGCCGAGAAGTCGGCGCCGCGTGCGCGTCGCGCCGCCTCGACCAGGGTTCCGAAGGTGGGAGAACGCACATCCAGAACCTGGACCACCGGCCGTTCCGCCTCGGGCAGGTCGGCGGCCACGCGGACGCGGACCATGCGATCCGGCTCTGACGTCACCGCCCCGTTGTCGCCGTCGCCGACCTTGATGGCGCGGACCACGTCCAGCCCCGACACCACCGCGCCCCAGACGGTGTAGCGTTTCTCAAGCGCCGGATAGGCCTGGCGCATGAAGAAGAACTGGCTGTTGGCGCTGTCGTTGGCCTCACCGCGCGCCATGCCCGCCACGCCGGGACAGTACAGACCCCAACCATGCACCTTGCCGTCGCCGGTCTGGGCCATGGCCGCGTCGGGCTGGGTCTGAACCGGCAGGCTGTTGATGAAGCCGACCTCGGCGCCCATCGGCCGGGCGACGGGGACGAAGGGCATGGCGCTGTCGCGGCGGAAGGTGAACTCGGCCTCCAAATCGGGATAGGGGCTTTGACCTTCGCCGGTGCCCAGGGGATCGCCGGTCTGGGCCATGAACCAGTCGATCACCCGATGCCAGACGATGCCGTCATAGAAGCCGCGCTGGGCCAGCATACGGATGCGCTCGACGTGTTTGGGCGCGGCCAGCGGCGCCAACTCCACCAGGATGCGGCCCTTGGTGGTGTCGACGACCAACAGGTTCTCGGGCGTCACGGTGCGCCATTCCGCGGCCGCGGGCGCGGCCGAGGCGGGCGTTTCCTGGGCCAGGGCGGGCGTTGCAGCCAGAAGAGCGACGCCGACAGCCTGGGCGGCGATCAGGGCGGGACGGATCATGGCGGTCTCCTTTAGCCGCCCTGGGCGGGCAGTTGGATGTCGCAGACGTTGAAGGCGGCGCCGCGCGCGGCGCGGGTCTGTTCCAGCAGGGCGGCGAAGGCGGGAGAGCGCACATCCATCACCCGCACGGTCGGACGCTCGGCCTCGGGCAGGCTGGAGGCCATGCGGACGCGGGTCATGACGTCAGGATCGCCCTGAACCTGGCCGTCGGCCTCGGGGCGGCCCGCCTTGAGCGCGCGCACCGCCTCCATGCCCAGGACCACGCGGCCGAAGGCGGTGTAGCCGCCGTTCAGATCGTCCTTGCGACCGGTCATGATGAAGAACTGGCTGTTGGCGCTGTCAGGGTTGGCGGCGCGGGCCATGCCCAGGGTCCCGGGGCAGAAAAGACCGACGCCTGGCACCTTGAAGTCGGCGTTGACCATGGCCTGGGCGTCCGGCTGGCTCTGGATGGTCATGGACCCCAGCAAGCCCATCTGCCCGCCGGTCGGATTGGGACCGACCGAGACGAAACCGCCGCCGGGCGCACGCCGGAAAGCGAACTCGCCCGCCACGTCAGGCAGTTCGCTGCCGCCCTGGCCCGTGCCCTGCGGATCGCCGGTCTGGGCCATGAAGCCTTCGATGACCCGATGGAATTTCAGTCCGTCGTAGAAGCCCGCATCAGCCAGGGCGCGAATGCGCTCGACATGACGCGGCGCCTGGACAGGCGACAGTTCGGCCAGGACGCGGCCATGGGCGGTGTCGATGATCAACAGATTCTCGGGCGCGACAGTGCGCCATTCCGAAACCGTCTGGGCCGAAGCGGCGCCCGCCGAGAGGGCCAGGGCGGCGCAAGCTAGAAACGAAATACGCGGACTCATCGGTTTTCCTTGACCTTGGCCAGCACCTGGGCGGCGACCGCCGGGCTGACGAAACTGCTGATCGCGCCGTCCAGCCGGGCGATCTCCTTGACCAGACGGCTGGCGATGGCCTGGTGGCGCGGATCGGCCATCAGGAAGACGGTCTCGATCCGGCTGTTCAGGCGCTGGTTCATCGCCGTCATCTGGAACTCGTACTCGAAGTCGGCCACGGCGCGCAGACCGCGCACGATCACCGAGGCGTCCAGCTTCTCGGCGAAATGCATCAACAAGGTGTCGAAGGGCTGAACCACGATGTCGGCGTCCATGCCCGCCACCGCCTCGCGCACCATCTCGACCCGTTCGTCGGTGGTGAACAGGGGACCCTTGTCGTCATTGCGCGCCACGCCGATGACCAGTCGATCGACCAGCTTCACCGCCCGGCCGATGATGTCCATATGACCGTTGGTGACCGGATCGAAGGTGCCCGGATACAGTCCGATGCGCATGGCGTGTCCCCCCGTTCGCCCCTTGATTAGCAGCCCGATCCGACCGGGCCTAGTCGGGGCGCGGCAAGGTCGGGTCAGATCGCCTGGACCGGCGCGGCGGTCCAGGCCGAGACCAGGGCGGCGATCCGCTCGGCCGATACCGGGAAGGCTTGCTCCCCGATCGAGGCGACGGCGCAGGCGGGCGTGGCGCTATTGGTGATGAAGGCGCCGTCGAAGCCGGACAGGTCCGCCAAGCTCACGGGCCGTGTCTCTTGCGACAGGCCCGCGGCGGCCAGATGCTCGGCGATCAGGGCCTGAGACACGCCCGCCAGCATCGGCGCCTGGGGCCAGATCACCCGGTCGCCGGACAGGAAGCCGATGTTGGAGACGCTGGCCTCCGAGATTCGGCCGTCAGCGCCGACGAACAGGGCGTCGTCGAATCCGGCGGTCATCGCCGTCCGTCGCGCCCGGATCAATCCGAAGGTGGCGACGTGCTTCAGATGCGGCGCCTCGCGGCCGTAGGTTTGGGGCTGGAGCCGCAGCGGGCGTTCGGACAGGGGCGCAACCGGCGCAAAGACCCCGATCATCATCCGGGGGCGGCCGATCCAGTCAGGGGTGCGCACCCCGATCTCGGGCGCATACAGGCTGATGCGCATCCAGGCGTCAGCGTGGTCGATCAGCGCCTGACGCATCCAGTCGCGCACCTGATCCTCCTCGATCGTCTCGCCGAACAGTTCGAGCGCGGCGTCCCACAACCGCGCCATATGCCGATCCAGCCCGCGCACGCCCCCGCCCTGCACGGCGAAGGAGGTGTAGGCGCCATAGTTGACCAGCGCCGGATGGACCAGGTCATCAAGGGCTGCAGGCTTGCCGTCAACGAAGCAGCTTGACAAAATAGTTATATACCTTTATATTGAACTATATGAACTAATGGAGACGGTTATATGGCTCGCTATCAGCCTCTGCAAGATCACCTCATCAAGGCGTCGGACGCGACTGTCGTCATGAATTATTCGGAGATCGAGAGCGTGCTGGGCCGTCGCCTGCCCCCGACTGCCTATGGTCAGAATATGCGCCAGTGGTGGGCCAATACGGAAACTCATAGCCAAGCCCTAGCCTGGCTCCGGGCCGATCGAAAAGCCAAGCTGGATGTCGCACGGCGGCAGGTGGCGTTCGTGAAGCAAAGCGAGAACCGGCTAAAGACCGACGCATCAGGAGACGAAGCGATTCGGATCGACGCCCTATCTCCGGCGGCGAAACGCTTGCTGGAAGACATGGCTGAGGAGCGCGGTTTCTCAGTCGCGGAGGCCGGTGTGACATTCTTGGACGAAATGGCGCGCCGCCGCCGCGCGGCGACCTTGGACTGGTTTGCGGGCAAGTCCGTCATGTCAGGCCCCACCAGCGCCGATCTGGTTCGTGACGACCGTGACGGCCGATAGGCTGTGGGTCGCCGATGCGTCGTTGCTGGGCGCCGCCTTTTTCGAGGAAGCCGAAACCGCACCGGCGCGGTCGTTCCTGGCCCGCGAAGCCCGGCTTATCGCGCCGACGCTTCTACTCCTGGAAATCGCCAGCATCGCCGCCAAGAAGGTCTGTAAGGATCAGACCTCCGCAGAAGTCGGCGCGCGCGCTGTTTCCGAAACGCCCCGGCTGGTCACCCTGATCGACCTGTCAGCGCCTTTGGCGTTGGAGGCGTTTCGACTGGCGCAAGCCCATCGATACTCGATCTATGACGCTGCCTACCTGGCCCTGGCGATGGAACGCCAAGTCCCACTCGTCACCCTTGACGCCAAACTGGTCGCACACGCCCAGGCCAACGGCCACGCGCTACATATGCGCCTGCTGTCGGCATTAGGCGACGGCTAGCGCTGCGGTCAGCCTTCTTCGACCTCGTCCGCATCCGCATCTCCGCCCGCGTCGGCCAGGCGTTCGACCGAGACCACCTTCTCGCCGTCGGCGGTGCGGAAGACGGTGACGCCCTGGCTGGCGCGGCCGACGATGCGGATCTGTTCGACCGGCGTGCGGATCATCTGACCGCCCGAGGTGACCAGCAACAAGTCGTCGGACCCCTCGACCGGGAAGGCGGCGGCCAGACGGTCGCCCGCGCGGCCGCCCAGGCCGTGCGCCGTCAGCCCCTGCCCGCCGCGACCGGTGCGGCGGTATTCATAGGCCGAGGAGCGCTTGCCGAAGCCGGTGTCGGTGATGGTCAGGATGAACTGTTCCGCCGCGCCCAGGGCGGCGATGCGTTCGACCGACAGGACGGCGTCGCCGGCCTCGTCGTCGCCGTCCGCCTCGACCGGAGCCTCATCCTCGTCGCCCGCCGCCTTGCGCATGGCGTTGGCGTGTTTGACATAGGCGGCGCGTTCTTCGGGGCTGGCGTCGACGCGGCCCAGGACGGCCATGGAGATGACCTCGTCGCCCGGCGCCAGGCGGATGCCGCGCACGCCGGTGGAATCGCGCCCCTTGAACACGCGCACGTCGTCGGCCTTGAAGCGGATGGCGCGGCCCAGGGCGGTGGTCAGCAGCACGTCGTCCTCACCGGTGCACAGGGCGACGCCGACCATGTGGTCGCCCTCCTCCAGCTTCATGGCGATCTTGCCGGCGCGGTTGACGGTGGCGAAGTCGCTGAGCTTGTTGCGGCGCACGTCGCCCGACTGGGTGGCGAACATGATGTCGTAGTCGCCCCAGGTCGCCTCATCCTCAGGCAGGGGCAGCACGTTCATGATGCTGTCGCCCGGCTCGATCGGCAGCAGGTTGACGAAGGCCTTGCCGCGCGCCGTCGGGGCGCCCAGCGGCAGACGCCACACCTTCAGCTTATAAGCCTTGCCGTTGGTGGCGAAGAACAGCACCGGCGTGTGGGTCGAGGCCGAGAAGACGCCGACGATGGCGTCCTCGTCCTTCATCGCCATGCCCGACTTGCCCTTGCCGCCGCGATGCTGGGTCCGATAGGCGGCCAGGGCCGTGCGCTTGACGTAACCGCCGTGGGTGACGGTGACGACCATCTCCTCACGCGGGATCAGGTCTTCGTCCTCCATTTCGGCGTCGCCCTCGCCGATGACGGTGCGGCGGGGAACGGCGAACTGGTCCTTCACCTCGGTCAGTTCAGCGCGGATGACGCCCAGGATGTTGGCGCGATCGCTGAGCAGGGTCAGGTGGCCCTGGATGGTGTCCGCCAGACCGCGCGCCTCGCCGAAGATGTCGTCGCGGCCCAGGCCGGTCAGGCGCGACAGGGTCAGGGCCAGGATGGCGCGGGCCTGTTCGTCGGTCAGGCGCAGCTTGTCGCCGTCGATGACGACGCTGCGCGGGTCGGCGATCAGTTCGACCAGGGCCATCATGTCGCCGACGGGCCAGGCCTTGGCCTGCAACCGCTCGCGCGCCTCGGTCGGATCGGCCGAGGAGCGGATGATGTGGATGACCTCGTCGATATTGGCCACGGCCACGGCCAAGCCGACCAGGACGTGGCCGCGATCGCGCGCCTTGCCCAGTTCGAACTTGATGCGGCGGACCACCACCTCCTCGCGGAAGTCGAGGAAGGCCTGGACCAGGGCGCGCAGGCCCATCTGTTCGGGGCGGCCGTGGTTCAGCGCCAACATATTGACGCCGAACGAGCTTTGCAGCGCCGTGTAGCGGAACAACTGGTTCAGGATCACGTCGCCGGATGCATCGCGCTTCAGCTCGATGACCATCCGCATACCCTGACGGTCGGATTCGTCGCGCACATCGGCGATGCCCTCCAGCCGCTTCTCGCGCACCATTTCGGCGATGCGTTCGATCAGGGTCTGCTTGTTCACCTGATAGGGCAGTTCGGTGATGACGATGGCTTCGCGATCCTTGCGGATCGTCTCGATCGCCGCCTTGCCGCGCACGATGACCGAGCCGCGGCCGTCACGCAGCGCGTTGCGGGCGCCGGTGCGTCCCATGATCTCGCCGCCCGTCGGGAAATCGGGACCGGGCACCAGGTCCAGCAGCGTCTCGTCGGAGACCTCCGGGTCGTCCAGCAGCGCCAAACAGGCGTCGATCACCTCGCCCAGATTGTGGGGCGGGATGTTGGTGGCCATACCCACGGCGATGCCGCCGGCGCCGTTGACGAGCAAATTGGGAATCCGGGCCGGCAGGACGACCGGCTCCAGTTCCTTTTCGTCATAGTTCAGTTGGAAATCGACCGTGTCTTTGTCGATGTCGGCCAACAGGGCCACGGCCGCCGGGGCCATGCGCGATTCCGTGTATCGCATCGAGGCCGGCATATCGCCGTCGACCGAGCCGAAATTGCCCTGGCCGTCAATCAGCATCAGCCCCATCGAGAAGGGCTGAGCCATGCGCACCAGGGCCATATAGACCGAGGCGTCGCCGTGCGGGTGGAACCGGCCCAGCACGTCGCCGACCACGCGGGCGCATTTCGAATAGGCGCGGCTAGGCTCCATGCCCAGGTCGTGCATCGAATACAGGATGCGCCGGTGCACGGGCTTCAGCCCGTCGCGCGCGTCAGGCAGGGCGCGCGAAACGATCACGCTCATGGCGTAGTCGAGGTAAGAGCGGCGAAGCTCGTCCTCGATCGAGATGGGGGCGATGTCGCCGCCGCCGCCCAGAGAAGGCGCGGCGTTTTGAATGATGTCGTCGGTCAAGGAAATCTGGGCTAAATTTGCCGGAATCGGAACGTGATCCGCTATCGGGTTTTCTAGCACCCGAGGGCCGGTTAAGCAAAGAAACGCCCGCCTTTTCGCCCCGCCCGAACGGAAGGAAATTCCATGCGCCCCGCCCTGATCGCCGCCCTGGCCGCCCTGCCCCTCGCCGCCTGCGTCAGCGTGACCGCAAACGACTATTCCACCGTGGCGCCCGAACGCGCGCCGATGGGGGATTTCGGCGAAGCGACCCTGACTGACGCCGCGGGCGCGCGCATCGGTCGGGCGGTCCTGACCCAGGGACCGACGGGCCTGCTGATCCGCATCGAGGCCGAAGGGCTGACCCCCGGCTGGCACGGCGTGCATATCCACGCCAAGGGCGAGTGCGCGGCCCCCTTCACCTCGGCGGGCGCCCATGTGAACCATGGCGAGCCCAAGGCGCCGCACGGCCTGTTGAACGCCGACGGGCCGGACGACGGCGATCTGCCCAACATTCACGCCGACGCGCAAGGCCGCATCCAGGCCGAGCTGTTCACCACCCGCGCCCGCATCGCCCGGTCGGGTCCCGGCCAATGGCTGTGGGATGACGACGGCTCGGCCCTGGTGATCCACGCCGCGGCCGACGACCACGCCAGCCAGCCGATCGGCGGCGCGGGCGCCCGCGTGGCGTGCGGGGTGATGGCGGCCGGCTGAAACCGCCGCCTATCGCCTGACGGCGGCTTGAGGGGTCAGGCCTTGGCCGCCCCGGCCCTGAGGTTGCGTTCGGCCAGGGAGACCACGCCGACCCCGGCGATAGTCAGGGCCGCGCCGGTCAGGATCTGGACGGTCAGCACGTCGCCCATCATCCAGCCGATCAGGATCGACACCACCGGCGTAGCCAGGAAATAGGGCGTCACCCGCCCGGCCTCGCGCTTCTGCACCAGCCAGAAGACCAGGGTGGTGGCGACCACCGACGAGACGAAACCGGCCCAGACCACGCAAGCCCAGACCAGGGGCGTCGCCTGGCGCATGGCCTCGACCTGGCCCGTCTCGAACAGCACCGACCCGGCCGCCAGCGTGGGCAGGGCCACGCAGGCCAGCAGGCCCTGCATCTTCAGCGGCGGAATGGAGGTGGTGCGGCGCGCGATGACCGTGGTCACGGCCCAGGCGGCCGAGGCGGCGATGACGACCAGAATGGCCTTCCAGTCTCGGATGGCATGGGCGTCCAGCGACATCCAGGCGACCCCCACGAGGGCCAGCCCCAGCCCGGCCATGGCGAATTTCGACAGCCGCTCGCCCAGCATCAGCCAGGCGAACAGGGCGGTGAACGGGATCCATAATTGCGACGCCACCGACACCGGGCTGACGTCATGCGCCAGCCAAAACCCTAGATAAATCAATCCATAATGGATCGGCCCGCCCAGGACGACGATGATCGCCAGGCTCTTCCAGTTCGGAAACGGCGGCCGCACGAAGGCGACCAGACACCCCGCCGCCACGGCGAAGCGCAAGGTCCCCATCAGCAACGGCGGCAGGGTGTCGGTGGCCACCTTGGCGGCGGCGTTGTTGACGCCCCAGATGACCACGACCGCCGCGATGGCGGCGATCTCGGCCCAGGTCAGGCGATGACTGTGCGGGGGGGCGGGAACGGCGTCTGTCACCCTCCGCCTATGGCACGGCGGCGCCGGGTCTGGGTCTCACATTGCGTGACCCGGCGTTTCGCCCGCGTTGGATCAGAACGGGATGTCGTCGTTCAGGTCGTAGCTTTCCTTGGGACCCGAGGGCTTGTTGGCCCCGCCGGTCGAAAAGCCCGAGGAATAGTCGTCGTCCGAGCGGCCCGCGCCGCCGCCGTCGCCACGCCCGCCCAGCATGGTCAGATTGCCGCCGAAACGCTGGATCACCACCTCGGTAGTGTATTTCTCGACGCCGTTCTGTTCGTATTTGCGGGTCGATAGCTGGCCCTCGACGTAAACGGTCGAACCCTTCTTCAGATAGTTCTCGCAGACCTTCACGATGTTGTCGTTGAAGATCACCACGCGATGCCACTCGGTCTTTTCCTTGCGCTCGCCGGTGGATTTGTCGCGCCAGGTCTCAGACGTGGCCAGCGACAGATTGGCGACCCGGTCGCCGTTGTTCAGGGTGCGGATCTCCGGGTCCTTGCCCAGATTGCCCACCAGAATGACC
Organism: Caulobacterales bacterium; assembly: GCA_017302335.1. Taxonomy (GTDB): domain Bacteria; phylum Pseudomonadota; class Alphaproteobacteria; order Caulobacterales; family Caulobacteraceae; genus Brevundimonas. The sequence goes on along the minus strand of JAFLCT010000019.1, from coordinate 880 downwards.
TTGTTGACGCTGCCAGCCATCGCCGTTTTCCTTGTTCTTGGGACCGCCCCGAGGATGGGTCGGCCCGCCGTTCTTTGACGCCGTCATAGCCGACGACGCCGCAATGTTCCAGTTCTGTTCCGGTCAGCCCGCCGGGGCGGCCGGGGCGGCGGAGGCCGCGTCAATGTCGCGCTGGATGGCGCCCGGAATGGCCAGGCGGCCGTCGCCGGTGCGCGCCAGGGCCATGAACCGCACCCCGTCCAGCGACTGTGAAAAGGACACGCCGCGCCGTTCGATGAAGATGTATTGGCCCTGATAGGCGCCGATGATCTCTCGGTTCGAACCGCCCATGCGCAGGAAGCGCAGGCGCATCTCCTCCAGCCGGGCGGCGCAGAATTCGATCTGCGGCTGGTCGGTGGCGACGACGTGAAACTGCGGCGCGCCCTTCTCGCCCTGTTTCGGCGGCTGCACCGAATAGCAGACGCCCGCTTCCCGCGGCGCCTTGGGCGCGCTTTCGCACGCGGCCAGAGCCAGGACGGCGACGGCGGGGATCAAGAGGACGCGCATCAGTTCAGGCTCGGAAACTGGCAGTTGCGGTCCTGTTCGGCCAGGGCGCGGAAGCGGCTGTTGTCGTTGGACTGTTCGACACGGCGCGGGACCAGACGCAAGGTTAGGTCGCCCCAGCGGCCGTACTGGGCCTCGCCCGGACGGACGCAGGTTCCGGCGTACAGGGCCTGGACGCATTGATTCAGGCTCATATTCCCCGACAGGGCGCGCCATTCCGAACCGGTGTGGCGCAGACAGGCCGTCCCCGTCGGCGCGACGGGCGTCGCGGTCGGCGTCGTCGGCGCGGTCACGGGCGGGCCGACGTCGGCCGGCTCGGTCAGGGCGGCGGGCGGCA
>JAFLCT010000018.1 GCA_017302335.1 Caulobacterales bacterium | reverse complement strand
ACCACGGCCTCGGCGCCCCCGGCCCAGCCGCGTCCGCCGCGTCGCCCGACCGGCGTGCCGCCGACGGAGCGATAGACCGTGGAAATCGTCTCGGACCTCTATGCCGCTCAGCCGTTCTGGATATGGCTGGCGATCGGCGTGATCCTGCTGGCGGTCGAAGCGGCCTTTTCGACCGAATGGCTGTTGTGGCCCGCCGTGTCGGCGGGCGTGGTGGCGGTGCTGACGGCCCTGGGGTTGCGGGTCGGCCTGCCGGTGGAGATCGTCATCTTCGGCGCTTTGACCGTGGCCTCGACCCTGTTGTCGCGACGTCTGGTCAAACGGGTGAACCCCGGTGACGCGCCCGATATCAACGCGCGCGACAGCCGTTTGCTCGGCCAGCGCGCGCGGGTGGTCGAAGGCTTCGTCGATGGTCGCGGGCGGGTGTTCGTCTCGGGCGCCGAATGGCCCGCCGAGATCGACGGCGCCGGGCCGCCGGTCGGCGAGAGCGTGGTGGTGGAGAGTCTGACCGGCTCTGGGCTGAAGGTGCGCGCGGTCTGATGGGCGATGTCCTGGCGCCCGCCTATCTGGCCGCCTGGGCGGCCCAGATCGGCGCCCTGAGCGCCTTCATGGGCGGCTTCGCCTCGACCATTCTGGTCATGCTGCTGACCCACGACAGCCGTCGCTGGGCGGTGAAATGGGCCGCGGGATTGTCGGCCCTGTCCGCCGTGGCCTTCATCGTGGCGGCGGTCGCGACCACGACCCTGGTCGCCGGATCGCACGCCGAGGCGCCCGCCAGCGTGGCGCGTCAGGCGGCGCATGGTCCGGCGCGGCTGATGGCCGTGCTGTTCTTCAGCCTGGGCGCCTACGGCCTGATCGCTGCGATCGGCTGTGCGGGATGGGTGCGGTCCAAGCGTATGGGGTGGGCGACCACCGTCGTGGCGGGATTGGGCGCCGTGGCCGTGACGCTGAATTTCGTGACCTTCTAGGCGCGGCCCAGCAGTTCATCGACGCCGCGATTGGCCAGGGCGTCGGCGCGCTCGTTCAGAGCATGGCCGGCATGACCCTTGACCCAGCGCCAATGGACCTCGTGCCGGGCGCGGGCGGTGTCCAGGCGTTTCCACAGATCCTCGTTCTTGACCGGCTTCTTGTCCGCTGTTTTCCAGCCGCGCGCCTTCCAGCCATGGATCCATTCGGTCACGCCCTGCATCACATATTTGCTGTCCGTGTGCAGATCGACGCGGCACGGGCGATTCAGGGCCTCCAGCGCCATAATGGCCGCCATCAGCTCCATGCGGTTGTTGGTGGTGTTCGGTTCGCCGCCCCACAACTCCTTCTCGTGACCCTGTCCGGTCTGAAGCACGGCGCCCCAGCCGCCGGGACCGGGATTGCCCTTGCAGGCGCCGTCGGTGTGGATGATGACGTGGGACAAGGGCGCTCGCAGTTCGTTATAACGTGTGTTATATAGGTCCTCGCAACGGAGGCCAGCGATGATCGCTCTGAAAGTGACTCAGGTGGGAAATTCCCTCGGCGTCGTCCTGCCCAAGGATGCGTTGAACGACCTCCAGGTAGGCAAGGGCGACACCCTGTACCTGACGCGCGCGCCGGACGGGTCGATGCGTATCTCGCCATATGATGATCGGGTCCAGCAGCAGATCGAAATCGGTCAGAAGCTGATGGATGAGCACCGAGATGTGTTCCGCGCCCTGGCCAAATGACGGCGCGCGAGCCGATCTGGTTAGAGAAGCAGGCTATCATCACCCTGCATGATCGCTCTCTGGCCCTGCACGGCGGGCCGTCGGGGATACGCGACGAGGGGCTTCTGGCGTCGGCTCTACAGCGGCCGATGAACCGCTTCTTCTATGAGGGTGAGACGAGCATCGCTGCGCTAGCCGCGACCTATGCCGTCGGGGTCGCGTCCAATCATCCGTTCATCGACGGCGACAAGCGTGCGGCCTTTCAGGCGCTGATCCTGTTTCTGGCCCTGAACGATGCGCCCTTGAAGGCGGATAAGTCGGACGCGATCAACACCATGCTGGCCGTGGCCGCGGGTCGGGTCGATATCGACGTCTTGGCCGACTGGGTCCGGGCCAACTCAAGCGCGGCCTGACGCCGCAATCGCTTGGCGCGCCGCCACAACCCGGCCTATATGCAGGCCGAAGATTGATTTGGGCGGCAGGCCCGACCGAGGAGAGTCCGTCGTGGGCAGCATGAGCATCTGGCACTGGTTGATCGTCGTCGTCCTGGCGATGTTGCTGTTCGGCGGACGGGGCAAGCTGTCGAACCTGATGGGTGATGCGGCCAAGGGCATCAAGGCCTTCCGTGAAGGCTTGAAGGGCGAGGATGAGGACAAGGGGGCGTCTGACGGCGCCGCCAGCCTGCCGCGCGCCGACGCTGAAAAAGACGAGCTGAAGCGCTGATCGTCGTCTGACGGGAAAGAGCCTGACGCATGGGCGGCCTTGGCCCCGGTATCGGCGGCTTCGAGATTCTGGTCATCGGGCTGATCGCCCTGATCGTGGTGGGTCCGAAAGACCTTCCCGTGCTGATGAAGCGCGTCGGTCAGTTCATGGCCAAGATGCGCGGCATGGCCAATGAGTTCCGCGCCAGCTTCGACGAGATGGCGCGCCAGTCCGAGCTGGACGAGTTGCGCAAGGAGGTCGCGGCGCTGAAGTCGGGGCAGGGTATGTACGCCCTGGGGGCCGAGGCCGATGAGGCGTTCAAGGACATCAACAAGGATCTGAACCAGCCTCTGCTCACGGGTCGATCGGAGTGGCCGGACGCTGAGCCGGTCATGTCCGCCCTGCCGACACCCGCAGCGGATGCGCCGATCGAGCCGGTCGAACGGCCCGCTGCACCCCAGCGTAAACCAGCGGCGAAGACGGCGACGACCAAGACCAAGGCCGCCGCCAAAACCGCCAAGACCAAGACTAAGACCACGACCCGCAAACCGCGTGCGGCCAAGCCCAAGCCCAAGGCCGACGCATGACGTTCAGCGACCAGGACGAGGCTGAGATCGAAGCGTCGCGCGCGCCGTTGATGGATCATCTGATCGAGCTGCGGGGTCGGCTGATCGTCTGCGTGGCGGCCTTCCTCGTCGCCTTCATCGCCTGTTTCGCCTTCGCCGAGCCGATCTATGTCTTCCTGGTGCGGCCGTTCGCGGCGGCCGCCGCCTTCCATGCCGCGGCGGGTGGCGGGGCGCACGCCGCAGTGTCGCCGCTGGACCTGATCCTGGGCACGGCGGGGCTGAAGCCCTTGCCGCACACCGCGGGCGAGACGGTCAATCTGATCTATACGGCGCCGCTGGAGTTCCTGTTCACCAAGATGAAACTGGCGGGGCTGGGCGCGGTGATCCTGGCCTTCCCGGTGCTGGCCTTCCAGCTCTATCGCTTTGTCGCGCCGGGTCTGTACCGCAACGAGCGCGGGGCCTTCCTGCCCTTCCTGGTGGCGGCGCCGATCCTGTTTGTTCTGGGCGCGGCCCTGGTCTATTTCGTCATGCTGCCCTTCGTCATGTGGTTCTCGTTGAGCCAGGGGTTCAGCCAGGCGGGGGTGACGGCGGCCCTGCTGCCCAAGGTGTCGGACTATATGAACCTGGTCACGGCGCTGATCCTGGCCTTCGGTTTCTGTTTCCAACTGCCGGTGGTGATGACCCTGCTGGGCATGGCCGGATTGATCTCGTCCAAGGCCATGGCCTCGGGGCGCCGCTACGCCATCGTGGCGGTGGCGGTGGTGGCGGCGGTGGTGACCCCGCCTGACCCAATCAGCCAGATCATGCTGATCGTGCCGCTGGTGCTGCTGTACGAAGTCTCGATCTGGTGCGTGCGGGTGATCGAGATGCGCCGTCGCAAGGCCGAAGAGGCCGAAGGCGCGGCCTGACGCGCTTTTCAGCGCGACCTCATATTCCGCTCATGCGTCTCGGGCCGGGATCGGCGAGGATGAGGTCCTCAATCGACGCTGCGGAGACAGGCGAGTCATGACGACTACGACGATCTTGCCGGGACACTGGAAGGTGCTTCGCGTCCTGGGCTGGGGCGCGGCGGCCTTCATCCTTCTGGCGCCGCTGGTCGCCATGCGCTTCACCGATGAGGTGCAGTGGACGGCGTTCGATTTCGGCGTGATGGCGACAATGTTGCTGGCCACGGGCGCCGCCTGCGAGATCGCCGTACGAACCCAGAAGTCCGATGTCGGGCGGTTCGTGGTCTGCGGGATCATCGGCCTGATCTTCTTTTTGACCTGGGCCGAACTGGCGGTCGGAATCTTCCACTGACGCCGCTCATGAAAAGGGCCGGAGGCGCGATGCCTCCGGCCCTTGCCGGTTCCGCCTCTCGGCGAGATCAGCAGCTATAGTACATATCGAATTCGACGGGGTGGGGGTGCAGTTGCAGCCGCGCCACCTCTTCCATCTTCAGCTCGATGTAGCTGTCGATGAAGTCGTCATCCATGACGCCGCCCTTCTTGAGGAAGGCGCGGTCCTTGTCGAGATTTTCCAGCGCCTCGCGCAGCGAGCCGCAGACCTCGGGGATCGAGCCGCGCTCTTCGGGTGGCAAGTCGTACAGGTTCTTGTCGGCGGCCGCGCCCGGATCGATGCGGTTCTCGATGCCGTCCAGGCCCGCCATCAGCAGGGCCACGAAAGTCAGATAGGGGTTGCCCATCGGATCGGGGAAACGGGCCTCGATGCGTTTGGCCTTGGGCGAGGAGACCCACGGAATGCGGATCGAGGCCGAGCGGTTGCGCGACGAATAGGCCAGCTTCACCGGCGCCTCATAACCCGGCACCAGACGCTTGTAGGAGTTGGTGGTCGAGTTGGCGAAGGCGTTGATGGCCTTGGCGTGCTTGATGATGCCGCCGATGTACCAGAGGCAGAGGTCCGACAGGCCGGCGTATTTGTCGCCCGCGAACAGCGGCTTGCCGTCGCGCCAGATCGACTGGTGCACGTGCATACCCGAGCCGTTGTCGCCGTACATGGGCTTGGCCATGAAGGTGGCCGACTTGCCGTAGGCGGCGGCCACGTTCTGGATCACATACTTATAGAGCTGCAACCGGTCGGCCATGGTCAGCAGGTCGCTGAACTTCAGGCCCAGTTCGTGCTGGGCCGGGGCCACCTCGTGGTGGTGTTTCTCGGGGTCCATGCCCAGGTCCTTCATGACCGACAGCATCTCGCCGCGCAGGTCCTGGGCGCTGTCGACCGGATTGACCGGGAAATAACCGCCCTTGGGTCCGGGGCGGTGGCCCATGTTGCCCTCGGAGTATTCCGCGCCCGTATTGGCCGGCAGCTCGGTCGAATCGAAGGCGTAGCCGGTTTCGTGCGCGGCGGTGGACCAACGCACGTCGTCAAAGACGAAGAACTCGGCCTCGGGACCGAAGAAGACCTGATCGCCGACGCCCGACGACTGGACATAGGCCAGGGCCTTCTTGGCCATGGAGCGGCTGTCGCGGTTATAGGGTTCGCCGGTGTCGGGGTTCAGAACGTCGCAGAACAGGAACATCGTGGTCTGCTGGTAAAAGGGGTCGATATAGGCCGTCTTCAGGTCCGGCTTCAGCAGCATATCGCTTTCGTTGATGGCCTTCCAACCGGCGATCGACGAGCCGTCGAACATGGTGCCGTCTTCCAGCAACTCCTCGTCGATCATGTCGACGTCGAAGGTGACGTGCTGCATCCGGCCGCGCGTGTCGGTGAAACGTAGGTCGACGTAGCGTACGTCCTTGTCCTTGATCTCTTGCAGGATCTTCGAGGCGCTCATTCGGGGTGGTCCTTTGGGGGTTCGGGGAGGGGGCCAAAAGAAAAACGACGCCGTTTCGGGGCGCCGCGGGGTGGACGGGTCAGACGGCTTGCGGACCGCTTTCGCCGGTTCGGATGCGGATGACGTCTAGGATGTCGGAGACGAAGATCTTGCCGTCGCCGATCTTGCCGGTGCGGGCGGCGGCCTGGATGGCCTCGATCACCGAGGCGGCCATGTCGTCGGGCACCACGACCTCGATCTTGATCTTGGGCAGGAAGTCGATGACGTATTCGGCGCCGCGATAAAGCTCGGAATGGCCCTTCTGGCGGCCATAGCCCTTGGCTTCCAGGACCGTCATGCCCTGGACGCCAGCGTCCTGGAGGGCCTCTTTGACCTCGTCCAGCTTGAACGGCTTGATGACCGCTTCGATCTTCTTCATGGCGACCCCGGGGACGGCGCGACGCGGCCGTTCGCTCGGGCTGTAAAGGGACATTGCATCGCACAATAAGGCAAGAGGGGAATCGCTCTCTGTCGCCATCCGTGATCGGATAAGTCGCATGACCGAGACCAATCATCCCGACCTGTGGCGCGACCGCATCCCTTGGCCCGCCGCGGAGAGCCATAAGCACGCGCGCGGGCGGCTGGGGGTCGTGTCGGGCGACGCGGCGCACACGGGCGCTGCGCGGTTGTCGGCGCGGGCGGGTCTGCGCATCGGCGCGGGGCTGGTGAAGGTGTTCTGCCCCGTCGATGCGACGGCGGTGCTGGCTCCGACGCTGGAGGCGGTGATGCTGTCGCCGTTCGTGGACGCGCCCGAGTTGATCGCGACGGCTGAGCCGATGCGGGCCATGGTGATCGGTCCCGCCGCGGGGGTGACCGCGGCGACGCGAGCCAATGTGCGCGGCCTGACGATGCTGGAGGCGAAACTGGTGCTGGACGCCGACGCCCTGACGGTGTTCGCCGACCAACCCGAGGCCCTGTTCGACCTGTTGGGACCACAAGACGTGCTGACCCCGCACGAGGGGGAGTTCGGACGGCTGTTTCCCGGCCTGCTGGCGGCCGGGCGCGAGACGGCCGCGGCCGAGGCGGCGAAGCGGGCGGGCTGTGTCGTGGTCTTGAAGGGGTTCGAGACCCTGATCGCCGCACCCGACGGGCGGATACGCATCAATCCGAACGGCTCGCCATGGTTGGCGACGGCGGGAACGGGCGATGTCCTGGCTGGGATGATCGGCGGCCTGCTGGCCCAGGGCGTCGAGGCGTTCGAGGCGGCGTCGATGGCGGTTTGGATGCACGCTGACGCGGCCGGGCGCTTCGGACCCGGCCTGATCGCCGAGGATCTGCCGGATGTGATCCCGGCGGTGTTGCGCGATCTATACGGCTGATCGGACGGGTCAGCGTTTGACGGCGTTACCGGCGTTGGAGACCCCGATCGGACAGGGACCCGCGCCGACGGTCTCTTCGGCCCAGGGGGACCCGACCGCTCTCCAGAAGCGGTATCGTTGGTAGATGGTGACCGTCACGTGTGTAAGTCCGTCTGGAGACGTGGCGCAACCGCCATCGGAGCCTTCGACACCCCAGAATCTGGCCATGGGATTCTCCTCATGAAGCGGCGCCGTCAGGGCCGCTGCGTACGTGTTGAATGAAGATGTTCAAGCTGGGCGACGCCACCGTGGCCCCGACAGGGAGCCGCGCGGCCTATCGTGACGGACGGGCCAGGCGAGCCAGAGCCTCGCTCTTCACGCACGTCTTCTCGGGCCGCGATCCCTTAAAGGGCGATCATGCAGGATTGGTTGCAATGCGCCGCCCCATTTCAAGTCGGCGGCTCGCCTTGCTCCGTGCGCGGCGTGGGCTATAGACGGGCCGCGCCTGCGGCTATGGCGAAATTGGTAGACGCACCAGATTTAGGTTCTGGCGGGAGACCGTGGGGGTTCGAGTCCCTCTAGCCGCACCAGCGCTCCTTCACGACGGCCCGGACGCGGGGCGCGGGATAGGCGCCGACCGCATGGCGCGATCCGAGACGAAGGGGTTGTCGCGGCGCTCGGCCCCGAAGGTCGAGGTCGGGCCGTGGCCGGGCACGAAGGTGATGTCGTCGCCGAAGGCCCACAGCTTCTTCGTGATCGAGTCCAGCAAGGCCTGATGGTCGCCGCGCGGAAAGTCGGTGCGGCCGATCGAGCCGTTGAACAGCACGTCGCCGACCTGGGCGAAGCGGGCGCCTTCATGGATGAAGACGACGTGGCCGGGCGTATGGCCGGGACAGTGGACCACCTTCCATTCGGTCTGGCCCAGCGTCACCGTGTCGCCGTCGCCCAGCCAGCGGGTCGGGGTGAAGCTGCGCGCCTCGGGCAGGCCGTACATCTGGCCCTGTTGCGGGATGCCGTCGATCCAGAACTGATCATCAGGATGGGGACCCCAGATCTCGACGCCCGATTTCTCCTGCATCTCGGCGGCGCCGCCGGCGTGGTCGAGGTGGCCGTGGGTGATCCAGATGCGGTCCAGCGTCAGGCCGCGCCGGGCGATTTCGGCCAGGACGGCGTCGACCGAGGCGCCGGGATCGATGACGGCGGCCTTGTTCGTGGCCGTGCACCAGACGGTGGTGCAGTTCTGCTGTAGCGGGGTGACGGGGGTGACGAAGACGCCGATGGGGGAGGAGGTCATGGGTCTTAGATAGCGTCGGCGCGTTGACCTTTCAGCCCTCAATCGACATAAGGGCGGGCTTCGAGGCGCCGCTCCTGAAAAGGGCGGCCCTTATTGCTTTATCCACTCCGCGCGCGTTCGCCCCGAAAACGCCGCCCCAGAGCGTCAGAATCCCGACCATGCAAGTCGTCGAAAAGTCCTCCGAAGGTCTGAGCCGCACCATCGCGGTGACCATCCCCGTCGCCGAGCTGAACGAAAAGCTGGACGCCCGGCTGAAGGAAGTCGCGCCGCAGATGCGCATCAAGGGCTTCCGCCCCGGCAAGGTGCCGCTGGCCCATGTGAAGAAGACCTTCGGCCGTGACTTCATGGGCGAGATCGTCAACGCCGCCCTGAACGAATCGAGCCAGGCCGCCTTGGACGAGATCAAGGTGCGCCCCGCGGCCCCGGCCGAGATGAAGCTGATCTCGGACATGGACAAGGTCATCAAGGGCGACGAGGACCTGTCGTACGAAATGGCCCTGGAAGTCATGCCGGACTTCACCCCGGTCGACCCCAAGACGCTGAAGCTGAGCCGCCCGGTCTATGAGGCGTCGGACGCCGACCTGGACGAGGCGCTGGCCGAACTGGCCGGTCAGGCCAAGACCTATGAGGACAAGACCGGCAAGACGGTGAAGGCCGCCGACGGCGACCAACTGACCATCGACTTCGTCGGCAAGATCGACGGCGAGGCTTTCGAGGGCGGTTCGGCCACGGACGCCGATCTGGTGATCGGCTCGGGCCGTTTCATCCCCGGCTTCGAAGAGCAGTTGAAGGGCGCCAAGGTCGGCGAGGAGAAGACGATCACCGTCACCTTCCCTGAAGAGTATCAGGCCAAGCACCTGGCCGGTAAGGCCGCGACCTTCGACGTCACCGTCAAGGCCATCAAGGCCGAGGCGGAAACCAAGATCGACGACGATTTCGCCAAGAAGATCGGCATCGAGGATCTGGACAAGCTGAAGGAGCTGCTGCGCTCGAACCTGAACCAGCAGTACGCCGGGGCCGCCCGCTTCAAGCTGAAGCGCGCCCTGCTGGACGCCCTGGACGAGAAGCACAGCTTCGACCTGCCGCCGCGCATGGTCGACGCCGAGTTCGAAGGCATCTGGCAGCAGGTCGAGGCCGACAAGGCCGCCGGCCGTCTGTCGGAAGAGGACGCCAAGAAGTCCGACAAGAAGCTGAAGGACGAGTACAAGAAGATCGCCGAGCGTCGCGTGCGCCTGGGCCTGGTGCTGGCCGAGATCGGCCGCGCCAACAACGTCACCGTCTCGGATCAGGAACTGAACCAAGCGATCATGGCCGAGGCCCGCAACTATCCGGGCCAGGAGCGCGCGGTGCTGGACTTCTATCGCCAGAACCCGAACGCCGCCGCCTCGATGCGCGCGCCGATCTACGAGGATAAGGTCGTCGACCTGATCTTCGCCGCCGCCGAGGTGAAGGACGCCAAGATCACCAAGGAAGAGCTGCTGAAGGAAGACGAAGAGGGCTGATCGCCCGCGTCAGCTTTCGTGGCTCGCGCCCCGGCGTGATCCGAAACAGAATGGTCCCCGTCGGATGATCCGGCGGGGACTTTTCGTATGGGGCGTCGCGCGGCGCTGGCGATCGGGGCGATGATGCTGGCGACGACGCCGGGCGCGATCGTGCACGCCCAGACGCCCGAACCGGCCTATCAGGTCGGCCAGCCGCCGCCCGATATGCCCGCCGCCGACGGCGCGCGGATGGCCGAGCTTGAGGTTCAGGCGACGGCGGCCATCGCGGCGGGCGATTGGACGGCGGTCGAACGGCTGCTGGGCGAGGGCCTGGCGCTGGAACAACGACACTACGCCCCGGACGACGCGCGCATCGGTCATAGCTGGGGCTGGCTGGCGCGGGCGGCGATCGAACAGGGCAGGGCGCCGCAGGAGGTGATCCCCCTGGCCGAAAAGCGGCTGGAGATCGCCGAGAAACACCCTGAAGACGCCGCGACGCTGGCCGCGGCCCTGTTCATGTTGGGCGAGCAATTGCTGGCGGCCGGACGGGCCGAGGCGGCGGTTCCGTTGCTGACGCGCGCGGAGACGGTGCTGGAGGGGTCGGGCCAGGCGTCAAGGGGCGATCTGCGGATCACGCGGGTGCGGCGCGCCATGGCCCTGGCGGCGTCGGGGGACAAGGCGTCGGCGGCCCGGTTGTTGGGCGACGCCCTGGCCGAACTGAACGCTGAGCCTTCGGCCGATGCCGACGAACGGGCCTATGTGGCGTGGGAGTTCGCGGTCGCGTCATACGATCTGGATCGCTACGTCGAGGCGGAATCCGCTTTCCGGCTCGTGCGCGATCACCGCGCCGCGATAGGCCAGGGCATGGCGGAGGCGATCGCGGGCTATTGGTTGGCGAACACCCTGCTCCTGCTGGATCGGACGGCGGAGGCGGACGTGGTCATGCGCCGCGTGGTGACGTTGGAGACCGAAGCAGCGGCGGATGCGCGCGGCCTGACCCTGGCGCAGGTGCGCAAGGCCGTGATCGAGCATGGCGACCGGATGCGTGCGGGCGGCGATCTGGAGGCGGCGACAGCGGCCTATCGCCTGGCGGTCCAGGTCAATCGCGGCGAGACCGAACCGGGCGCCTTTCTGGCGGCGGCGTTGTCGCGACTGGGGTTGGCGCTTGGGGAACAGGCCCGATACGGCGAAGCCGAGACGGCGCAGGGCGAGGCTCTGGAGCTTTGGCGTCAGGCGTATGGACCGCGTCACGACAGCGTCGCCACGCAATACGAACAGTTGGGCCGCACCCTGCTGCGCCAGAACAAGTCCCTGGACGCCTTGAGGGCGTTTGGCGACGCCCGGGCCATTCGGATCGCCCTGGGACAAGAGATCGCCACGGTCGTGCTGCGCGATCAGGCCGAGGCGGCGGAACAGAGCGATCTTTTGCAAACGGCGCTGCAACGGCGCGAGGAGGTGGTCGCGCGTCTGCGCGCAGAGACGCCGCCGCGTCGAGACATCCTGGCCGACAACATCACCTCCCTGGCGCACGTCCATTTTCTGCTCGACGACTATGGCGCCGCCGAGCGGCTGTATCGCGAGGCCCTGTCGCTGACGGAATCGCCGTTGCTGCGCGAGTGGATCACGACCGAACTGGCCATGACCCTGACGAACCAGGGACGCGGCATGGAGGGCGAACCCCTGCAACGCCAGATCCTGGCCGACACGACGGCCCGTGCGGGTCCGGTCAGCGTGGACAGCGCCATCGCCATGATGGAGTTGGCCCGGATATTGGTCGCCCGCGGCGATCCGGCGCGCGCGGAACCCCTGTTGCGCGACGCCCAGGCCATATTGGAGGCCCAGGCCGAGCCGGACCGCAGCCGGATCGCGACGTTGAAACTGAGCCTCGGCGTGGCCCTGGGCGACATGGACCGGCACCAGGAGGCGCTTCAACAGTTCGCCGAGGCGTTCCGAATTCGCCGCGAGGTGTTCGGCGTGGGCCATGCGCGCACGGTCAAGGTGATCGAATTGATCATCTTCGAATACGTCGCCCTGGGGGCCTATGATCAGGCCGAGCCGCTGGCCGCGCAACTGGCTCGGCTGACACAGGATCGGGTCGGCGCCGACCATCCGATCCTGGCCAAGGCGTTGCAGCGCCACGCCTATGTGCTCCAGGGCGCCGGTCGTTACGCCGAGGCTGAGCGGCTGATGCGGCGGGCGGCGGACATCATGCAACGGCGCTCGCAGGACCCGCGTGAACGCATTCGCTATGACGCCAACTGGGGCGTGACCTTGCTGACTGCGGATCGCCCACGCGAGGCGCTGGACGTATTCCGAAGGGCCGAGGCCGGGCTGATCGAACGGCGCCGCACCGCGACCGATCCGAGCTGGAGCCGCAACGAGACCGAGGGTTTCCGCTTCCTGCATCGGTTCGCGGTGCAGGCCGCCTGGCAGGCCGCAGCGTCGCCTTCGCCTTGATTCCGACGGAATCCGTTTCACATACGACATTAAGGCGTATGCGGCCCCCGCCAGTATCGGCGCGTGTCAGTCGGCCGAACGGATCGAGGGAAGTTTTCCATGTTCACAGCCATCGCCCTGGCGGCGTTGATCGCGGGCCAGACGCCGCCGCCCGCGCAAGATCCCGACGAGGCCGTAGCGGTCGAGGACATCCTGGTCCAGGGACGGCCGCTGGTCGAACGGGCGCGCGAGTTCGTCAACGAAGTCGCCGCCCCGCCGAACAATCGCAACCTGGCGACGTGGCGCACCGAGATGTGCGTCTCTGCGGTCAATATGCCGACGGTCCACGGCCAGGCCATGGTCGATCGCGTGTCCCAGGTCGCGCTGCATCTGGGCGTGCGGATCGGCGAGCCGGGCTGCGAACCCAATGTCATCATCGCCTTGAGCACCGACGCCCAGGCCATGGCGGCGCAACTGGTCGAGCGACGTGAACGGACCTTCCGACCGAACTGGACCGGCTCGTCCCAGGGAGAGCAGGAACTGGACGCCTTCGTTCAATCGACGGCCCCGGTGCGGTGGTGGCACATCAGCATTCCGGTCGACGCCGCCACGGGCGAGGTCGCCGTGCGGATGCCTGGCGACGGCGACGGCTTGCGGGTCGTCAACAAACGGATGGGGGCGACGCGGCTGCGCAGCCCGCTGCGCGACGATATGCGCAAGGCCTTCATCATCATCGACGTGGATGATGTGGCGAACGTCAGCTTCCAGCAACTGGCCGACTATGTCGCCTTCCTGGCCATGGCCCAGACCGATCCCGAGGCCGACACCGGCGGCTATGACACCATTCTCAACCTGTTCAAGGGCGGCGGTCCCGATGGGCTGACGGCCTGGGATCTGGCCTATCTGGAGGCGCTGTACGCCTCGGACACGACCCAGAGCAATCCGAACCGCCACGGCAGCAATGTCGGCCGCGCCCTGGCCCGCGACATCGGCGGACAGATGCGCGAGGAGGCGCGCCAGGCGCAGTCGGAGCCGACGCCCGAACCCGCGCCGACGCCGACGCCATAGTCGTCAGGCTCTGACAGTCGCCGCTCGCCGAACGCCGTCGCATAGTCGGGGCATGAGGCGAGGGGCGGACATGATGACGAGGCGCATGGGGGCGGCGATCTTGGCGGCGGCCATGGTCGCAATGTCGGCGTCGACCGCGATCGGACAGGTCGAGGCGAGCGCCGCTCCGACCGTGACGTCGGACGAGGCCGCGGTCGAACGTCGGTTGCGGCAAGAGGTGGAGAACGCCAGCGCCACGGGCGATGTGCGCGCCCAATCGCGGGCGACGCGGGCGCTGGCCGATCATCTGGCCCTGACGGGGCGGACGGAACGCGCGGCGGCCATTCTGGCTGATATGTCCGTGATCGATGCGACGCTGGGCGTGGGGGACCGCGACCACCTGACGACCGAGTACCGACTGGCCGAATTGGAACTGGGTCTCGGACGCGGCGGCCAGGCCGAGATCCGCGCCGAGGCGGCGCGGCGGGCGGCGGACATGACGCTCGGTCCTGACGATCCCCTGGCCCTGCGTGTCAAAGCCCTGTGGGCCTTGGCCTTCATGGATCAAACTGAGGATGACGGGGATGGCGACTTCCTCGATGCGACCTTCGCCCTGGGAGAAGCCTATGAGGCGGCCAAGACCCGACATCCCGACGATGCGGCCCTGAAGTTCGATATCCTGTCGGCCTATGCCGAGGTTCTGCTGCGGCTGGAGCATACGTCGGGGGCCTTGCCCGCCGTTCAGGACATGGTCGAACTGATGGATCGTGAACTGGCGGGCGATCCGGGGCAGCGGCGGCGCGTAAGGGCGCGGTTGGGGATCATGGTTCTGGAGGAACGGTTCGTTCAGGACGCGCTAATCATCTTGCGCCAGGCGGCCCAGGAGGTGATCGCGGCGCGCGACACGCGCAGCGCACAGGCCGAACTGCGCGAGGCGGCGCCGTTCCGGGCCATGGTGCTGGGCGCCTGGATTCGAAGCTTCGACCCCGAGTTCGGCCTGGCCAATGCGGCGAACCTGAATCGCTACGATCCAGAACTGATGGGTGATTTCGGGGTCGATTGACGGGTCGCTTGAAACCCGCGCATCGGCACGCGATATCGGAGACCATGCGCGACGCGCGCCGATTCGGCCGCCCGCACCCATCCGAGAAGGCCCCGTATGCGCGATCCGATCGAACTGATGAACATGAACCTGGTCCCCATGGTGGTGGAGCAGTCCAGCCGGGGCGAACGGGCCTTCGACATCTTCTCGCGCCTGCTGCGCGAGCGGATCATCTTCCTGACGGGTCCCTTCGAGGACGGCATGGCGTCGCTGATCTGCGCCCAGTTGCTGTTCCTGGAATCGGAAAACCCGAAGAAGGAGATCAGTATGTACATCAACAGCCCCGGCGGTCAGGTGACCTCGGCGCTCGCGATCTACGACACCATGCAATACATCAAGTCGCCGGTTTCGACGGTGGTGATGGGCATGGCCGCCTCGGCCGGGTCGTTGATCCTGACGGCCGGCGCGGCGGGCCAGCGCGTGGCCCTGCCGAACGCTCGGGTCATGGTGCACCAGCCCTCGGGCGGTTTCCGGGGGCAGGCGTCGGACATCGAACGTCACGCCGAGGACATCCGCTACACCAAGCGCCGCCTGAACGAGATCTATGTCCAGCACACCGGCCGGACCTATGAAGAGGTCGAGAAGACGCTGGATCGCGACCACTTCATGAGCGCCGAGGAAGCCAAGGCCTGGGGCATCGTCGACCATGTCTATGATCGCCGCGACCAGGCCGAAGACGACGGCGTGAAGACCGTCTGAGCCGGACGCAGACCTAGTCGCATCGGATAGGGCGCGCCAGGACGGCGCGCCTTGTCTTTTGTGGTATCAGGCGGCCATGCAGCACACACGCGAGACCAGCGGGACCGTCGAGGTCGATGGCGAGATCTATGACTGGGAGATCCGTCGCCAACCGCAACCCAAGGCCGACGGCAGTTGGAACGGCATGGCCGTGACGCTGAGGCTCCAGGGTTTTCAACGCGAGGCGATTGTCCAATTTCCCATGCCGATGCGGCCGAACGGTCGGCCGGACATGGAGAAACAGCGTCTGAACGTCGATGCAGTGCGCAACGCCGTGACGGCGGTGATGGAGGCGGGCTGGAACCCGACCTCGCGCGGCAAGCCCATGGTCTTCGACGTGGACGCGGACGGCAACTAGGGTCGCGCCCGGAACACCCTGAACCCCGGTTCGTCGGCGATGCCCAGCATCTCGGTGTCGCCGGAGGTGTCGCCGTAGGCGGCGGCCAGGCGCACATCGTCGCCATAGACGGCGCGCAAACGGCGGACCTTTTCTTCGCCCCGGCAGTTGGGACCGGCGAAGGCGCCGGTGACGCGGTCCTGACCGTCGAAGACCAGGGGCGTGCCCAACAGGGCTTCGGCCCCCAGGCGGCGGGCGAAGGGGGCCACGGTGGTTTCGGGGCTGGCGGTCACGATCACCCGATGGGCGCCGCGTCGGCCCCATTCGGCCCAGACCTTCAGCGCGTCGGGACGCATGAACCGATCCCAGACCTCGGCGGCGAAAGCCTCGGCCTCGACCTCCAGGATGTCGCGCGGGACCCCGCGCAGGAATTCCGTCGCGGCGGCGGCCTTGATGCGTCCACGGTCGCGATGACGGGCATAGGCCGCGGTCGCGGGCGCCAGCCGCGCCAGGCCCAGCAGCCATCCGCCGCCGCCCGCGCGCCATTTCAGAAAGGCGGTGAAACTGTCGCGGATCGTCAGGGTGCCGTCGAAATCGAAGGCGACGATGGGAACGGCTTCTGAAACAGGCTGGCGAATCGGCGACGCGGCGCCCATGTCAGACATTCGCCGTGATCCTCATCCAGTTTGCGCCGTTATCCGTGCGTCGTTCGGCCCTACTCCTGGGCTTGTGACGAGCGGCTGGATGGTTGATTGTCAATTTTAAAGACCTTCGCGCCTAGAGTTTGGGAATCAACGCGGAGAAAGCGCGTACGGACCCATATCGGGGACGGATGCGAGAGTGAGAAGGGTCGATGACCAAAGCCGCCGGAACGGACGCCAAGAGCACCCTGTATTGCAGCTTCTGCGGCAAGAGCCAGCATGAGGTGCGCAAGCTGATCGCCGGCCCGACCGTGTTCATCTGTGATGAATGCGTCGAGCTGTGCATGGACATCATCCGCGAAGAGCACAAGATCGGCTTCGTCAAGGCCAAGGACGGCGTGCCGACGCCCAAGGAGATCCGCGAGGTCCTGGATGACTATGTGATCGGCCAGAGCCACGCCAAGAAGGTGCTGAGCGTCGCCGTTCACAACCACTACAAGCGCCTGAACCACGCGACCAAGTCGAACGACGTGGAGCTGGCCAAGTCGAACATCATGCTGATCGGGCCGACCGGTTCGGGCAAGACGCTGCTGGCCCAGACGCTGGCGCGGATCATCGACGTGCCCTTCACCATGGCCGACGCCACCACCCTGACCGAAGCCGGTTATGTGGGTGAGGATGTCGAAAACATCATCCTGAAACTGCTCCAGGCGTCCGACTACAACGTCGAGCGGGCGCAGCGCGGCATCGTCTATATCGACGAGATCGACAAGATTTCGCGCAAATCGGACAACCCCTCGATCACCCGCGACGTCTCGGGCGAGGGCGTGCAGCAGGCCCTGCTGAAGATCATGGAAGGCACCGTCGCCTCGGTGCCTCCGCAAGGCGGCCGCAAGCACCCGCAGCAGGAGTTCCTGCAAGTCGACACCGCCAACATCCTGTTCATCGTCGGCGGGGCCTTCGCCGGACTGGAGAAGGTGATCTCGGCGCGCGGCGACGCGGCCTCGATCGGCTTCGGCGCCAAGGTCAAGGACATCGACGAACGCCGCACCGGCGACATCCTGCGCGGCGTCGAGCCGGATGACCTGATGCGCTTTGGCCTGATCCCGGAATTCATCGGCCGTCTGCCGGTCCTGGCGACGCTGGAAGACCTGGATGAGGCGGCGCTGATCACCATCCTGACCGAGCCGAAGAACGCCCTGGTCAAACAGTACAAGCGCCTGTTCGAGATGGAGAATGTCGAGCTGACCTTCACCGACGACGCCCTGTCGGCGGTGGCGGGCAAGGCCATCAAGCGCAAGACCGGCGCGCGCGGCCTGCGCTCGATCCTGGAAGGCGTGCTGCTGGAGACCATGTTCGAACTGCCCACTTTCGAGGGCGTCGAAGAGGTCGTGGTCAACGCCGAGGTCATCGACGGCAAGGCCCAGCCGCTGCTGATCTATTCGGAAACCAAGGGCAAGAAGGCCGCGCCGGACAGCGCCGCCTGACGGGCTGTATTGATCAGCGAGATACGGGGGCGGGCCGGCGACGGACCCGCCCCTTCTTTTTGCCCGTCTGGGCGCGGTCGGCCGACCTCGTCCCGTGATGTCCGCTCAATCACCGGTCACGCTTGAACCCGGTGTTGGAGGGACCACATACTGTACCGAACGCCGTCGGAATCGACGGGCCGTCCGTCGGGACCGGGCATCATGCTCTGGACTGGCGAAACGGCGGGCCGGAGATCAACGAAGGCCCTGGAAAGTATGCATCATGTCCGAGACCAAGACCCTTCCCGTCCTGCCGCTGAGAGACATCGTCGTCTTCCCGCACATGGTCGTGCCCCTGTTCGTCGGGCGCGAGAAATCGGTGCGCGCGCTGGACGAGATCATGAAGGGCGAAAAACAGATCCTGCTGGCGACCCAGAAGAACAGCGTGGACGACGACCCGTCGCCCGACGCCATCTATCCCATCGGCGTGCTGGCCACGGTGCTGCAACTGCTGAAACTGCCCGACGGCACTGTCAAGGTGCTGGTCGAGGGCAAGAGTCGCGCGCGCCTGACCCGCTTCACCGACCGTGAGGACTATTTCGAGGCCGAGGCGGTCGAGATCGCCGACGAGGCCGGCGACCCGGCCCAGGCCGAGGCGCTGATGCGGGCGGTCGTCGAGCAGTTCGAGAACTATGTGAAGCTGAACAAGAAGGTGCCGCCCGAGGCCCTCAGCTCCATCCCCCAGATCACCGATCCGGCCAAGCTGGCTGACAGCGTCGCCGCCCATCTGTCGGTCAAGATCGCCGACAAACAGGCCCTGCTGGAGACGGTCGAGACGCCGCGCCGCCTGGAGAAGGTCTATGGCCTGATGGAGGGCGAGATCAGCGTTCTTCAGGTCGAGAAGAAGATCCGCAGCCGCGTCAAGCGGCAGATGGAGAAGACCCAGCGCGAGTACTATCTGAACGAGCAGATGAAGGCGATCCAGCGCGAGCTGGGCGAGACCGACGACCAGCGCGACGAGATCATGGAGCTGGAACGGCGCATCCGTAAGACCAAGCTGTCCAAGGAGGCGCGCGCCAAGGCCGAGGCCGAGGTCAAGAAGCTGCGCAATATGTCGCCGATGTCGGCCGAGTCGACCGTGGTGCGGAACTACCTCGACTGGCTGCTGTCGATCCCCTGGGGCAAGGCCAAGCAGAAGCCCATCGACCTGAAGAAGGCCGAGGACATTCTGGAAGAGGATCACTTCGGCCTGGAGAAGGTGAAGGAGCGCATCCTGGAATATCTGGCCGTTCAGGCGCGCACCGGCAGCCTGAAGGGTCCGATCCTGTGCCTGGTCGGCCCTCCGGGGGTTGGCAAGACCTCGCTGGCCAAGTCGATCGCCAAGGCGACCGGGCGCGAATATGTGCGAATGTCGCTGGGCGGCGTGCGTGACGAGGCCGAGATTCGCGGCCACCGCCGCACCTACATCGGCTCCATGCCGGGCAAGATCATCCAGTCGATGAAGAAGGCCAAGACGACCAACGCCTTCGTCCTGCTGGACGAGATCGACAAACTGGGCGCCGACTGGCGCGGGGACCCGTCCTCGGCCCTGCTGGAGGTGCTGGATCCAGCCCAGAACTCGACCTTCGGCGACCACTATCTGGAGGTCGATTACGACCTGTCGCAGGTCATGTTCGTGACCACGGCCAACAGCCTGAATATGCCCCAGCCGCTGATGGACCGCATGGAGATCATCCGCGTCTCTGGCTACACCGAAGACGAGAAGGTCGAGATCGCCAAGCGCCACGTCCTGCCCAAGTTGCTGGAGGACCACGGTCTGAAGGCGGGCGAACTGATCGTGCCTGACAGCTCGATCCGCGACCTGATCCGCTACTACACCCGTGAAGCCGGGGTGCGGTCGCTGGAGCGCGCCCTGGGCGGTCTGGCCCGCAAGGCGGTGCGCGAGATGGCGACCTCGAAACAGGTCTCGATCACCGTCGACGACGCCAAGCTGGCCGAATACGCCGGAGTGCGGAAATACCGCTATGGCGAGACGGACGCCGAGGATCAGGTCGGCATCGTCACCGGCCTGGCCTGGACCGAGTTCGGCGGCGACATCCTGACCATCGAGGCGATCAAGATGCCGGGCCGCGGCCGCATGACCGTGACCGGCAACCTGAAGGAGGTCATGAAGGAATCGATCTCGGCCGCCGCCTCCTACGTCCGGGCGCGCGCCCTGTCGTTCGGGGTCAAGCCGCCGGTGTTCGAGAAGACCGATATCCACGTGCACGTGCCGGATGGCGCGACGCCCAAGGATGGTCCTTCGGCGGGCGTGGCCATGACCGTGGCCATGGTCTCGGTCCTGACCGGCATCCCGATCAGGAAGGATATCGCCATGACCGGCGAGATCACCCTGCGCGGCCGGGTCACGGCCATCGGCGGCTTGAAGGAGAAGCTGCTGGCGGCCCTGCGTTCGGGCGTGAAGACGGTGCTGATCCCGCAGGAGAACGAGAAGGACCTGGCCGACGTGCCCGACAATGTGAAGTCGGCGCTGGAGATCGTGCCCGTCTCGACCGCCGACGAGGCGCTGAAATGGGCCTTGACCGGCACCCTGACCCCCGTCGAGTGGGACGAGGCGGCCGAGCCGCTGCCCACGGCGGCGCCGTTGGCGACGGATGGCGGGGCCGTGGTCAGCCACTGATCCGGCTTCAACTCAGAGGGCAGGAACGCGGTCCGGTTCGCCGGGCCGCGTTTCGCGTTTTCAGCGTCTGATCAGGGGCTGGGGCCGGGGGGCGATGTTCAGCTTGGCGTTCGGGTCGCCAAAGATGGGGTTCGTGCTGGGTCCGACCAGGGCGTCGCGGTTCCACTTCAGCAGGGCCGCGAGGTCGGGCTTGCCGTTGTCGACATACAGCTTGGCCTTGTCGGTATAGGCCTTGTAGGCCGCCTGATAGGCTTGGGCGCAGGTGCCGCCGGCCATCAGCGTCAGGTCGATCTGTGATCCGCAGTAGCCGACGACATCGATGATCGCCTCGGTCATCTTGACCTTCTGATTATAGCCGAAGGCGGCCTTGGCCCCGGCCGCGACAAGGGCCTGGGCCAGGCCTGGTGAAGTGGCTGTTCCCGCCGTTCCGCACTCGCAAGCGAACAGGTGGAAGATCTTTCCGGCGGCTTCCGGCGGCGTGAACTGGCCGACGCTGTACGTCGCCAGCACGATGACCATTTCCGTGCTGCCAGGTGCGACGTTCGTGCCCATGAGATAGCTGGGCTTGCCGTGACCCGCGGCGCTGACCAGGCCCGACGATGCGCCCAGCAGTAAGGCCTTGACCTTGTCCCGCACCATGTCCGGGCCGACCAACTGCTTCAGGGTGGCGTTGAACTCGCTGGCGACGACGGACGGAAAGAGCCGCTTCATGCGCGCCTTGTATATCAACTGGGTGACCAGATCGGCCTCGGCGTTGGCGTCCATCAGGATCAGGGGATCGGTGGCGACGATGAAGCCGCTGCTGCCCGCGATCTGGGTGGTGGTCCCGCTGACGCTCTGGGTGTTCAACGTGTCCAGATAGGCGGCGATGGCCACGGCGCCGAACACGATGACGCCGGCCAGAATGCGCGCCGCGGTGGGGGCCGCCGCGCCGCCGCTGTAGACGACTGCGGCGGTTACGGCCACGACCACGACCGCCACGACCGCCACGGCGACGACCCAGCCCCAGAAGCCGCCCACCATCACCTGATCGCCGTAATGGCGCATCAGCCGACCGTGATAGGGGCTGCCGACGACGGCGGTTTCCGAAAACAGGGGATCGAGCGCCGCCAGGCTGGTCTGAACGACATCCTGGGTCGGGATCGTCTGGATGTTGCAGGTGTAGACCGTCGATCCCGGCGCGGTCACCGTGACCGTCCATTCGCCCGGCGTGGGCGTGATGAAGTTGGCGCTGAAAACCTGGCCGCCGGCCGTCTTCACGAAGACGGTGTCAGTGTTCTGATCCTGATCGTAGACCACGCCGTTGGGATCGGTCAGTCGCACCGTGGCGCCCGCCGGAAAACTCGGCTGGTCGCTGTTCGACAGGATGCACATGGTCAGGGCGGACGCACCGGCGGGCGCCAGTACGCTGACGGACTGGGTGGAAAGGGCCGAAGGCGCATCGGGGTCCGGCAGGTTGGCGACCTGGGCGAAGACGAAGTCGTTATCGCCTCTGGCCCAGACGCATTCGGGACACCACGCGCTGGAGACGGGACCCACGGGCTGGGCGTCATTGTGCAGCGGCGACAGGTCCTTGCCGCTGCTGCTCAGGGGCCAGAAGCCGAGCAGGCCGGTCTCGGCGCCGGTAAGGCGTCCGAAACAGGCGCGCACCAGGGCGTCGCCGTCCAGCGCGATGTTCCAGAAGCTGATGTTCATCAGCCCGCCCCTGAACTGCCGGTGCGGTTCGACAGCATGGTCCAGGGCGCCCAACGTCACGGCGACATCGGAGGTGATGGTCTGTAGTCCGGCGCCCGAGGTCGTGACGGGCAAAGACAGACCGTCGACATAGATCAGGATGACGCCGTTCTTCCTGACCCCCACGACGGTATGGCAACAGTTGTCCAGCACCGCGGTCGGGCCGGTCGTGGCCTGGCTTATGCTGCTCGCCCCATAGGTGTGGAACTGGATCGACCCATCGGTCCCGACGGACAGTTGAAAGCCAGCCTCGCCCGTACCATCCCTGCGGGCGATGATCGGGCCGCCGGTCGTGGACATGAACATACCCACTACGGTGAAATCACCGACACCCACGTCGTACTGGCTGACATGGGGCGCGCGCAGGAAGCATTGCGTGGCGCTGTCAGGCGCCGAAATGACCACATAGTGCATATGTGTGTGTCTCCCCCTTGAGCGAGGGTGCGCGTCGCATGATGAAAAGGCAAACCCGCGTTTTCGAACGCGGAGGGCGCGGAATCGTCGAGGCGGTCGACTTTGTCGATCTTCGGCTTGAACCGCGCCGCCGGGGCGGGCATGAGCGGGCGACGGGCGGCTAGCTCAGTTGGTCAGAGCATCTCGTTTACACCGAGAGGGTCGGCGGTTCGAACCCGTCGCCGCCCACCATCCTCCGCTTGCGTCGACGCGAACGCGCCTCGATAGTCGGGCGAGGGGAGGGACCATGATCGTCGGATTGGGCATGGCGGTCGCGCTGGCGTTTTCCGCGCAGGACCCGAAGGCGGCCGCAGAGGCGACGCCGACGGAGCAATCCAGCGTCGCCTACATCGATATCAACGATGTGCCGCCAGCCGTACGTGAGCCGACCGAGGCGGAGTACGCCGAGATCGAACGGCTGGTGGCGCGCGCCCAGGACGCGCGGGACGCCGAACGTTTCGACGAAGCCGTCGAGGCCGCGACTGAACTCGCCGCCTTGAGCGCGGCCACTTTCGGCCCGCGTCACCCGATCACGGCGTCCTGTTTGAACATCATCGGTCAGGTCAAATTCGATCGGGGGGATTTCGACGGGGCCGAGGCCATCTTCCGGGAGGGCTTGGCCATTCGGGTTGCAGCCCTGGGCGACGTCCACCCCGATGTGGCCGAAAGTCTGAACAATATCGCCGGGGTGTTGTCCCGTCGCGGTCTCAACGCCCAGGCTCTGGTCTTCCTGCAACAGGCCGTCGATGTCTGGACCAAGGTGGGGACCTTCGATCGCAATCTGGCCGACGGCCTGGCCAATCTGGCCAACCAGTACAGCTATCTCGGGCGCTATGCCGAGGCTGAGGTCCCCGCGCGCCGCGCCGTCGCCGTGACCGAGAAGATCTACGACGCGGACGATCCCGAGACGGCGGGCAATTTCGGTACGCTGGGCGAGATCCTGCTGGCGCTCGGCAAGTATGAGGAAGCGGAACGGTATCTGTTGGCGGCCGATCGCGTATTCGTCGCCAGCGGCAAGGCCTACACCCTCAAGGCCGGGCTGACGCTGTCTCGCCTGGGCACGTTGCGGAACTATCAGGGCCGGTACGGCGAGGCCGCCGACCTGTTCAGGCGTTCGACCGAGGTGTTTGTCGCCGCCGTCGGACCGGACCATGTCTATACGGGCGCGACCTTGGCTTCGGCGGGTCAGGCCATGCTTCTCGATGGGCGGCCGGAACGGGCGGAAGCTCTGTTGAGGCGAGGCTTGAGGGTGCAGGAGAAGCAACTTGGTCTTGCTCACCCGGATACAGCGACGACACGGATGGTCTTGGCGCAGGCCTTGCTCGCTTTGGGCCAGGTCGAGCAGGCCGACGCCTTGTCACGGCGCAGCGTCATGGATCTTGAAAGGTCGTCGGGCGAGGATGCGCAAAACACCGCCAGCGCCCGGGTCGTTCATGCTGCGGTATTGATGGCCGAGGGTGAGAACGCCCTGGCGGAGCGAGAAAGCCGACGGGCCGTGGCGGCGCTGGAGACCATACTCAGCGCCGATCATCCGCAAGTCAGCGACGCCCGGAGCAGTTTGGCCGAAGCGCTCTTGGTGCAGGGGCGGGCGATGGATGCAGAGACCGTGGTGTCTCCCGCCTTGACGCGGACCGCGTCGGCCTTCGGTCCAAGTCATCCTGGCGCGATCAAGCTTCAAACCCAACTCGCGCGCAGCCTGCTGGCGCAATCCCGGCTGGCGGACGCGATGGAGGCCAGTCGGTCTTCGGCCTCGCCGCTCGTCTTGTCGGCTCCCGCGCTTCGACGCCAGCGACAGCTTGAGAGGGTCAGGGTCGAGGCGGCGTGGCTGAATTCGCGACCAGACGTTTAACCGTCGCCTCTCTCCGAGAGACGACGGGACGTTCCGTCTTTCCGATGATCAGAACCGGAAGCTGGCCCGCAGCAGCAGGGTGTAGCGGACATAGTCTTCCAGCTTCTCGGCGTCGGCCGAGACGGTCAACATACCCAGTTCGTTGCCGACGCTGAGGCGCAGACCGGCGATCGGCCCGCCGCCCTCGATGCTGGCGGGCGCCAGGGTGAAGTCCGGGCCGCCCGAGGCGAAGCGGGCGATGGTCTCGCCGGGGTCGACCGAGAAATTCTGACGCCAGCCCAGGCGCAGCTCGGGGCGCAGCCAACCGTTCTGACCGAAGCCGTAGCCGATGTTGACCGCCGCCACGCCCGAGAACAGGTGTCCGTCGCGGTCGTCGATCTCCAGATCGAAGCCGTCGCCGCCGCCGCTCTCGACGCGGGCGTCCTCGCTGAGCGAGAAATATTCGGCATAGACCTCGGGCCGGATGTTCCAACGACCCATGTGGCGCTCGTAGGAGGCGCCGGCGGCGGCGGCCAGGG
Source organism: Caulobacterales bacterium (assembly GCA_017302335.1). GTDB lineage: Bacteria > Pseudomonadota > Alphaproteobacteria > Caulobacterales > Caulobacteraceae > Brevundimonas. The sequence goes on along the minus strand of JAFLCT010000018.1, from coordinate 10,590 downwards.
TGAAGCCGTTCCAGTTGGATTCGTTGCGCAGGTTCAGGCCCGCCCCGACCAGTTGGCGGGTCGAGTCGAAGGTGGCGTAACCGGCCGCGGCCCGCGCCCAGGTGGTCCAGTACTGGCCTTGAGCGCGCCAATACAGGCCCAGTTCGATCAGGCTGGCGGAAACGACTTCCTCGGCCTCGGATTCGGGATCGTCGAAGTCGGAGGAGGTGAAGGCCACCGACAGGCCCAGGGCGCCGTTGTTGGTGCCGCGCTCGACACCGCCCGCGACGCCGAACCCTTCGGAACGGAAACCGTAGGTGTCGGTCTTGTCCTTGTCGGCGTAGAAATTGATCTCTTGCAGCCAGGCGCTGGTCTCGCCCGGCGCGGCCGAGGCGTTGCGGCCGGTCAGGGCGCGGGTCACGGCGTCCACGCCCGAGGCCAGCGACATCAATGAGCCGCCCGAGTGATCGGGCAGCATCTGCTCGTACAGATTGATGAATCCCTCGCGGCCGGTCTGAGCCAGATAGGCGTCGCGAAGGGCGGTGTTGTCGCTCAGCGCCCGATAGACGGCGTCGAAGGCCGAGGTCTCCACGCCGCTCAGTCCCGCCTCGGCGGCCGTGCGGCGGCGGGCGTCGACATAGATGTCGCCAGCGGCCACGTCGGCTCCGGCGCTGACGACATAGAGGAAGGGCGAATTGGCCTGGACGCCCGCCTGGTCCAGGGCGCCGCCCAGGGTCAGGCTGTTGGCGTTGATGACGGTGAAGCGTTCCGGCCCGTCCAGCAGGGAGGCGAAGCGCACGCCCAGGCCCGCACCGGCGGCCAGGGTGGCGGCGCCGCTGACGTTGAAGCCGGAGTTGGAATTGTTGACCGGGTCCAGGGTGATCAGCAGGTCGCCGCTGGCGCCGACGTTCAGGCTGCTGATGTTGACCGCGCCAGCCTGGCGGGATTCCAGAGAACCGTTCGTGACATTGATGGTCAGTTGGCCGTCGCTGTCGGAAATGGCGCCGCGCACGGTCGCGCCGCCGGTGATGTCCAGGCGGTCGGCCCCGGCGCCGAAGCTCATGGCGCCGTCGAGGGTTCCGTTGCGGATGTCCAGGCGGTCCGCGCCGGACCCCATCAGGATGTCGCCCAGAATCGCCGGTTCGCTGGCGTCCGGCACGCCGTCGCCGTCGGTGTCGGGGTTGTTGGCGGTGACCGTGCCGGGGGTTCCGGTCTGGACGATCGTCAAACCGGCCGTATTGGCGCGAGCGTCGATCGCGACCATGGAGCCGGTGATGGCGTCGCCAGCGTCGTTCGGGGACAGGTTGGCCTGGATCGAACCGGTGTTGTTGATGCTGGTCAGGGTGCCGCTGAGATCGCGGATGGCCGTCACGGCGGCGGTGCCGCCGGCCGCGGCGGCCAGGATCTGGCCGGAGTTGGTGATGTTCGGCAGGCTGGCGCCCGCGTCGATCTGGATCGCCGTCGAACGGTGCGCGCCATTGGTCGACAGACCCGAAGAGATGGCCAGGGTGTTGACCAGGGTCGGGGTCGAGGCGCCGAGGCCGAAACGCAGGGTGGTGGCGTCGGCCTTGCTGGCCAGCGACGCGATGGTGCTTTCGTTACGGAAACCGCCGGCGATGTTGACGGTGCGGCCAGAAACCCCGCCGATGACCATGGCGTTGGCGGCGACGCCGTCATAGACGCCCTGGCCCGAGATCGCGCCGCGGTTGATGAAGCCGTAGGCGTTGTCGCCCGTTCCCGCCACGCCCAGGGTGATGTTCTGGGAGTTCGAAGCAATCAGAATGGCGGGGGCGGAGCCGAAGACGTTGATGGCGGCCGTGCCTTCGCCCGCGTCGCCGATTCCGTCGCCGTCTTCGTCGTTGTTGGCGTTGTCGTTGTTGACCGGGGGGCGCTCCAGCACGACGCCGTTGGCGACGCTGGCGCCGATCACGACGGCCGAGCCGCTGATCAGCTTGTCCTCGGCTTCGAGACCGTTGATGAAGGTGTCCGGTCCGCGGGTCGTGTAGCGGAAGCCCGAGACGGTCACATCGCCCTGCAAGGTCAGGCGGCCGCCGATGTCGCCGCCGATCGATATGCCGGTCGCTCCGGCGCCGTTCGAGGAGATGGAGCCGCCCAGATAGACGTTGCCCGAGACCGTGCTGGTGGTGCGGAAGGCTGTCGAGTTGTCGCCGACCGCGCGAATGGCGCCGAGCGAGCTGACGCCGCCCGTCAGGGCCGACTCGATCGATACGGCGTAGGAGTTGTTGCCTTCGACGCTGATCGTGCCGCCGGCCTCGACCGACAGATTGGCGGTGACTGCGCCCGGCGAGGCGATGCGCAGGCCGTAACGGCCCGTTCCCGTGGCCCAGGGACCGTCGATGTCGCCGTCGTTGTCGGTGTCGGGATAGCTGTCGAGGTTGTCGCGGACGACCACGGTGCCGCCGATGATGATGGCCCCGGGGTTGGCGCTGTTGACCAGGATCGCGGTGGAGCCGTCGGCCGCGTTCAACATCGAGACCGAGCCGCCGGAGTCGATATCCAGGCCGTGATTGGTGTTAACTGTGACGGCCGTTCCAGAGGTCACGTTGACGGCGCCGCTGCTGGCGATGCGGATGCTGTCGGCGGCCGAACCCGTCGCGTTCGCGGTCTCGATCGGAGTCGAGCGAGCCGTGTTGATGACCACCTCGGCCTGAACCCCGGTGGCGGCCATCAGAGGGGCGATGGCCACCGCCGCCGCGAGCAGATTACGCATTCGGAAACAACCCCTGATGGTCACGCGAAGCCGGACGCCGCCGACCCTCTAACAGGGTCCGCGCCTCTATGCCCCAAGTTTCTCGAATTTGAGGCGAATGCAAGGCCGTGAAACCGTTCCGACGTGTTCCGGCGGCCGCAAGTCTTGTGGAATTCGGAATCAATGTGATATCATATTGATGTCTGCTAGGAGGACGAAATGAAGGAATTCGAGACCCGATCGGCCGAAACGCCCGCCAAGACGGCCAACGGTCTGTGGATGTTGTTGTTGGGGCTGGCGCTGGTGGTCGCCGGGCCGCTGTCGATCATCCAGAACCCCGAGGAGCCGATGCAACTGGCTTCGGGCGTGGCGGCGGCGCTCCTGGGGGGCTTCATCCTGTGCGGCCTGTATTCGCTTCAGCCCAACGAGGCGATGGCCATTCTGCTGTTCGGCGCCTATCGCGGGACCGATCGGAAAACGGGCCTGCGCTGGGTCCTGCCCTGGTACAGCCGCAAGAAAATCTCGCTGCGCGTCCGCAACCTGACCTCCGATAAGCTGAAGGTGAACGACAAGAGGGGCAATCCGATCGAGATCGCGGCCAACGTCGTCTGGCGGGTCGAGGATTCGGCCCAGGCCCTGTTCGATGTCGATGATTTTCAGGAGTTCGTGAACATCCAGGTCGACACCGGTCTGCGCGACCTGGCCTCGCACTACGCCTATGACCACGGCGAGGAGCATGAGCTGACCCTGCGCGCCGACGCCGAAGACGTGGCCGCCCGGCTGCGCGAGGAACTGGTCGGCCGGGTCAAGGTCGCGGGCGTGGTGGTCGATGAAGCGCGCCTGGCGCACCTGGCCTATGCGCCCGAGATCGCCGGGGCCATGCTGAAACGGCAACAGGCCGAGGCCGTGCTGGCCGCCCGCCGTCTGATCGTCAAGGGCGCCGTGGGCATGGTCGAGAGCGCCCTGACAGACCTGGGCGAACGCCAGGTGGTCGAGCTGGACGAGGACCGCAAGGCGGCCATGGTGTCGAACCTGCTGGTGGTGTTGTGCGCCGATCGCGAGGCCCAGCCGGTCGTGAACACGGGCACCCTGTACGGCTGACATGGCTCGCCCCAGGAAACCCTTCCTGATGCGGGCCTCTCCCGAGGTGATGGCCGCCGTCGAGCGTTTGGCGGCGGCCGAGTTGCGCTCGGTCAACGCCCAGGTCGAGATTTTGCTGCGCGAGGCCCTGGCGCGACGGGGTCTGACGCCGGGCCACGGCCGTCCGGGAGCGGACGACGCTTGAGCTTTGCCGGTGACGGCGCTACGGCGCGATCATGGTGAAGTCCCACATGGCCCGCGTCCGCACCGCTCGCCGCATTCAGAAGCGCGCCACACGTGTCGGCGCATCAGGCATCAGCGCCTCGGAGCGGGAGTTGATGAACCTGGCCGGGCTGGAGGTCCAGGAAGGCGAATTGCGCCTGATCCCCGGTTGGGACGAAGAGGTCTCGCGCACCCTGCGGGCCACCAAGGCCGCGGGTGAAGACCCCCGGCCCCGGCTGGTCGACACCACCATGCTGTACGCGCCCAAGTCGGGCGGGGTGAAACGCTATCTGTTGTCCAAGAAGGCCTGGCTGGAGGCGAACCGGCCCGGCGTGGCGCATTCGCTGGTGGTGCCGGGCGCGCATCACCGGGCGGGCGAGGACGGGATCATCCAGTTGCACGCCACCAAACTGCCCTTCGGCGACGGCTACCGTTGGCCGACCTCTGTGCGTCGCTGGGCCGCCTGGGTGGCGTCCCTGAACCCGACCGTGATCGAGGCGGGAGACCCCTATACCCCTGGTCAGGGGGCTTTGGAGGCGGGCCAACGGGTCGGCTGTCCGGTCGTCGGCTTCTGCCATTCGGACCCGGCGGGTCTGGCGGCGCTGCACTTTGGCGAATGGGCCAAGAAGCCGGTCGAGAAACGCTGGGCCAGGCTGTTCGGCCAGTTCGACCGGGTCGTGTCGCCCAGCCGCTATATCGCCCGTCGCCTGGAAGAGGCGGGCATCCGCGACATCGTCATCCAGCCGTTGGGCGTCGAAGTCGACACCTTCCGCCCGGATCGGCGCGACCGTGACTGGCTGTTGAAAAAGCTGGGTCTTCCGACCAGGACGCGGCTGCTGTGCTTCGCCGGCCGCCCGGCGCGCGAAAAGAACATCGACGTGCTGATCGAGGCCGTCCAGAAGCTGGGCGATCCCTATCATCTGGTGCTGGTCGGCGCGGGGCAGGGGCTGCCGGCCGAGGACCGCGTCATCTCCCTGCCTTACGAGGCCAATCCCAAGGCCGTGGCGCGCATCATCGCCAGTTGCGACGCCTTCGTGCACGCCAATGACCGCGAACCGTTCGGCCTGATCGTGCTGGAGGCCATGGCCTGTGGGCGGCCCGTGGTTGGCGTCAACGCCGGGGGCGTGGCCGAAACCGTCGATCTCAGCGTCGGCCAGTTGGCGGCCAGCGCCGATCCCGATGACTACGCCCAGGCCGTCGAGGCCCTGTTCGCCCGCGATATCGAGGCCCTGGGCGCCGCTGCTCGGGTCAAGGCGGTCGAGCAATTTTCGTGGCATCGCGTCTTCGAAGGGCTGTGCATGGTCTATGGCGACGTCTCGGGCCAGCGGGCCTTCGTCGATCCCGGCCAGGACTCGGCCGTCCACTGACGGTCTGGACAGGCGCCGCCGCGCGCGTCAGCCTCCTCGTCGTATCCGAGGGGAGATTTGCGTGAAACCTCTATCCGCCGCCGTCGCGGCCCTGATCCTCGTGGCTCAGCCGGTCTCGGCCCAGACCGTCATCCTGGTGCGTCACGCCGAGAAGGTGGACGCCAGCGCCGATCCCCTGTTGTCCGAGCCGGGCGTGATGCGCGCCCAGGCCCTGGCCGCCGTGACGGCCCAGGCCGACCTGACCCACGTCTATTCCACACCGTTGCAGCGCACCCGTCTGACGGCGGCGCCCGCGGCCGAGGCGGCGGGTCTTACGGTCGAAACGCTGGATCTGAGCGGCGGCGGCGCGGCGCACGTCGCGCGCACGGCCGAAACCTTGCGCGGTCTCGACGCCGATGACGTGGTCCTGGTCGTCGGCCACAGCAATACGGTTCCAGCGATCGCCCGCGCCCTGGGCGTGGCCGAGGTCGCCGACATGAGCGACTGCGAGTACGACCGCCTGATCGTCATCGAACTGAAAGAGGGCGCCGCGCGGGCCGTGACCGGCCGTTACGGCGCCCCCTCGGAGCCGTGCTGAGATAACGTCCGATCAGTCGCGGGCGGACGACGATTCCCGCATCCGGGCCGCGCCTTGCTCCATCCGATCGGCGCCGTTCAGAATCTTGGGAATGGCGTCGAGCAGTTGCTGGTCGGTCACGTCGTGGCCGCGCGCGCGCTGTATTTCGATCTGTTGGGCGCGATAGGCGGGGTCGCGCAAGCGCTGGGCCTCTTGCCGCATCTCGCGGGCGCCGCTCACCATCTCATCGGCGCCGCGCGCCATCTCCATGCGGGCCGCGGCCATTGCGTGTACGGCCTGTTCGCGGGCGCGACGGGCGTCGATTTGCGCCCGAGCCGCCTGCCCACGCGCTTCGATGGCGGCGGCCCGGGCCTGGGCCGCTTGTTCGCGGATCGCGGCGTGATCGATCGTATGGATGTGTTCCGCCGTGCGGGCCTGGGCGTAGGCGGCGCGGGCCTCGATCCGGGCGCGGTCGGCCATGACCCGGGCCTCGTCGGCCATGGCGCGGGCGCGTTCGCGCTGGATGCGAGCCTGTGTGGCGCTCTCGTGCGCCTCGGCGCGGGCTTGGGCGATGTCGCGACGTTCCTCGTCCGTCATCGAACGGCGGACTCCGTCGGCCTGGACGACATAGGCTTGGTTGGGCGTGACGACGTATTCGGTCGACTTGCCGTCGCGGGTGATCACGGTGCGATGCGTGCGACGATCGTCGGCATCGGCCGAAGCGGTTGTCGTGGCGGTCGAAGCGGCGGCGGTCTCGTCCTGGGCGCGGGCGGCCAGTTCGAGCGCGGCGATGGGTGTGGCCAGGGCGGCCAGGGCCACGATGGCCCCGCCGACGATCCAGGGGCGCGAGGGGGCGGGCGTGCGATCTGACATAACGGTCTTGATCCTATCGGCGAGGGAACGGGCGGGACCGGTCATGCCGACGGCGGCCCCATGCGGATCGGGCGTGGTGATCTGGGCGGCCAGGCCGACCAGGGTGCGGGCATAGGTTTCGCGGTCGATGTGGCGCACCACGGTCTCATCGACGGCCTGTTCCGACAGCCGCTCAAGCTCTCGAACGGCCAGCCAGACCAGGGGGTTGAACCAGAACAGGGCGATGGCCACGCGCGACAGGGCCAGGAACAGCCAGTCGGCGCGACGAATATGGGCCAGTTCGTGCGCCAGCACGGCCTCGGCCTGGTCCGGGCGCTGCAACTGGCCGGGACCGATCAGGATGCGGCCTGGCGACAGGCCCCAGCTCAGCGGCGCGGCCACGGCGGGCGAGACGCGCAGTCGGGGCTGACGCGCCGGGGCCAGACGGTGCAACGCTGCGCGCCAGTCGGCCTGATCGACCCGCCGCCCGCGACGGCTCCAATGGGCCAGGGTCGCCAGTCCCAGGCCGAAACGGCCCAGGATCAGCACGGCGCCCGATCCCCAGACCGCGACGGCCCAGACCCAAGGCGGCGGCAGGACGATCTCCGCCGAGACCGTCGTGCGTGACAGGGGCAGGGTGGTCTGGATCGTCTGGGGCGCGACCGACTGGAGCACGGGGGCGGGATCGAGCACGCGCACGGCCAGGTCCGGCCCGAACAGGGCGACCGGCGCCAGCACCAGCAGCACCAGGACCGCCGCGCGCAGGATGTCGGCGCGATCGGCGGCCGTGCTACGGCGCAACAGAGCCGTCATGGCCAGGGCGAACCCCGCGACCACGGCCGACTTGGCGAACAGGGCGATCAGGACGGCGGTCACCGGCCGCGCCCCTTGGCTTCGTCGATGGCGCGCTCCAGCGCGGCCAATTCGTCCGGCTTCAGACTGCGGGTCATGCCCAGAAGCGCGGTCGCGGCCCCGGCGGCCGACCCGTTGAAGAAGGTGTCGATAAGCCGCGTCAGGGCGCCGGTGGCGACCGTGTCGGTGCTGGGCACCGGCGTATAGAGATTGGCCGGACCCTCGACCCGACGTCGCACCAGGCCCTTGGCCTCCAGCCGCGACAACAGGGTGCGGACCGCCGAGTCGCTGAGCGGATCGGCCAGGGCCGTTCGCACGGATGCGGCGCTGGCCTGTTCCAGTCGACACAGGGTCTCGAACACGTCGCGTTCTCGCCGGGGCAGGGTCTCGATCATGGTCGATCCGTATCGTTACAAACGTAGCGTTACGTTTGTAGCGGATTGCGGCGAGACTGTGGCGGGTGCGTGAAATCGCGGTAAGGCGTGCGACATCCAACGACGGCCTGGGCGGACGATGGAAACCGAGACGTGAAGGTCAGTAGCGAAGGTGGGGAAGGGCGGTGCGCCACCCCCTCCGCTCTATCGGAGAAGGTGGCGCGAGTGACGGGGCTCGAACCCGCGACCTCCGGCGTGACAGGCCGGAAATTTATCCAGTGTTTTCAAAGGTCTCCTCAACTTTTGTGCATAAATTCGGCCTAATGAAATCAAGGCGCTATCGAGCCGAGTTGGAATGCAAAGCGGCGATGAGTTTGCTGGCAAAATCCATCAACCCATCGACATCGGACGAGTAGAGCAAAAGGGAGCCCTCGTCTGTTGTGCCGTGGATTAAGCCAACAGACGCCATTTCGGCTGCGGCCATGATCTGGTCCACGCAGTGAGGCTGGCAATAGAAGGCCACAAGCGGGTGCTGATAGGCGTGCGCCGTCCCAAACGATCCCCCGTTGCAACTCGCAACCGGGAAGCCTCCGCTAGCTGCGATCGCAGCGACCGCTCCGCGAACCCCGACATCGAGACAGCCAAACGCTTCATCGCCAAATTCTGAATCGTCTTGACCGATTGGCTCTTCAGCGAGACCTCCGTTACGCAGCATCTCGACTAAGAGTTGGTCCGATGCCAGCGCCTCTAATGCGTCATTCAGTGTGAGATCGCTGAGATCCAAGAAATACTGGTTGCCCAAGAAGTAGGGATCTTCCGAGTCCCTCTCCTCATCGGTCGGCCATCGCAAAAGCGATTTGTCGACGGATCTGGTGATGGCGAGATGATTCACCCGCTCAAGATGCGCCCAATGCGTGTTGCAACCAAGCTACCCTTCGACCGCAAATGGCGCAGGAGTGAAACAAAGAGGGAACGATTGATGCTTTATCAACCGAATCTGGTCATGCATGGGCTGTATGATCGGTCATCTTGCGCCACCCTCGGTGAGTCGCGGCGAGGAGAAGCCAGTGCCAGCGTTCTACGAATTTTTCGCAGGTGGCGGAATGGCCCGGGCCGGATTGGTCGGCTGGGACTGTCTGTTTGCGAACGACTTCGACTGGAAAAAAGGGGACGTGTATCGGCAGAATTGGGGGGGGGGCGAGCTTCTTACGGAAGATGTAAAGAAGGTCGGTCTTGCTGATTTGCCGGAACGCACTCCCGATCTCGTTTGGGCATCATTCCCCTGCCAAGATCTTTCTCTCGCGGGCGCGGGTGCAGGCTTAAAGGGTGATCGATCGGGAACATTCTGGCCCTTCTGGCACCTTATCGGAAAGATGTCAGAAGCTGGAAGAAAGCCACGACTCGTCGCCCTCGAGAATGTACTTGGCACCCTGACTTCCCATAAGGGCAAAGATTTCTCTGCAATCGTGAGTGCATTCGACGATGCAGGGTACGACGTCGGCGCATTAGTTATCGACGCAGAGATTTTTGTTCCTCAATCCCGTCCTCGATTGTTCTTCGTCGGCGTTGATCGTGCGACGTCCATTCCTGGCCAGCTGAAAAGGGCCGCGCCGCATCCGACATTCCATCCTCAAGCTCTCCAAAGAGCGTGGGCTAACTTGAGTTCTGCAGAGCAGGCCGCGTGGGTGTGGTGGGATCTGCCGACACCCCCGGCACGGCGAAAGAAGCTGATCGATATCGTTGAGGCAGAACCCTCTGACGTCGAATGGCATACGCCAGCTGAGACTAAGCGGCTGACGGACATGATGGCCCCTCTTCACCGCACAAAGCTCGATAATGCGATTAAGTCGGGAGTGCCTGCGGTCGGAGCTGTTTATCGCCGTACACGACGCAATCAGCATGATGAGCCTGTTCAGCGTGCGGAAGTTCGTTTTGACGATGTCGCCGGGTGTCTTCGAACGCCGGCTGGAGGTTCCAGTCGTCAAATTCTGATGTTGGTTGCCGATGGAAGGGTGCGCTCTCGGCTTATCTCAGGTCGCGAGACTGCTCGGCTGATGGGCCTTCCCGACAGTTATTTGCTGCCCAACCGCTACAATGAAACATACCATCTGACTGGAGATGGCATCGTGGTTCAAGCCGTCACTCATTTGAGCAATCATCTGCTTCGCCCCTTGTCGGGCGATCCGATCGAACACCAGGATGCTGCGTGAGCTGCATACCTTGTCAGCGGGCTGCGAGCACAAAGAGACGTATTGAAGATCTCGCCGAAGTTCTGAAAACCGAGGCCCACCTGTTGCCGGGCGTAAAAGCATTGGGGCTTACCGAAGCGGATTTGTACGACGCGGGTCTGTTCCGCGGTGCGATCGAACGAGTTCGCGGCCAATTCTCTGCCTCCATGTATGAGAAGAGAGATCTGGCAAAACTTATCCTCAATCATATGGAGGATGTTGGAGCGATCGCTTCTTGGAACTCCTGACGTGACCCCCGTTTCTCATCCAGCCATAACGAGAGTCCTTTGGTGATCTGAGCTGGGGTTGGTGGGGTTGGCAAGAGGCCGGTCAGCGCAGCCCCCAACCAGCGCAGCGGACCGGCCGATCT
>JAFLCT010000017.1 GCA_017302335.1 Caulobacterales bacterium | reverse complement strand
GGATCGGTTCGGCGGCGCGCGCCGGGGCGGGGGATTTAGTCTTGTTGAACAAGTTGGTCTCCGGCTTTCATGAAGCGGGCTGGATTTTGCGGGCGGCCGTCGACCCACACCTCATAGTGCAGGTGGACGCCGGTGGAGCGGCCGGTCGTGCCCATGGCGCCGATGCGTTGCCCCAGCGCCACGCGCTGACCGAGGGTCACCGCCGTGGCGTTGAGATGGGCGTAGCGCGTCTTGAAACCGCGACCATGGTCTATCTCGACAGTCTTTCCATACCCTGAACGCACGCCGACGAAAGAGACGATTCCGGGGGCGGTGGCGCCGATGGGACTGTTCAACGGGGCCGAAAAGTCCTGGCCCTGATGCACGGCGGGGCGACCGTTGAACGGATCGAAACGGACGCCGAAGCCCGAGGTGGTGCGGGCCTGGGTCGGGCGGTTGAACGGCAGGCCCTCGGCGGCGTCGGCCAGGCCGCGCATCTCCGTCAGGCTGTCGGCGGCGTGGCCGATGCGGACGGCGAAGGCCTCGTCCACGTCCAGGATGGCGGCCAGGGCCTTGGGATCGCGCGCCTCGACCAGCGGCCCGCCCAGGGCCGCCCCTTGCGGCGCATAGGCGGCGGGGTTCAGCCCGGCCAGGCGGAAGGCCAGGCGCAGGCGTTCGGCGCGGGTCTGGGCGAAGCCCTCGGCGCGGGCGATCAGCCGTTCCTGATCCATGCGCACGCCCAGGATGCGGCGCACGGGATTGCCGTCGGCGTCGGCCTTGGGCCGGGCGGGGCGCAGAGCCTGTTCGGCGCCCTGGACGCCGTGGAACATGGTCATGACCTGGGTCAGGGCGGCGTGGCGGCGCTCGACCATGGACGCCATGTCGTCCAGCGAGCCGGTGGTGGTGGTCATGCGCACCACGGCGCTGTCGAGCCGGGCCTGGAGATCGGCGGTGCGGCGAGCCGATTCCGCACGGGTGCGCTGAACGGCCTTGTCGGCGGCGCTGTCGGTGGCCAGGTCGAACAGGAAGCCGCCCGAGGCGACCAGGGTCCAGCCGACCAGCAGGGCGCCGACGGCGACGCCGAGCATCTGGCGGCCGCGCGTCAGCACATAGCCGCGCGTCTCGCCATTGGCGCGAAGATAAAGATGGCGCTCGGGGAACCAGCGTTCAAATACTGAACGCCTCTCTCCCTGATGGTCCTGAACCATACGCTACGCCCCCTCGACACAGCTTTATCCGGGAGGCGTGACGTTTTCGCAATAGCGTTCACCCATTGTTAACCCTGATTTCGTGCGCTGGGGAACAATGCGAATCTAATCAGGCGACATATTCGCCTATCAGGGGAGTCAACGAATCTATCGTTGATCTGTCGCGGCGCTCAGAGATCGCGCGCAGCGGCCAGAACCTCGGTCGCGTGGCCCGGGACGCGAACGTTGCGCCAGGCGCGGCGCACCACGCCGGACCCGTCGATCAGGAAGGTGGCGCGCTCTATGCCCATGTATTTGCGGCCGTAGAGCTGTTTCTCGACCCAGACGCCCCAGGCTTCGGTGACCACGCCGTCCTCGTCGGCGGCCAGGATGACCTTGAGGTCGTGCTTGGCCTTGAAGCGATCGTGTTTCTTCACGCTGTCGCGCGAGACGCCGATGACCGTGACGCCCAGGGCGCGGAACTCCTCGATCAGGGCCGAGAAATCCTTGCCCTCATTGGTGCAGCCGGGGGTGTCGTCCTTGGGGTAGAAATAGACGACGGTCGGGCCGGTCAGATCGACATGGCCGCCGCCGTCGGTGGGCAGGGACAGGGGCGGGGCGTGGTTTCCGACCTCAGGCATCTTCTTCTCCGCTCATCCCCGCGGAAGCGGGGATCCAGTCCTTGGCGTCAACCAGACCGCCCAGCCGCGTTTCCTCGAACAGGTCGCGCCAGCCGGGATTGGTTTTCTCGATCATCTCCAGCTTCCAGACGCGCAGCCATTTCTTGATCTGACGTTCGCGTCGGAAGGCGGCTTCACGGGTGTCGTGAAACTCGAACCAGACGAGTTGGTCGATGCCATGTTTCGCCGTGAAACCCTTGTAGGTCTTATCCTTGTGTTCGGCCACGCGCCTCAAAAGGTCGTCGGTGGAGCCGACATAGAGGGTGCCGTTCCGTCCACTGGCGAGGATGTAGGTGAAGAAGGCCATGACGGTGCGCGTGGCTCTCACTGGGTCCCCGCTTTCGCGGGGATGCACGGATTATGTTGGACGCACCAACTTGGATGTCTTTTTGCCCTTCTGGACGAGGAAGGCCCCGGTCTGCGGGTCGATATCTTCGCGCACGTAACGCTCGTTGCCGTCCACCAATACGCCGTTGATCTTGATCTCATGGTTAGCGATGGATCGTTTGGCGTCTTTCATCGACGATATACCGGCAGCGTGAACCAGAGACTCCGGAGTGCGCACTACCCAGTCTTGCCCGCCTGACCAGTCGAAGTCGACAACGTCGAGAACTGAGGTGTCGCCTCGCTCGAAACTGGCCTCCGACTTGGATCGCGCCTTGGCCGCCTCGTCCGCGCCGTGCAGCAGGGTCGTAGCGGCGTCGGCCAGGGCTTTCTTGGCGTCGTTGATCCCGGCGCCGTCCAGCGTCTCCAGTCGAGCGATCTCGTCCAGCGGCACGTCGGTGAACAGGCGCAGGAAGCGGCCGACGTCGGCGTCGTCGACGTTGCGCCAGAACTGCCAGTAATCGTAGGGCGACAATTGGTCGGCGTTCAGCCAGACCGCACCTTGCGCCGTCTTGCCCATCTTGCCGCCGGATGCGGTGGTCAGCAGGGGGGTGGTCAGGCCGAAGGCGGTGCGGCCTTCATTCCGGCGCACCAGATCAACGCCCGAGACGATGTTGCCCCACTGATCCGAGCCGCCCATCTGCATGGTCACGTTCAGGCGACGGTTCAGCTCCAGGAAGTCCACCGACTGCATCAACATATAGTTGAATTCCAGGAAGGTCATCGGCTGTTCGCGCTCCAGCCGCAGCTTGACCGAGTCGAAGGCCAGCATCCGGTTGACCGTGAACTGGGTTCCGAAGTCGCGCAGGAATTCGACGTAGCCGAAGCGCGACAGCCACTCGTCGTTGTCCACCATGACCGCGTCGGTCGGCCCGTCCCCGAAGGTCAGGAATTTGGCGAAGACGGTCTTGATCGAGGCGATGTTGGCCTGGATCAGCGCGTCGGTCAGTTGCGGGCGCGAGGCGTCCTTGCCGGTCGGGTCGCCGACCTTGGTCGTGCCGCCGCCCATCAGGACGATGGGCTTGTGGCCCGTCTGCTGGAGCCGACGCAGCATCATGATCTGGATCAGGCTGCCGACGTGCAGCGACGGCGCGGTGGCGTCGAAACCGATGTAGGCGGCGATCACGCCGCTGCTCGCCGCCGCGTCCAGCTCGGCCGGATGGGTGATCTGATGGATGTAGCCCCGGTCGCGGAGCGTCTTCAGGAAGTCGGATTTGAAGGCGGTGTCGGTCATGGTTCGGCTCCGTTAGCAGGGAAGCCGGCGGGCGTCTTCAGGGGAGTGCGCCGGCGTAAAGGCGGCGCAAGGGATCGCGGCCGCGCGTCAGAACGACGGGCGGTAATAGAGGGGGGCGGCGAGGGCGCGCTGGGCGATCATGGCGCCTGGATACGGTCGGGCGTTGACCGGCGTCAAGCGGGCGGTCATCGAAGGCGGATGCGCGTGACGTTGAAACCTCATCCGACGACGCTGGGACCGGACATCGAGATCACGGTCGAGGGCGAGCGACGCGGCGCGCGCCTATGGCTGCGCTATGTCACCGAGGGCGATGTCGACAGCCTGCAATGGCCCACGCCCGCTCAGGGCCGCGCCGACGGTCTTTGGAAGTCCACCTGTTTCGAGGTCTTCGTGCGGACGGCGGACGGATACCGCGAGTTCAACCTGTCGCCTTCGGGGCAGTGGGCCAGCTATCGGTTCGACGGCTATCGCGCGGGCATGGCCGAGGCGGCGGAGACGGCCGAGCCGCCCTTGCTGGACGGCGGTGCGGATTACGTCGGCCTGGAGGCGGTGATCGACCTGCCGCCGGGCGCGACGACGCTGGGCCTGTCCGCCGTCATCGAGGAGATCGACGGCCGCATTTCCTATTGGGCGCTGGCGCATCCGTCGGATAAGCCGGACTTTCATCATCCCTCATCCTTCGTGCTGGAGCTGCCATGAAGTTCGGCGTCGATCGTCTGTTGTCCGATCCCGCGCTGCGGGCGCCGCTGAAGGGCAGGCGGGTGGCGATCCTGGGCCATCCGGCCTCGGTGACGGCGGACCTGACCCATTCGATGGACGCGCTGGCCGCCTGTCCCGAGATCGCACTGAGCGCCGCCTTCGGGCCGCAGCACGGCATGAAGGGCGATCTGCAGGACAATATGATGGAAAGCCCGGACTACATCGATCCGGTGCACGGCGTGCCGGTGTTCAGCCTGTACGGCGAGGTGCGGCGGCCGCGCGGTCAGTGGATGGAGACGTTCGACGTCATCCTGATCGACCTGCAAGACCTGGGCTGCCGCATCTACACCTTCGTGACGACCCTGCTGTACGTGCTGGAGGCGGCGGCCGAGCACGGCAAGGAGGTCTGGGTTCTGGACCGGCCCAACCCCGCCGGACGACCGGTCGAAGGCACGACGCTGAAACCGGGCTGGGAGAGTTTCGTCGGCGCCGGGCCGATGCCGATGCGCCACGGGCTGACGCTGGGCGAGATGGGCCGTTGGTTCGTCGATCATTTCAAGATCGACGTGGCTTATCGGGTTATCGAGATGCAGGGCTATGACCCCGAGGCCGCGCCGGGATACGGCTGGCCGCTGGGCCAGAGGGCCTGGGTCAACCCCAGCCCCAATGCGCCGAACCTGTCGATGGCCAGGGCCTATGCCGGCACGGTGATGATCGAGGGGGCGACCCTGTCGGAGGGGCGGGGCACGACGCGGCCGCTGGAGCTGTTCGGGGCGCCCGACATCGACGCGCGGGCGGTGATCGCCGAGATGCGGCGGATCGCGCCGGCCTGGCTGGACGGCTGCGTGCTGCGCGACATCTGGTTCGAGCCGACCTTCCACAAACACGTCGGCGAGCTGTGTTCAGGCGTGCAGATCCATTGCGAGGACCCGGTCTATGACCACCACGCCTTTAAGCCCTGGCGGGTGCAGGCCGCGGGGTTCAAGGCGATACGAAACCTGTATCCCGACTACGACCTGTGGCGGGATTTCCCGTATGAATACGCCTTCGGCAAACTGCCGATCGACACCATCAACGGCGGCGCGGCGCTGCGGGAGTGGGTCGATGACCGGGCCGCGCAAGCGGGCGATCTGGATGCGGTCGCCGGGCCGGACGAAGCGGCGTGGGTGGAAGAGCGGCGCAAATATCTGAGGTATTGACCCTCTCCCATCGGAGGAGGGATCACTTAAGCCGGGTTCTCTTCCAGGCGCTTGTCCAGATAGGCCCCGACGCGGCGGTCGACGGCGTCGATGTGGTCCTGCCAGAAGTGGGTGGCGCCCTCTTCCAGTTCGTAGTCGATGACGATGCCCTTTTGCGTGCGCAGCTTGTTGACCACGCGCTCGACCTCGATCGGCGGCACGATGGTGTCGGCCGTGCCGTGCAGGAACAGGCCTGAGGCCGGGCACGGGGCCAGGAAGCTGAAGTCGTAGATGTTGGACGGCGGCGAGACCGAGATGAAGCCGTCGGTTTCCGGTCGGCGCATCAGAAGCTGCATACCGATATAGGCCCCGAACTGATAACCGGCGACCCAGGTCTGGCTGGCGGCGGGGTTGTTGGCTTGCAGCCAGTCCAGAGCTGTGGCCGCGTCGGCCAGTTCGCCGATGCCGCTGTCGAACTCGCCCTGCGACTTTCCGACGCCTCTGGAGTTGTAGCGTAGGGTGGCGAAGCCGCGTTTGACGAACAATTGGTGCAGGGTCACCGCCACCGGATTGTTCATGTGCCCGCCCGCCTTGGGATGCGGGTGCAGAATCAAGGCGATGGGGGCGTTCGGGCGCTTGCCCGGCGAATAACGGCCTTCGATGCGGCCCGAGGCGCCGGGCAAAATGACTTCAGGCATGGGTGTCCCGTCTCAACTGTCGTTTCGCAGCCGCGTAATACTTGACCACGCCGCTCGGACTTTCTAAGTCCGCCACGCGCGCCGGTTCGCCTGCGAAGGCGGGCGTCTTAGCACAGGCGCCCGGCAAAGCGCGCAATTTTTGAGGACTCCGCGATGCGCCTGTCGACGAAGGGACGATACGCCGTGATGGCGATGGCCGATCTGGCCAAGAACGGCCGCAATCCCACGGGCGAGGGGCGCGCCGTGTCCCTGGCCGAGATCGCGACCCGACAAGAGATTTCGCTGAGCTATCTGGAGCAGTTGTTCGCGCGGCTGCGCAAGGGCGGCCTGGTGCGCAGCGTGCGGGGGCCTGGCGGCGGATACCGTTTGGCGCGCGGCGCCCATGAAACCTCGGTGGCCGAGATCGTGCTGGCGGTGGACGAACCGATCCGGGCGACGCGCTGTGCGGCCCATTCCTCGCCCAAGGGCTGCATGATGGCCGGCGAGCGCTGCATCACCCACGACCTGTGGGAGGACCTGGGCGAGGAGATCCAGGCCTTCCTGGCGGCGGTGTCGCTGGAGGACGTGGTCATGAACCGCACCGGCGCACGGCGCCGTTCGGTCACGGCGAACAACCAAGTGGGAGCGGCGGCGTGAGCGTCTATCTGGATTACAACGCCACCGCCCTGGTCCGGCCCGAGGTTCAGACGGCCGTGGCCGAGGTGATGGCCAATGGCGGCAACCCCAATGCGGTGCACGCCTGGGGCCGTCGCGCGCGGGCCGGGGTCGAGACCGCGCGGGCGCGGGTCGCCGATCTGGTCGGCGTCGACGCGACGGCTGTGATCTTTTCGTCCGGCGGCACGGAATCGAACGCCCAGGGCGTCGCCAGCGCCCTGGCTGGCGGTTGCGAGCGATTGATCGTCTCGGCGACCGAACATCCCTGTGTGGCCGAGGCGGCCGCCATGTCGGGCGCCCCGGTCGAGACCTGGCCGGTCGACGCCGACGGCGTGGTCGATCTGGATTGGCTGGTCGAGGCGTTGAAGCGGCCCGGCCGGGCGGTGGTGGCCGTGCATCACGCCAATAACGAAAGCGGCGTGATCCAGCCGATCGAGACCGTGGCGGCGCTGGTGCGGGCGGCGGACGGCTGGCTGCACGTCGACGCCATCCAGTCGGCGGGCAAGGTTGCGGTCGATATGCGCGCCCTGGACGCCGACACCCTGACCCTGTCGAGCCACAAGCTGGGCGGCTTGCAGGGCGCCGGGGCGCTGGTCCTGAAGCCGGGTCGCGAGGCGGTGCGCATCCTGCACGGCGCGGGCCAGGAGCGGGGCTTGCGCGCGGGCACCGAGAACACCCCCGGCATCGTCGCCTTCGGCGTCGCGGCCCAATGTGCGATGCGCGACATGGCCCAGGACCACTCGGCCTGGCGCGACGCCGCCCAGGCGCGGGTCCAGGCGGCCGGCGCCGTGATCGTGGGCGAACGTGCGCCGCGACTGCCCAACACCCTGTTCATGGCCGCCCCGGGCTGGGACAGCCCGCAGCAACTGATCGCCCTGGATCTGGCGGGCGTCATGGTGTCGGCGGGCAGCGCCTGTTCGTCGGGCAAGACCAAGCCGTCCAAGACCATGCTGGCCATGGGGCTGGAAGACGTGGCCACCCACGCCATCCGCGTCACCGGCGGCTGGGGCACGACCGAGGCGGACTGGATGCGGTTCGCCGACGCCTGGATCGCGGCCTGGAACGCGCGCGCCGCCCGCGCGGCCCAGACCGTGACGGAAGCCGTCTGATGGCCGCCGTCAGGGAAACCATCGACGCCGTCGCCGCGCTGGAGAAGTACGAGCACGGCTTCACCTCGGACATCGAGACCGAGTTCGCGCCCAAGGGGCTGAACGCCGACATCGTGCGCTTCATCTCCGAGAAGAAGGGCGAGCCGGAGTGGATGTTGGAATGGCGCCTGGCCGCCTTCGAGCGCTGGCAGGCGATGGAGGAGCCGACCTGGGCTTCGGTGAAGTATGAGCCGGTCGATTATCAGGACCTGTATTACTACGCCGCGCCGAAGGTGAAGGAGGGGCCGAAGTCGCTCGACGAGGTCGATCCCGAACTGCTGGCCGTTTACGCCAAGCTGGGCATCCCGCTGAAGGAGCAGGAGGTGCTGGCGGGGGTCGAAGGGGCGCCGCGCTATGCGGTCGACGCCGTGTTCGACTCGGTCAGCGTGGTCACCACCTTCAAGAAGGAACTGGCGGCCGTCGGCGTGATCTTCATGCCGATTTCCGAGGCCTTGCGCGAATATCCTGATCTGGTGCGGCAATATCTGGGGACGGTGGTCCCGGTGTCGGACAACTATTTCGCGGCGCTGAACAGCGCGGTGTTTTCGGACGGGTCGTTCGTCTATGTGCCGCCGGGCGTGCGCTGTCCGATGGAGCTGTCGACCTATTTCCGCATCAACGCCTCTTCGACCGGGCAGTTCGAGCGGACCCTGATCATCGCCGACAAGGGGGCCTATGTCTCCTATCTGGAAGGCTGCACCGCGCCGATGCGCGACGAGAACCAGTTGCACGCCGCCGTGGTCGAACTGGTGGCGCTGGACGACGCCGAGATCAAATATTCGACGGTGCAGAACTGGTACCCCGGCGACGCCGAGGGCAAGGGCGGCATCTACAACTTCGTCACCAAGCGCGCCGATTGCCGCGGCGACCGGTCGAAGGTGTCGTGGACGCAGGTCGAGACGGGTTCGGCGGTGACGTGGAAATATCCGTCGTGCCTGCTGAAGGGCGAGGAGAGCTCGGGCGAGTTCTATTCCATCGCCATCACCAACGGCCGGCAGCAGGCCGACACGGGCACCAAGATGGTGCATCTGGGCAAGAACAGCCGCAGCCGGATCATCGCCAAGGCGGTGTCGGCGGGACGGTCGGACTCGACCTATCGCGGGCTGGTTTCGGTGCATCCCAAGGCGACGGGCGTGCGCAATTTCACCCAGTGCGACAGCCTGCTCATCGGCAAGGACTGCGGCTCGCACACCGTGCCCTATATCGAGGCCCGCAACGGTTCGGCCCAGCTGGAGCACGAGGCGACGACGACGCGCCTGAGCGAGGACCAGCTGTTCTACGCCCGCCAGCGCGGCCTGTCGGAGGAGGAGGCGGTGGCCCTGCTGGTCAACGGCTTCGTCCGCGACGTGCTGCAGGAACTGCCGATGGAGTTCGCGGTCGAGGCGCAGAAGCTGGTGGCGATCAGTCTGGAAGGGAGCGTGGGGTGACGGATTTTCGCACCAAGCTCGCTGAGATCAACGCCCAGCTTCAGTCGCTCCTAGCAGAGGGCGAGTTGCCCTTGGACTCGCTCAAGACGAGCATTTTTGACGGCGATAAGGAGGTCATGATCGAGGGCGGTCCCAACGGCCTGATCTACTTCGCCAGCCAGTGCCTCGACGTCGCATCCAAGACGTCTCCCGGCGCTCACGTTCATATCGACGAGTTCGGTGGAGCCGACCCCGGTTCGCTGCCACTGATCGTCAGCCTCAAGATCGAAAACTGATGCTCTCCATCTCCAACCTCCACGTCTCCGTCGGCGACAAGCCGATCCTCAAGGGCCTGACGCTCGACGTTCCGGCGGGCGAGGTGCACGCCGTCATGGGGCCGAACGGGGCGGGCAAGTCGACGCTGGGCTACGCGCTGTCGGGGCGGCCCGGCTATGAGGCGGTCGAGGGCGGCGTGACGTGGCGCGGCGACGATCTGCTGGCTCTGGACCCGGCCGAGCGGGCGGCGGCGGGCGTCTTCCTGTCGTTCCAGTATCCGATCGAGATTCCCGGCGTGCCGGCCCTGACCTTCGTGCGCACGGCGCTGAACGCCCAGAAGCGGGCGCGGGGCGAGGAGGAGGTCTCGGCCCCCGCCTTCCTGAAACTGGTCCGGGCGGCGGCGACGGCGCTGAAGATGGACTTCGAGATGCTGAAGCGGCCGCTGAACGTCGGCTTTTCGGGCGGGGAGAAAAAGCGGATGGAGATCCTGCAGATGGCCCTGCTGGAGCCGTCGCTGCTGATCCTCGACGAGACGGATTCGGGCCTCGACATCGACGCCCTGCGCATCGTGGCCGAGGGGGTGAACGCCCTGCGCTCGCCCGAGCGGTCGATGCTGGTGATCACCCACTATCAGCGGCTGCTGGACTACATCAAACCGGATCGGGTGCACGTGCTGGCCGGCGGCCGCATCGTGGCGTCCGGCGGGCCGGAGCTGGCGCTGGAGCTGGAGGCGGAGGGGTACGACAAATTCCTTCCGGCGGCGGCGTGACGCTGGTCGATCTTCGCGATCCCTCGAGCTTCCCCACGCGGCGGGTCGAGGCGTGGAAATACACCGACCTGCGTCGCTGGTTGCGCGAGACGCCGCCGACCTCGGGCGAGGCGAGCGTCGAACCCGGCGGCCCGTTCGCGGCCTTGGGCGGCGAGGAGCGGGCCTTCGTCAACGGGCGTTGCGAGGGCGTTCCCAGGATCGTCGCCGAGGGCGTCGTCGATGCGCCCATGCGGTTGCGTTTCGTCTCGACCGAAGCGGGCGCGGGGCATCAGGCGACGGTCCAGGTCGAGGTGGCGGCGGGCGGCGCCCTGACCCTGCTGGAAAGTCATGAGGGGCGGGCGGCGGACTATGTCTCGAACATCGCGCTGAACATCAGCGTCGGCGACGGCGCGCGGCTGACGCGCATCGTCCTGGCGGATGATGCAGAGGACGCCATCGCCCTGTCGCGGGCCGATGTGACGCTGGGGGCGGGCGCGACGTTCAACCAGACCCTCATCGCCTCGGGCGCAAAGTTGCAGCGGCTGGAAACCCATGTCGCCCATCCTGGGCAGGGCGCCTCGGTGCGGATGGACGGGCTGTACCTGCTGTCTGGCGCACGCCATGCCGACCTGACCAGCGTGGTGACTCATCAGGGCGCCGACGGGGTCACGTCGCAACTCGCCAAGGGCGTGGTGCGCGACACGGCGCGCGGCGTGTTCCAGGGCAAGATCGTGGTCGAGCGCGGGGCCGACGGCACCGATGCGCGGATGGGTCATCACGCCCTGATCCTGTCGGAACGCGGCGAGGTGGACGCCAAGCCCGAACTGGTCATCTACGCCGACGAGGTGTCGTGCGCGCACGGCAATACGGTCGGCGCGCTGGATGAGCGGGCGCTGTTCTATATGCAGCAGCGCGGCATTCCGGCCGACGAGGCGCGGGCGTTGCTGACCCAGGCCTTTCTGATCGAAGTGGTCGACCGGATCGACCACGAGGGCGCGCGGGAGGCGGTGCGGGAATGGCTGACGGCGCGGCTGTGACCCGGTTCGATCCCTATGCGGCCCGCGCGCAGGTCCCGATTCTGTCGCGAACGGTGAACGGGCGGCCTCTGGTCTATCTGGACAACGCCGCCTCGGCCCAGAAGCCGCGAGCGGTGATCGACCGAATGGTGCAGGTGATGGAAGGCTCCTACGCCAACGTCCATCGCGGGCTGCACACCCTGGCGAACGAGACGACCGAGGCCTTTGAGACCGCGCGCGAGACCGTGGCGCGGTTCCTGAACGCCGAACGGCCTGAAGACATCGTCTGGACCAAGGGCGGGACCGAGGCGATCAATCTGGTGGCGGCGGGCGTCGGCCAGACGATCCAGCCGGGCGACGAGATCATCGTCACCGAGATGGAGCATCACTCCAACATCGTGCCGTGGCATCTGCTGCGCGAACGGCGCGGCGCGGTGCTGAAATGGGCGCCGGTGAGGGATGACGGGTCGCTGGATCTGGACGCCCTGGCGGACCTGCTGGGACCGCGGACCAGGATCGTGGCGGTCAGCCATATGTCGAACGTGCTGGGCGCCATCAATCCCGTCTCCGAGATCGTGCGCATGGCCCATGCGGTCGGGGCGCGGGTGCTGATCGACGGTTGCCAGGGGGCGGTGCACGCCTCGCCCGACGTGCGGGCCATCGGGGCGGACTGGTACGTGCTGACCGGCCACAAGCTGTTCGGGCCGACGGGCATCGGCGTGCTGCACGGCACGGCTGAGGCGCTGGCGTCACTGCCGCCGTATCAGGGCGGGGGCGAGATGATCGAGACGGTGACCAAGGACCGCGTCACCTACGCCCCGCCGCCGCATCGGTTCGAGGCGGGAACGCCGCCGATCCTTGAGGCCATCGGCCTGGGCGCGGCGCTGGACTGGCTGATGCGGTTCGACCGCGAGGCCGTGGCCGCGCACGAGCGGCGGCTGTACGACCATGCGCTGGCGCGGCTGGCCGAGGTCGGCGGGCTGCGGGTGCTGGGCCAGGCTCCGGGCAAGGGGGCCATCCTGAGCTTCACCCTGGACGGAATCCACGCCCACGACATCGCCCAGGTGATGGACCGTTACGGCGTGGCCGTGCGGGCCGGACTGCATTGCTGCGAACCGCTGGCGCAAAGATTCGGCGTGACCTCGAGCACGCGCGCCAGCTTCGCCCTATATAACACCCTGGAAGACGCCGACGCCTTCGTGGATGCGTTGGTCAAGGCGCGCGAGTTCTTCGTATGACGGATATGGACGGCAAGACGATCAGCGACAGCGAGACCTTCGCGGCGGCATGGGACGCGCCGCAGAAAAGCGCCTTGAGCCAGGCCGAGCTGGACCGGCTGACCGACGACCTGATCGCGGCGCTGAAGACGGTGTTCGACCCGGAAATCCCGGTCGACATCTATGAGCTGGGCCTGATCTACAAGGTCGATGTCAACGACGAGCGCGACGTGGTGGTCGAGATGACTCTGACCGCGCCCGGATGCCCGGTGGCCGGCGAGATGCCGGGCTGGGTCGAGGCGGCGGTGATGACGGTCCAGGGGGTCAGGTCGGCGCGCGCCAATCTGGTGTTCGATCCGCCGTGGGACCCGTCGAAGATGAGCGACGAGGCCAAGCTCGCGCTCAATATGTTCTGAGGTTGGAATGAGCGAACTCACCACCACCGCCAGACCCCGCCGCCCGCGTCCGCAGGCCCTGACCCTGACCGAGGCGGCCGCCGCGCGCGTGCGCGAACTGACCGAGGCGAACGGCCACAAGGGCTTGCGCGTCGGCATCAAGAACGGCGGCTGCGCGGGGCAGGAGTACACCTTCGCCTTCGCCGACGAGATCGGGCCGTTGGACGAAGTGGTGACCGACAAGGGCGCCACCGTGGTCATCGACCCCAAGGCCGTCCTGTTCCTGATCGGGGCCGAGATCGATTTCGAGACCACCAGGCTGGCGTCGAAATTCGTCTTTCGCAATCCGAACCAGACCGACGCTTGCGGCTGCGGCGAGAGCGTGACCATCACCCCGGCGAAGGCGAGCTGAGCCGTGGCCTATGACCCGTCGTTCGGGGCGTGGGTGCAGGAGCATTTCGCCGGACTGGGACCCCTGACCATCAAGCGGATGTTCGGCGGGGCCGCCGTCTATTCGAACGGTCTGATCTTCGCCCTGCTGGACGACGGCGTGGTCTGGATGAAGGCCGACGATCAGAACGCGCCTGTGCTGCGTCAGGCCGGATCGCGGCAGTTCACCTTTCCGATGAAGGACGGGGCGCTGATGAGCATGGCCTATTGGAGCCTGCCGGAAACGGCGCTCGACGATCCTGACGAGGCGGTGCGCTGGGCGCGCCTGTCGCTGGACGCCGCGCTACGCAAGGCGGTGACGAAGACGGCCAGGAAGCCGAAGACGCCGAAATAGCGCCGTCACCCTCGGGCGTGACCCGAGGATGAGGTGGTTGGGTTTAAGCGCGGGCCGCCGCCCGACGGGCCTCATCCGGCGCAAGCACACGGACGGCGGGGGTGACGGGCTGGCCGGTCGCCTCGGCGACCAGTTCGGCGGTCTTGCCTTCGACGGCGGCTTCCAGCCGGGCCAGGAACTCGTCCTTGGGCAGGCCGGTGGGGATGGGGTCCAGGAACTCCAGCGTGGCCGTGCCCGGATGCTTGCGGAAATCCTCACCCGGCCAGAACAGGCCCAGATTGGTGGCCAACGGCACGACCGGCAGGTCGAAGTCGCGATACATATGCCAGACGCCGGAACGATAGCGGAATTTCTCGCCCACCTTGGCCAGGTTGCCCTCGGGATAGATCAGGATGCGGCGGCCCTGGGCATGGGCGTCGGCGGCGCGGGACTTGAGCGCCTCGCGGGCTTCGCGGCCGCCGCAGTTGTTGACCACGATGGCCCCCAGCTTGGTCAGGACGGTCGAGAGAAGCGGAAACTTCTCCAGGTGATCGCCGGTGACGAAGGCCAGGTCCTGAAACCGGTCATAGACCGAGAAGCCGTCGCCCCAGCTCTGATGCTTGGCGGCGATGATGAAGGCGCCGGGGGGCAGACGATCCTCGCCGCGATATTGAATGCGGATGCCGGCCAGGCCGCGCATGGCCTGAACCATGCGTTTGACATAGCGGCGGATGATCCAACCGGTGAGGCGGCGACCGGGGGCCAGGGCCGCGATCACGGCCGCCAGCGTATAGACGATGGACAGGGTCCAATAGGCGACGGCGAACAGCAGGCTGCGGATCATGCCGACTTATCGCACGGCTGTGGCGCCTGACCAGCCGTCAGGCGGCCTTGGAGATGGCGTCGGCGTCGGTGACCCGGTTCCGGCCCCCGCGTTTGGAGGCGTAGAGCGCCTCGTCGGCGCGTTCCAGCAGGGCTGACGGCGTTTCGCCCGCTCGGTGCTGGGCGAAACCGGCGGAAATGGTCACCGCGCCCAGTTCGTCATTGGTCGAGCGGCGGCGCAAGGCGCGGCTGCCGATTTCCTGGCGCATCAGGTTCAGGGCCTTCTCGACCTCGTTGGAGAATTCGCCGGGGAAGATCAGGGCGAACTCTTCGCCGCCGTAGCGGGCGGCGATGCGCGGATGTTTGGACACCCGAGCCAGGACGCTGGCGACATAGCGCAGCACCTGATCGCCAGTCTGGTGGCCCCAAGTGTCGTTGAAACGTTTGAAATGGTCGATGTCGAGCACGGCCAGCGCCAGGGTCTGACCACCGGCGTTCGCCTCGTCGCACAGTCGCGCCAACTGTTCGTCGAAAGCCTTGCGATTGGCCAGATTGGTCAGGGCGTCGGTCATGGCGTCGCGGCGCACCTGTTCCAGGTGTTCGCGCAGACGGGCGACCTCGCGGGTCGAGGCTTCCAGCTTCTTCTCAAGCGTGGCGTTCTCGCGCTGGACCTTGCGGGTGGCGGTCGACAGGGTCGAGACGACCTTTTTCAAGGCCGCGCCGCCGTCGACGGTCTCCATGCTGGCCGAGGCGTCGGCCAGGGTGGCGCCATAGGCGGCCTGGCTCTTGTGCGCGGTGGCGATGGCGTCGGCGACGCTGCTCAGTTCGCGGTTCAGCACGGCGCCCGCGTCGCGAATCTCTTCCGACAGCTTGGCGCGAGGCAGGTATTCGGCGGCCAGCATTTCCGACGTGGCCTCGGTGAAGGCCTCCTTGGAGGCGATCAGCCGTTTGATCTCGCGGCCCAGCGGTCCTTCGGGGTCGCCGAGGTAATGCAGCCAGAGTTCGAAATTCAGCGGGGTGGGCCAGATCGCGGCGGCCTGCATCTCGTCTATGACGCGGTGCGCGAGGCCATAGGCGTCCGGGCTTCGGAGCGTGGTCTCAACCTGCGTCATGCGTTCTTCCCCCTTGGCGGCGTTCTGTCGCCTTGGGAAAGCAGGCTATGCCGTCGAACGTAAAGACGGGCTAAATTTCGAACTCAAAAAACGCCGGTGTTCATTCAAAAAGCCGAGCGTCTCATGAATGCGGGAACCGAGTCGCCGAAACCGGCCCCGGCGCGCGGTTCGCTGCGTTCGCCGCCATCGCGGTCGGATTGGCGCAGGCGCGGCTCGGACGCCGGGCGGGCGACCGGTTCGGCCTTCGGTGCGGGGGCGACAGGCGTCGCGGGCGCGGGTGCGGTCTCGGCGCGGGTCCGGCGTCCGCGACGCGGCTTCGGCTCGACCGCGACCTCGATCGGCGCCTCGACGGGTGCGATCTCGACGGCCGCTTCGACCGGCGGGACGGTTTCAGCGACGGTCTCGCGTCGGCCGCGTGCGGAACGGTCGCCACGTTCGGCGCGTCCCCGGCCGCGCGACCGATCGCCGTCACGGCGCGGCTGGTCCTTGATGGCGGCGAAGTCGATGCCGTCCAGCGGCAGTTCGACCGGCTCCTTCTTGATCAGCTTCAGCACCTTGTCCAACGACTTGTCGTCAGCCGGGGTGACGATCATGAAGGCCTCGCCCAGACGGCCCGCGCGGCCCGTGCGGCCGATGCGGTGCACATAGTCGTCGGCGTGATGCGGCACATCGTAGTTGAAGACGTGGCTGACGGCCGGAATATCCAGGCCGCGCGCGGCGACATCGGACGCCACCAGCAGCTTCAGCGCGCCCGAACGGAAGTCGGACAGGGTCTTCATGCGCAGCGACTGATCCAGGTCGCCATGGATCGGGGCGGCGTCGAACCCGTGGGTCTTCAGCGACTTGGCGACGATGTCGACTTCGGACTTCCGATTGCAGAAGACGATGCCGTTCTGAACGTCGCCGCGCTCGATCAGGGCGCGCAGGGCGGTGCGTTTGGCCTTGGGGTCCGAGGTCGGCAGGCGGGTGACGTGCTGGGTGATGGTGTCGGCCGTGGTGGCCGGGCGGGCGACCTCGATCCGGGTCGGATCCTTCAGGAACTGGCTCGTCAGCCGGGTGATCTCGGGCGGCATGGTGGCCGAGAAGAACAGGGTCTGGCGGCGCGGCGGCGTCAGTTTGAAGATGCGTTCGATATCGGGGATGAAGCCCATGTCCAGCATCCGGTCGGCTTCGTCGACGACCATGATCTCGACGCCGGTCAGCAGCATCTTGCCGCGATCGAACAGGTCCAACAGGCGACCAGGCGTGGCGATCAGGACGTCGACGCCCTTGTTCAGCATGGCGACCTGATCGCCCATCGACACGCCGCCGATCAGCAGCACCCAGTTCAGGCGGGTGCCCTTGGCGTATTTGGCGAAGCTTTCGGCGACCTGATCGGCCAGTTCGCGGGTCGGGGCCAGCACCAGGGCGCGCGGCATCCGGGCGCGGGCGCGGCCCGAGGCCAGGCGATCGACCATGGGCAGGGTGAAGGCGGCGGTCTTGCCGGTGCCGGTCTGGGCGATGCCCAGAACATCGCGCCCGGCCAGGGCCACCGGGATGGCCTGTTCCTGAATGGGGGTGGCGGTCGTATAGCCGGTGTCGGCGACCGCTTGCAGGGTCGTGGGCGAAAGGCCCAGTTGGGTGAATTCGGTCATGAGTCCTTGGGACGTTAGCGTTCGTGCGATCCGATAATCGCGGGGCGCCTTGCGGAACCGCCCATGTGGGGCGTACGGGCGGCGCGCATCGCAGACCTGTCCCGAGGCTGCGGCGGATATAGAAGCCCCCACGTCAGAGTCAAGTATTTGTGAGACCTTCCTTCGACCGACGGTGCGGGTTTGCAAATCCTTACGAGATGTTAATACTGGGCGCGGGGGAAGGGTCTGTACGGGGTTCGCTTATGCGTATCTGGGGGGCGGCGCTGATTGCGCTGATCGCGATTTCGGCGGTTCCGGCGAAGGCCGATATGTCAGACGCCTTCGGCAATACGGTGCTGTCGCGTTATGCCGACGGGGGCTGGGTCAAGCACTGGTTCGAACGCGACGGCAGCTATCGCGCCGAATTCTCCAGCGGCCGCACCATCTCGGCCCGGTGGCGAATCGAGGGCGACAAGATCTGCCTGATCGGCATTCGCCCGGCCATCATGATGATCAGCCGTTTCTGCTCGCCCCTGGTCGAGGCCCGCGTCGGCGAGACCTGGCCCAGCCGCGACCCCCTGGGACGGCGCGTGACCAACGAACTGGTGCGCGGGCGGTAGTCAGGGCGCCTCCGGCATCGTGTGCTCTTCAATCTGATCGCCGAGCACGATGAACACGCGATCCTTGACGCCGACGGCGATCGGTATCTGATTTTGAATCGACAGGAAGATGTGGGTTTCGACCGGGCCGTCGGAGACGAGGTGGGTCACGAAAACAATGGCGCCTTCATCGGCTTCCGCAGGCGGCTGCATATTTAGGCAGCCCACCGAGAGATTTTCCCGTGAGAGGACGGTTCGACCATCGGCGCTGATGCGGAACCGTTGATGTCCGCCGAGGGGTATGACGCCGCTTTCGGTCGTCGCCGTCAGTAGCCAGACGATCCATCCGTCACTGTCGGGATCGCGGGCGACGACCGAATTCATTTTGGGACCGCATCGGAGCGAACTCATGTTGGCGATGGCCGTCTGTCGCGCCGTCCAGCGCCCAATCTCGTCGGCTGAGAGGTCGGGTGACGGCGCCGCCACGACGGGTCCGGCGCTATCGACGCCCACGATGATGTCCCATCGCGCGCGAACCCCAGCATCGTCGGCGGCCAAGAACCGAACGAGGTCGCCCGTCGATGTCGGAACCACGATCCAACCTCGAACGTCGGCGAGTTCCGCTTGGGAAAGGGCGGCGAGCAAGGCGTCAGTCGCCAGCCAAGCGGCGCGATCCTGGCGATAAATCTCGCGGCCCATCGCGATGACCTTGGCCTGGGACCAGGATTCGATCTGCTGCGCCCCGGCGACGTTCTGGGCCAGGCTGATCGTGGGCGCGCCGAACAGGGCGGCAGTCAGGGCGAGGACGAACAGGCGCCGCATACAGCTTCTCCGATAGGGAAGCTGAAATTACGCCTATACGTCGAGTTCCGCCATGGCGAATCGGGCGTTGTCCTGGATGAACTGGAAGCGGGCCTCGGCGCGCTTGCCCATCAGGCGTTCGACCAGGTCCTCGATCTCGGTCTCGGCGTCGGGAACGGTGACCCGCGCCAGGGTGCGCTTCTTCGGGTCCATGGTGGTCTCCTTGAGCTGGGAGGCCATCATCTCGCCCAGACCCTTGAAGCGGCCGATCTCGGTCTTCTTGCCCTTGAACACCGTGGCCAGAAGCTCGTCGCGGTGCGCGTCGTCGCGGGCGTATTCCGACAAGGGACCGGCCGAGATGCGGTAGAGCGGGGGCAGGGCCATGAACAGGCGGCCCTGACGGATCACCTCGGGCATGGCGCGATAGAAGAAGGTGATCAAGAGGGCGGCGATGTGGGCGCCGTCGACGTCGGCGTCGGTCATGATGACGATCCGCTCGTAGCGCAGGTCGTCGATGTTGAAACGGCTTCCCTGTTGCACGCCCAAGGCCAGGGTCAGGTCCGACAGCTCGACATTGGCGCGCAGCTTGTCCGCCGTGGCCGAGGCGACGTTCAGGATCTTGCCGCGCAGGGGCAGGATGGCCTGGGTGACGCGATCGCGCGCCTGTTTGGCCGAGCCGCCCGCCGAGTCGCCCTCGACGATGAACAGTTCGGTGCCTTCGGCGGCCTGGCGCGAACAGTCCGACAACTTGCCGGGCAGGCGCAGTTTGCGGGTGGCGGCGGCGCGCTGGACCTCCTTGTCCTTGCGACGGCGCAGGCGGTCCTCGGCGCGGTCGATGACGAAGCCGAGCAGGGTGTTGGCCTGTTTCGGGCTTTCGGTCAGCCAGTGGTCCAGCGGGTCGCGCAGCAACTGTTCGACCAGGCGCGCGCCCTCGGGCGAGGACAGGCGGTCCTTGGTCTGGCCCTGGAATTCGGGATTGCGGATGAAGACGCTGATCAGGGCGCCGGCGTTGGCGATGACGTCCTCGGCCGTGATGACGCCCGCGCGCTTCTCGCCCGCCAGTTCGCCATAGGCCTTCAGCCCCTTGACCAGGGCGGCGCGGAAACCGGCCTCGTGCGTGCCGCCGTCGGGCGTGGAGACGGTGTTGCAATAGGACTGGACGAAGCCGTCCGCTTCTCCGAAGCCGATGGGGGACCAGGTGACGGCCCATTCGACGGCGCCCGCCTCGCCCTTCTTCTCCATGCGTCCGGCGAAGGTGGGGGTGACGGTCTCCATCGCGCCGATGCGTTCGGCCAGGGCGTCGGCCAGGCCGTTGGGGAAGTGGAAGACGGCCTCTGGCGGCGTGTGGTCGGTGATGCGTTCGGCGGCGCAGGTCCAGCGGATTTCGACGCCGCGGAACAGATAGGCCTTGGAGCGCGCCATGCGGAACAGACGCGCGGGCTTGAAGGCCGCGCCATGGCCGAAAATGTCCTCGTCCGGGCGGAAACGGATCAGGGTGCCGCGCTTCTTGGACGGGCCGACCTGCTGGATCGGACCCAGAACCTGACCGCGACTGAAGGACTGGCGCCATTCGTGGCCGTCGCGCCAGACCGTGACGTCCAGCCGCTCGGCCAGGGCGTTGACGACCGAGACGCCGACGCCGTGCAGGCCGCCTGAGGTCTCATAGGCCTTGCCCGAGAATTTGCCGCCCGAGTGCAGCACGGTCATGACGACTTCCAGCGCCGACTTGCCCGGATGTTTGGGGTGCGGATCGACCGGGATGCCGCGTCCGTCGTCGCGCACGGACAGGAAGCCCTCGGCGCACAAATCGACGGTGATCACTTTCGCATGGCGGGCGACGGCCTCGTCCATGGCGTTGTCCAGCACCTCGGCGAACAGGTGGTGCAGGGCGCGTTCGTCCGTGCCGCCGATGTACATACCGGGACGTTTGCGGACGGGTTCGAGACCTTCCAGCACCTCGATGGAGCTGGCCGAATAGCCGCCGGACGGCGCCGGGGCGGAAGGCGGCGTCGGTTCCGCCGGGGCGCGGGGCGCGGGGGCGACGGGGGCCGCGACGACTACCGGCGCGGACGCGGGCTTGGCGGGGTCATCCGGCAGGTCATCGAACAGGGAAGGGGCGGCGGACTGGGCCATGGGCGTACTGTGCGGCGATTCGGGAGCCGGTCAGGTAGGCCCCTGTGGAGCGCGGGGCAAGGGTCGCGCGAACCGGCGCCGGGTTCGGCATGACCGCACGGGTCAGCATGGCCAGGAACAGGACCCAGGGCAGGTTCTGGTGGCTGAGCAGGATGCTTTCGGACAGGCTCAGCAGGAAGAAGGCGGTGAAATACCCCAGCGCCCAATAGCCCTCGCGCGCGCCGGCCGCGCCGACCCGCAGCAGGGTGATCAGCACGGTCAGGGCTGTCAGGGTCCCGACCAGGATCGCGCCGGGCCAACCCAGTTGCACCAGCACGTCGATCCAGCCGTTGTGGGCCGAAGGCACGGTCCAGCCCGTCTCTTGCCGCACGAAGGCGGCGGGCACGGACTCCCGCCCCCAGAAGGCGTTGTAGCCGTAGCCGGTCCAGGGCCGTTCGCCGACGCGGCGCATCAGGCTGGCCCAGATGTTGGTGCGGCCGGTCAGGGACGGGTCCTTGCCCAGAGCCTCCAGGATCTCGACCGAATGCGTGGACCAGGCCCAGGTCGCGAAGGCCGCGACGACCACGCCCAGCCAGACCATGACCACGGCGAAGGCCGCGCCGCCCTTTCTGAGGGTCCACAGCCCCCCGACGACGCCGACGCCCAGCATCAGGCACAGCAGCGAGGTCTTGGACTGGGTCGCCAGCACCAACAGGGTCGTCAGGGCCAGGGTCACGAAAGGGAGCAGACGGCGCGGATCGCTCGAAGCCAGGGTCGCGGCCGCCGCGATGGCCCCGGCCACCATGACGATGCCCATCTGGTTCTTCTCGTACCACAGGCCGCGCCACAGGCCGGCGTTGACGTCGTGATGCACGCCGATGGCCGGGAAGGCGAAAACCATGACCAGGCTGCCGACGGCCATCACCAAGGCGGCGTGAGTCAGCAGCCGGGGCAAGGCGGCCGCGCCGAATCTGGCCCCGAGATAGACGGCGAAGGCGCCGGTGATGGCCATGGCGATGACCCGTCGACCGGTCGTCGCCGGGTCGATGGACCAGTATTTCGACGCATAGGCCAGGGCGACCAGCGCCAATAGGGCGATCCACGCCGGCCAGGCCCGCGCCACCTTGTCGAACCGCAAGGTGATCAGTCCGGCGATCAGGCCGTAGATCGGCAACCAGACCAGCCGCAGGGCCGGCGTCTCCTCCTGTGTCGGCGCGAACACCGGTCCGATCAGGGCGCCGGTCAGCATGATGACCACGATCATGACCGCCGCCCGCTCCCACAGGGGCGGATCGGGCTGGATCAGTTCAGGCTCTGGACGAGACTCGCGCACCATCGCAGGGTCGGCTGGCAACCTTAACGAAGGGTTGGGGGATCAAGGGACGCGCATGACCGGAAACCTGCTGAGAAAACGGGATGGCGGCCATGCGCGCGTCGGCTTCGTCGAACTGTTCTTCGATCTCGTTTTCGTCTTCGCCATCACCCAGATCAGCCATGGCTTGCTGGAGCATCTGACCTGGCTGGGCGCGTTGCAGTCGGCCATGCTGCTGATGGCGGTCTGGTGGGCGTGGGTGTTCACCAGTTGGGTCACCAACTGGCTGGACCCGGATCGTGGAGCGGTCCAGGCGGCGCTGTTCGTGCTGATGGGGGCGGGGCTGGTGATGTCGGCGGCCCTGCCGCGGGCCTTCGAGGATCGGGGCCTGGCCTTCGGCGCGGCCTTCGCCTTCATCCAGGTCGGACGAAGCCTGTTCGTGTTGTGGGCGGTTCGCGGCGATCAGGCGCTGTTCGCCAACTTCGTGCGCATCGCCGTGTGGTTGGGCGTTTCGGCGGTGTTCTGGATCTGGGGCGGTCTGGTCTCGCCGGAACAGCGGCTGGGGATGTGGGCGGTCGCCCTGGCCGTCGAATACCTGGGTCCGATCCTCTTCTTCTACGTGCCGGGCCTGGGGCGGTCGCGCACCTCGGACTGGTCGGTCGAGGGGGCGCATCTGGCCGAGCGGGTCGGCCTGTTCGTCATCATCTGTCTGGGCGAGACCCTGTTGATCACGGGGGCGACCTTCGCGGGCCTGACCTGGACCGCGCCGGTGATCCTGGCCTTCGTGTCGGCGGTGCTGTCGACCATCGCCATGTGGCGACTGTATTTCAGCCGGGCGCACGAGGCGGGGTCCGAGGCGATCCATGGATCGGACGATCCGGGCCGTCTGGCGCGGCGGGCCTATACCTATGCGCCGCTGCTGGTCGTGGCCGCGATCATCGTGGTGGCGGTCAGCGACGAGCTGGTGATCGCCCACCCCGAGGGCCATGTGGCGACGGCGACGGCCCTGACCCTGATCGGCGGGCCGATACTGTTCCTGATCTCCACCTGCCTGGGCGGCCTGGCCGTTTGGGGGCGCTGGATGCGGCCGCGCCTGGTCGGGGTGGCGGCCCTGGCCCTGCTATGGCCGCTGTCGCCGCAGATGACGCCGTTGACGCTCAGTTGGGCGACGACGATCATTCTGTTGGCGGTCGGAGCCTGGGAGACGCTGGCGTATCGGGCGCGCTGATCTCACGCCTTCTCCACGAAGGTGTCGATCACCTTCTTCTCGCCCGCCTTGTCGAAGGCGACGACCAGCTTGTTGCCTTCGACGGCGCGAACCTGACCGTAGCCGAATTTCTGATGAAAGACCCGATCGCCGCGGGACCATGCGCCGCCCGCCGAGGGATCGGCGGTGGCGATCAGACGGCCTTCGCCCTCGATGACGGCGTTGCGGGCCAGGCGGTCGCGCGGGGTCTGGGTCGAGGCGCGCACCTGTTCCTGGGCGCGTTTCCAGCCGGGTGAGGAATAGCCGGCGCCGAAGCTGGGGGCGGCATCCCAGCGGGACTTGGCCTCTTTCAGCCCCGTCGAGGCGCCGTAGTAGCCGGTGTCGGACTGCGCCTCGACATTGGCGATGGGCAGTTCATCGACGAAACGGCTGGGAAGCTGGGCGGTCCAGCGGCCGTAGACCAGGCGGTTGGCGGCGAAGCTGATGCGGGCGTCGACGCGGGCGCGGGTGACGCCGACATAGGCCAGGCGGCGTTCCTCCTCCAGGCCCTTTTCGCCCTTCTCGTCGATGCTGCGCTGAGACGGAAAGACGCCTTCCTCCCAGCCGGGCAGGAAGACCAGCGGGAACTCCAGCCCCTTGGCGCCGTGCAGGGTCATGATCTGCACCGAATCCGCCCCGGCCTCGCCGCGGTCGAGATCCATGACCAGGGAGACGTGCTCCAGATAGGCTTGCAGCGTCTCGAACGCCTGCATCGACTGGACCAGCTCCTTGAGGTTGTCGAGACGCGTCTGGCCGCTGGTCCGGTCGGCCTTCTGCATATCGGTGTAGCCGCTCTCCTCCAGCACCGTCTCCATCAGGGTCCAGTGGCGCGTGTCCGCCGCCAGGTCGCGCCAGCGGTCGAGATCGCGCACGAAGTTGGACAGGGCGGTGCGGGTGCGGGCCTGAAGCTCGTCGGAACCCAGCAGTTCGCGCACTGCCGTCATGGCCGAGACGCCCTGGGCGCGGGCGATGTGAAGGATCTTCTGCACGCTGGTGTCGCCGACGCCGCGCTTGGGCACGTTGACGATGCGTTCGAAGGCCAGGTCGTCGTCTTCCGACTGGATCAGGCGCAGATAGGCGTGGGCGTCGCGGATCTCGGCCCGTTCGAAGAAGCGCGGCCCGCCGATGACCGTATAGGGCACCGCCAGCATCAGGAACCGTTCCTCGAACGCCCGCATCTGAAACGACGCGCGAACAAGAACCGCCATGTCCTTGTAGTTCATGCCGGATCGGCGCGCGGTCTCGATCTCGTCGCCGATCAGTCGGGCCTCGGCCTCGCCATCCCAGACGCCGCGCACCCGGACCTTTTCGCCGCCCTGGGCCTCGGTCCACAGCGTCTTGCCCAGACGGCCGCGGTTGGCGCTGATCAGGCCCGAGGCGGCGGCCAGGATGTGTTCGGTCGAGCGATAGTTGCGTTCCAGCCGGATGACCTTGGCGCCGGGAAAGTCGCGTTCGAAGCGCAGGATGTTGTCCACCTCGGCCCCGCGCCAGCCATAGATCGACTGGTCGTCGTCGCCGACACAGCAGACATTGCCGGTGGATGAGGTCAGCAGGCGCAGCCACAGATATTGGGCGACGTTGGTGTCCTGATATTCGTCGACCAGGATGTAGCGAAATTTCCGACGATATTCGTCCGCTATATCGGCGTGTTGCGATAAAATCGTAAGGTTGTGTAGCAGCAGGTCGCCGAAGTCGCAGGCGTTCAGGGTGCGCAGGCGGGCCTGATAGGCGGCGTACAGGCTCTGGCCCTTGCCGTTAGCGAAATCCTCGCCTGGCGGCAGTTTCTCGGGCGTCCAGCCGCGGTTCTTCCAGTGATCGACCAGACCGGCCAGCGAGCGCGGCGTCCAGCGCTTGGTGTCGATGTTCGCCGCTTCCAGGAGCTGTTTCAGCAGCCGTTCCTGATCGTCCGTGTCCAGGATGGTGAAGCTGGACTTCAGCCCCACCAGTTCGGCGTGGCGGCGCAGGATCTGGGCTGCGATCGAGTGGAAGGTGCCCAGCCAGCGCAGCCCCTCGGCCGAGGGACCGATCAGATGGGTGATCCGCTCGCGCATCTCGCGCGCGGCCTTGTTGGTGAAGGTGACGGCCAGCAACTCCCACGGCCTGGCCCGGCCGGTGGCCAGAATGTGGGCCAGGCGGGTGGTCAGGACCCGGGTCTTGCCGGTGCCCGCGCCGGCCAGGACCAGGACGGGACCTTCGGTCGTTTCGACGGCTTCGCGCTGCTCGGGATTCAGCCCGGCCAGATAGTCGCCGTCGCCGGACGGGCGGGCGCGGGCGAGGTCGGAAATGCGCGGGGCGGGCAGGTCGTTCACGGCGTCTGTGTTCTCCAGCCGTTCTTATGCGGCGCTTCGGCCGTCGTCGCTACAACGGCTTTGTGAAAACGTCGTTCTTTACAACCTTCGCGACGCCCGCCAGCGTGACCTGCGGGCGATCCGCCCGTGGGCGCCAGGGAGGGCGACAATGACGATGCAGAACACCAATGGCGGGGCCGCCAACGGTTTCCAGGATCTGGTGAAACGGTTCTGGGGTTTCGATCACATGATCGGCAGCGCGCTGATC
This sequence comes from Caulobacterales bacterium, assembly GCA_017302335.1. Taxonomy (GTDB): domain Bacteria; phylum Pseudomonadota; class Alphaproteobacteria; order Caulobacterales; family Caulobacteraceae; genus Brevundimonas. The sequence continues at coordinate 9,925 of JAFLCT010000017.1, read as the reverse complement.
AAGATCATCTATTACATCGGCCTGTTCGCCATCCTGATCTTCACCGTCCTGGCCATGTTCGGCGGCGGGCTGATGGGGGCGATGATGGGCGGCTCGGGCGGCGGCGGGGGCGCGTTGATGTTCATCCTCGCGCCGATCATCGGGGTCGTCTACCTGGTCTTCTGGCGGTTCATCTGCGAGATGTGGCTGCTGATGTTCCTGATGTACGCCCGCATGGGCGAGATCCGCGACCGCCTGCCGCCGCCGTCCTGAGATCGCGGGTCGCCCCGGCTATTTGAGCCGGTAGGTGATGGTGGCGACGACGCGGACCTTCTTGTCGATGGAGGCCGCCTCGTCGCCCGACCCGTCGCGGGGCAGGATTTCGAACGATCCTTGCGTCGCCTGACGGATCGGTCCCAGCGGATTGCCGGAATCCTTGGCGAACTGCTCGGCTCCGGTGCGGGCGGCGGCCGTGGCCTCGGCGATCATGGCGGGACGGACATCGTTCAGCTTGGTGAAGATGTAGGACGGACCCTGGAAGTCCTGAAGCACCACGCCCTGGCGCACCAGGTCGTTCAGGGCGCGGGTCGTGGCCTGGACGCGGGCGACGTCGGTCGTGCGCACGATCACGGTCTGGGCCAGGATGAAGCGCGGACCCTGCTGGTTGCCGTATTCGCGGCTGCGCGTGTCGGCGACCTCCAGCCGACCCAGGTCGACGGCCGTCGCCGGATAGCCCTGGGCCGTCAGGAAGGCTCGGACGGTCGCCAAGTCGGCGTCGATGCGCGCCTGAACGTCCGACAGCACCTCGCCCGAGGCGGTGAAACGCAGCGGCAGAACGGCCAGGTCGGCCTTGACCTCACGCTCCGACAGGCCGCGTACGGTGACAGTGCGGTCGCCCGCGCGGGCGTTGACCACGCCCTGGCCGACCAGAGCGCCGCCCCCAATCAGGCCGACAGCCAAAAGCCCCCCGAAGGCGAGGGCCGGGATCAGACGATTGTCGTTCATGACGCTCTCCACGGGACGGTGGAGACCAGCAAGCGCCTGTTTCGCCCATCCGTCAATCACGCTGGCGGGCGCTCCAATCCAGCGCCAGCAGGCGGCAGGCCGAGGCGAGCGGACGACGCCCGCGTTCGGCGTCGATCGCCTTCATCAGCCCCGCGTTGGTCAGGCCGCGCTCCTCGGCGATCCGATCCAGGACGGCCCAGAATTCAGGCTCCAGGGCGACCGAGGTGGCGTGGCCGGCGAGCAGGACGGAACGCTTGACCAGGCCGCTCACGCCTCAGCCGCCCGCGACCATCACGATGTCCGCCGACGTCGGCGCGCCTCGGGTCAAGACCGGGTAATGGGTGTCGGTGGTGAAGCGCAGACGCCCGGCGGGGTCCCGAATTTCGGCCCGCACCACATAGGTGTTCTGCGGCTGGATCTGGGATCGGGGAACGGCGAACGTCACGCGGTAGGGCGGCCCGCGACCGTCCACGGTCATGCTGGATTCGACGATCACGCGAGACGGGGCGTCCATCAGGCTGACGTCCTCGAGCCGCACATTCAGCACATGACCGGGCGTCAGGAGGATTCGTTCGCGATAGGTGGCGGTCACCGTCACCTGGGTCGTGTCCTGTCCGCTTCCCGGCAGCGCGGCGATTCCGGCGGGCGCACAGGCCGCGAGGGTCAGCGCCAGCGGCAGGGCGATTGGGGCGATCCGCATAATCAGTCTCCGGTTTGCTGGATGTCAGAGCTTAGCAGATGAGCGGGAAATGGGTTATATGATCGCCGTTCACTGTCGATCGGTTCCACGCTATCCTTCCGCATTGATCAGGGATCGCCCATGACCGCCGTCGCCGACATCGAGCCTTCCGATCGCGTTTCGCGGCAGCGCATAGAGCCGCTCAGGGCCGTGCGGGCCTTCCGCCGCCTGGTGCGCGACAAGGAGGACACCGCCCAGGTGTTCGAGATCATGCAGGCCCTGACCGGTCGCTCCCTTCATCGCGGCTATGATCGTATGCTGGAAAGTTGGGAAGGCGGTCGGCAGGCCTTTCTCAGGGACGAGTTGGCCCTGAAGCTGGACGATCCGATCTGGCTGGCCCAGTTCGAACCCGGCACGGTCGGCGCGGCCTATCGCGGCTTCCGGGAAGCGCGGGGGTTCACCGCCCAGGGGCTGGCGGATGAGGCGAAAAAGGTCAGCCCCAGGGTCGACGCCCCGCATCCGGTCGTCTGGTACAGCCGCCGCATCCGCGATGTGCACGACATCTGGCACGTGTTGACCGGCTATGGGACCGACGCATTGGGCGAGGCGTGCGTGGTCGCCTTCTCCCACGCCCAGACGGGAAATCTGGGGTTCGCCTTCATCGGGCTGGGCGCCGCCAGGGAAATCCGCCGCGAAGACCGGTCGGTGCCGTCCCGTCGCGCGGTGTGGCAGGCCTGGCGTATTGGACGGCGCACGCGCTGGCTGCCGGGCCTGGACTATGAGGCTCTGTTCGCCCTGCCGTTGGAAACCGCGCGGGAACGGCTCGGAATGTCTGCGCCGACCGTCTATGAGGCGGTGCCCATCGAAACCCGTCGCGCGCTGAAACTGCGAGCCTGAGACCCGTCAAATGCCCTTTTCACGCCCGTCCGCCGGGGCGCTGGCCGTGCTCGGCGTCGGCGTCTGCGCCCTGATCTGGGGTACGACCTGGTACGGCATCACCCTGCAACTGGGCCGCGTCGATCCCGTCGCCTCCATCGTCTGGCGCTTCGGCCTGGCGGCTCTGGCCCTGTTCGGGATTTGCGCGGCGATGCGTCAGCCGCTGCGCCTGACCCGTGATCAGCACCTGGCGGCCCTGGGGCAGGGGGTCTTCGCCTTTTCGATCAGCTACAGCTTCACCTATGCGGCCGAAGGGCGTGTGGCCTCGGCCATCGTGGCGGTGGTGTTCGCCTCGCTGACCTTCCTGAATCTGGTGCTGTTCCGGGTGAAGGAGGGCCAGCGCGCGGCGCCGACGGCCTGGGGCGCGGCGGTTCTGGGCGTCGCCGGGGTGGCGGTGCTGTCAAGCGGCGAGGTCCTGGGCGCGGGCCTGGATCGCCAGGCGGCGTTGGGGATCGGCCTGGCCCTGATCGCCACCACGGCCTCGGCCTTCGGCAACTATTTCGCCTGGCGGGGTCAACGGGCAGGCTCGGCGGTGTTGCCCTCCACGGCCTGGGCCATGGCCTATGGCGCGGGGCTGTTGGCGCTGTACGGCTTGGCGACGGGGGTCGAGTTCACCATCGACCCGTCCGTCCGGTACCTGGGGTCCCTGATCTATCTGGCGCTGTTCGGTTCGGTGATCGCGTTCGGGATCTATTTCACCATCGCCCGATCCATCGGCTACGCCATGGCCAGCTATGTTTCGGCCCTGACGCCGCCGATCGCCATGCTGGTGTCGGTGCTGCTGGAAGGGGCCAGGTTCGGCTGGACGGCCGTCCTGGGCCTGGCCCTGGTGCTGGTCGGCCAGATGCTGTTGATCCGGTCGCCGAAGCCGAAGACGGCCTAACGGAACCAACCCGAGCGTTTGGTCTGTTTCTCGGCCGCGGCGGCGGCCTCGCGCTCTTCGGGGGTGCGGGCCTTGGCGGCCAGGGCGCGACGGGCCTTCTCGGCCTTGACGCGGCGCGCGGCCAGCAGGGCGATCAGCCCGTGCCGGGCCTGGGGAGTATAGCCGCCCATCAGTCCTGGTCCTTGTCGCGCCGATGTCCGTCCAGCGCCGTCGAGGCGCGGTCGCGATCTCGATCCGCATTCACGCGCTCGGCCTTGGTGCGTCCGTGGGCGGCGCGGTTGGCGACGGCCTGGGCCTTGCGCACCGCCTTGTCGCGGTCCTTGCGCGCCCGGTTCAGATTGACGACTTCGCCCATGACCCTGAAAGCCTCTCATGAAACCGGCAGGTTCGCCAAGGCGTCAGTGCTTGTGGGCGGCGCGATCCTGAGCGGTGCTTCGGGGCGGGGCCGCGAGCCGCATCGCCGCCGCAAGGCCCGTCAGGGATTTGAACCTGGACGCGCCCGCCCCCGACACCGTCCCCAAGCCGGCTCTCAGCCCGGCGAGATCATCTTCTCAGGACGGACCCATTCGTCGAACTCCGCATCAGTCAGATAGCCGCCGCCGACGGCTTCCTGGCGCAGGGTGGTGCCGTTCTTGTGCGCCGTCTTGGCGATCTTGGCGCAGGTGTCGTAGCCCAGCTTGGCGTTCAGGGCGGTGATCAGCATCAGGCTGTTGTCCAGGCCGTGCTGGATGTTGTCGCGGCGCGGCTCGATGCCGACCACGCAGTTGTCGGTGAAGCTGATCGCCGCATCGGCCATCAGGCGCGCCGATTGCAGGAAGTTGTAGGCCATCACCGGGTTGTAGACGTTCAGCTCGAAATGCCCCTGGCTGTCGGCGAAGGTGATGGCGGCGTTGTTGCCGAAGATCTGAACACAGACCTGGGTCAGGGCCTCGCACTGGGTCGGATTGACCTTGCCGGGCATGATGGAGCTGCCCGGTTCGTTCTCGGGCAGGGCCAGTTCGCCCAGGCCCGCGCGCGGGCCGGACCCCAGGAAGCGGATGTCGTTGGCGATCTTGAACAGGCTGGCGGCGACGGTGTTGATCGCGCCGTGGCTGAAGACCATGGCGTCGTGGGCGGCCAGGGCCTCGAACTTGTTCGGCGCCGTGGTGAAGGGCAGGCCGGTGATGGCGGCGATGCGTTCGGCCACCTGTTCGGCGAAACCGACCGGGGCGTTCAGGCCGGTGCCGACGGCGGTGCCGCCCTGGGCCAGCTCCATCAGCTTGGGCAGGGTCTGTTCGATGCGTTCGATGCCGTTGGCGACCTGCTGGGCGTAGCCGCCGAACTCCTGACCCAGGGTCAGGGGCGTGGCGTCCTGGGTGTGGGTGCGGCCGATCTTGATGATGTCAGCCCAGGCGTCGGACTTGGCCTTCAGCGCCGCGTGCAGGTGTTTCAGGGCGGGCAGCAGGTCGTTGACCACCTGTTCGGCGCAGGCGACGTGCATGGCCGTGGGATAGGTGTCGTTGGACGACTGGCTCATATTGACGTGGTCGTTGGGATGGACCGGCTTTTTCGAACCCATCTCGCCGCCCAGCATCTCGATGGCGCGGTTCGAGATCACCTCATTGGCGTTCATGTTCGACTGGGTGCCCGAGCCGGTCTGCCAGACCACCAGCGGGAAATGATCGTTCAGCCTGCCGTCGATGACTTCGTTCGCCGCCTTGACGATGACCTCGCCGATGGCCGGGTCGAGGCGGCCCAGCGCCATATTGGTTTCCGCCGCGGCGCGTTTGACGACGCCCAGGGCGCGCACGATCGGCAGGGGCTGCTTCTCCCAGCCGATCTTGAAATTGCCCAGCGAGCGCTGCGCCTGGGCGCCCCAATAACGGTCGGCGGCGACCTCGATGGGTCCGAAGGTGTCGGTCTCGGTGCGGTGCGCGGTCATGGGCGAAGAGGCTCTTGGGGCGTGGCGGAGGAATGCGCGGCGGTGTAGCACGCAGAGGCGAGGGAACAAGGCGGAGGAGCCGGTATGCGTGTTTTGGGGACGATGACGGTCGGGGCGGCCCTGGCCTGTGGGGCGTGCAGCACCCTGCCGGAACCGGCGCCCTCGCCGGTGGTGATGATCCAGACCGACCTGGGAACGATGAGCGTGGCCCTGGCGCTGGACCACGCGCCGCTGACGGTGTGCAACTTCCTGCGCTACGCCACCGATGGCGACTATGACGGCGGCAGCTTCTTCCGCACCGTGGTGCGCCAGACCAATACCGCCAATCCGAATCCCATCGACGTGATCCAGGCGGCGACGCCGCGCGGCTCGGACGACGACAGCCAGCCGCCGATCCCGCTGGAGCGCACGCGCGACACCGGCCTGCGCCATCGGGCGGGCGCCATTTCCATGGCGCGCGGCGGGCCGGACACGGCGACCTCCAGCTTTTTCATCGTCACCCAGGACACGCCCAGTCTGGACTTCGGCGGCGCGCGCAATCCCGACGGCCAGGGTTTCGCCGCCTTCGGCCGCCTGATCGGCGGGCTGGACGTGGCGCGACGCATTCAAGCCTCGCCCGCCGACGGACAAGAACAATTGACCCCGCCGATCGCCATCCGCTCGGTTCGGCTGGTCGGGGTTGTTCCGGCCCAGTGCCGCCCGTGAATGACGGCTGGATAGGCTCCGGCAAGGTTCGCGCCCGCGAGACCGGTCAGGCGGTCGAGATCACCATCGACGGCCTGACCACCCAGGCCAAATACTACAAGCCCCTGGTCTATGAGTTCATGCGCAAGGAATGGCGCGGGGCGCGTCCGTCATGGGGCGACTTCACCGTCGAGATCGTGATGGAGCACGTCGGCGACCCGCCGTGGATGGACCTGGACAACCTGGCCAAGGCCCTGCTGGACGCCATCAAGGGCTATCTGTTTCACGACGACGCCCAGGTGGCGCGTCTGCTGGTCGAACGGCGCGAAGGCGAGCGCGAACGCATCACCATCCGCGCCTTTCCACGTCAGGATTCCGGGGGCGGTCCCGGATAGCGTTCGAACGACGGCAGGCGGTGCAGTTCGGTCATCCAGCCGATACGGTCGGCGGTCTGGATCTGGCCTTCCAGGGGGATGGCGTCGGGTTCGTCCAGCGTGGCGCTCTGAATGTAGATCTGGTCCGGGAAGGTGACTTGATTGGTGTAGAACAGGCCGGTCCCGCACCGACCGCAAAAACCGCGCCGGCCATGTTCGGACGAGGCGTACCAGACCGGATCGCCGGTGATCGTCACCTGATCGGCGGGGGGCAGCGCCCAGGCGACGGCCGGCGCGCCCGCGCATTTGCGACAATCGGTGCAGTGGCAAAGGGAGTGGTGGATGGCCTCATCGGCCGTCTGGTAACGTATCGCGCCGCAGTGGCAGCCCCCGGTCAGCATGGTCGTTCTCTCCTTGTGTTCTCCTTATGTTCCTACACGTGCTTCGCGCCGACCGCAAGGTCAAGGCGGCGGTCGGCTGAACCGCAGCGTCGGCAGCCGCAACTGCATCTCGGGACCGACATAGAGCTGAGGCTCTGAAGCGGGGGTCAGACCTTCCTCAGCCTCGCGTCGGCTGACGCAGGCGCGTGTCGCGGCGGCCAGGGCCAGGAAGTCGATCGCGCCGGGCAGGCTCTCCAGCACGCAGCCGTCGAAATAGGGATAGGTCGCTTCGGCGCCGCAGCCGAAGGACGAACGATCGCGCCGCGCCGCCGTCAGGATCATGCGGTTCGACGCCGCCAGGCCATCCACGAAGACGCCCGAGAAACAGGCCGAGATGACGATCACGGTCGGCTTGGTTCCGCACCAGCTCCGCACCAGATTCGCCATCATCGTGGTGTTGACCGTCGCATCGGGACCGAACACCACGCCAGCGGGCGAACCATGCGAGGTGATGTAGAGGAAACAGCCCCGCGTCGTTCGGGCGAACAGGTCGTTCATGCCCTTGACGGCGGTCTCGGCCGTGACCGGGCGGGCCGCGTCGGGCCTGAGCGAATAGTCGACCATGTCGGCGCGGCTGAAACCGGCCCCCAGGAACCCGCGCACCAGATCGCGCCTCGCGTTGTCGAAGGCCTGAATCGGTTGACCGTGGCTGTCGCGCCAATCGGCCGCGACGATGGCCGCGCCCCAACCCTCGAACCGGTTCGCTGAAGGCGTCTGGGCGACGACGGGTCCCGCCAGCAGCGCCAGCATGACGGCGACGATGCAGAAAACACGGCGCCCCATGCCGCTCCTCCGTTCAGCCCGGAGAACAGCTTAGCGCAGGCGGACCCGACGAAAAGGGCCTACTTCTTACGGAACTGGTCCAGGGACACGACCTTGGGACCATCCTCGCCGGACGGCTTGGGCTTGGGCGCGGGCGCCGGGGGTTCCGGTTCGCCTTCCAGGATCTCGGGTGCCTCGAACTGCAATAGGAACTGGACGCTGGGATCATAAAAGCGCGTGACGGCCGTGTAGGGCGCGGTCAGCACCTTGGGCATCCCGCCGAATTTCAGCATCACCGAGAACAGGTCCGGCTCGACCGCCAGGTCCCAGAACTGGTGTTGCAGCACCACGGTCATCTCGTCCGGGTATTTGGCCAGGATGTCGGGCGGCACCGAGACGCCGGGCGCGCGGGTCTTGAAGGTGATGTAGAAATGGTGGGCGCCGGGGATGCCGCCGGGACTGGCGGCGCGCTCCAGCGCCGCGCGGATCACGCCCCGCAGCGCATCCTGAGCGAGTTGCTCATAGTGCATCTCGTCGACGGGGGGCTTTTCCTGGGGCATCGGCGATCCTGTGGCTCGCCGCGTTGATAGCGGCGCAGGCGCGCGGACGGAAGACGGCGCGCTGTCACAATGGGCGGATTGATGCGGAAAGCGCCGGGATTCTGTTGCCAGGCTCCCGACAGGCCCCGCCCAGGGATCTGAACCCCTAGGACTTAAAGGTCGAAATCAACCGAACCGCATTACGCGGCGAGGCGGATCTCTTCAGCGAAGTTATCGTTCGCAGGTAGTTTAAAGGCCCGATACGGTGGGCCAGGACGGGCGAAAGCAGTCCTCTTTACACGTCCGTCGATGCTAGTCGGCCCCATGCTCGCTCCGCCGATAACGCGGGGAGAAATGGTGGAGCCGCCGGGAATCGCACCCGGGTCCGGTCCGCTTATTACAGGCGCGTTTATCGCCATAGTCCGGGCGAACCCGGACAGACCCAATATAGAGGATCGCCCCTGTGTTTTGAAGGGGTTCAGACGAAGCCGGAATGTCGCGGCCAGTCGGCCGTCTGGTTTCGGAACCAGGTCAACTGCCGCTTGGCGTAGTTGCGGGTGGCCTGTTTCATCGCCGCGACGGCGTCGTCCAGCGTCATCTCTCCGGCCAGATGCGCGCTCAATTCGCGCACGCCGACGGCCTTCATGGCGGGCAGGGCGGGATCGAGACGGCGGGCCGCAAGGGCGCGGACCTCGTCCAGGGCGCCGGTCTGGATCATCACGTCCACGCGACGGTCGCAGGCGGCGTAGAGGCGGTCGCGCGGCGGTTCGACCACCAGGCCGGACCAACGGCCCGGCGCGATCAGCGGGCGGGTGTCGGCCTTGAAGGCGCCGAGCGTGCGGCCGGTCTGCTCATGGACGCTCAGCGCGCGAACCAGGCGCTGGCGGTCGCCGGGGGCGATGGCGGCTTCGGAGGCGGGGTCGATCTCAGCGAGGTGAAGGCGAAAGGCGGCTTCGCCCTCGCTGTCGTATCGGGCCTGGGCGCGATCCCGAACCTGGGGCAAGACGTGCGGAATATCCGCCAGGCCGCGGGTCAGGGACAGGAAATACAGGCCCGTGCCGCCGACCAGCAGGGCGGGACGCCCCGCGGTCTCCAGCGCCGCCAGCTCGGTCAGGACGGCGCGGGTCCAGCGGCCGACGGACCAGGCGTCGGCGGCGTCGGCGACCCCGTACAGCCGGTGCTCGGCCGCCGCCTCGTCCACGCCGCTCGGCCGGGCCGACAGGATGTCGAGGTCGGCGTACAATTGCTGACTGTCGGCGTTCAGGATCACCGCCCCCGTCGCCTGGGCCGTCTCCAGCGCCAGGCGCGACTTGCCGGAAGCCGTGGGACCGGCGATCAGGGTGATGGAGGGGTGCGGCAACTTCGCTCACGGCGGTTGGTTCGGGGGCGCGGCTTCCGATATGTGACGCCAAAGCCCATTCCCGCAAGCGCAGGACCAATTCCGTGCCCGATCGCGACGCCGTTCTTCAAGCCCTGGATCAAATCATCGACCCGGCGTCGGGCCAGGGGTTGGTCACGGCCGGGCTGGCGCGCGGCGTGGTGGCGGCCGACGACCGGGCTGGCTGCGCCCTGGACGTGCCGCGCGGACGCAAGGGCGACTATGAAGCGGTTCGCGACCAGGCCGAGGCCGCGCTGATGGCCCTGCCGGGGGTTCAGCGGGTGCTGGTGGTGCTCAGCGACGAAGGCCCGCCGGCTCCTCCGCCGGTTCAGGCGCCGCGCCCAC
>JAFLCT010000168.1 GCA_017302335.1 Caulobacterales bacterium | reverse complement strand
GCCTGCCAGGTCGCCGCGTCCAGGGCCGCCGCCACGGGGCGCGCGAACAGGCCGCAACGCTGATTGGCGGCCAATACGAAGCTGCGTTCATAATAGGTGGAGGCGGCGTCCGCCCAGGCGTGAACCGGCGCGGCCATGGTCATCATGGCGGCGATCAGGCTGGCGCGGCGGGCGTTTCGGCCTATCCTCATGCCGCGACCCTAGCCCGCCATGGGTTCCGGTCCGGTTTCCGAGCAGGGTTAGCGATTTGCTTCTTTCGTCAGACATCTGGGTCGCCGCCCTGATCCGCCGGGCCGAGATCGCCGGGGCCAACGCCGTGGTCGTCAAGCGCGGCGACGACCGCGCCGGAACTGTGATCGTCAAGGCTTATGATACGTCCACGCGCCAGGCGCGGCTCTATACCGAAGCCTTCGGTCCCGACGGCGAACGCTTGTGGATCCAGCCCGTGAGAAGCGAGTTCGAAAGCGAACTGGACGCCTATATCGAACGCCAGCGTCGCTTCGACCCCGACCTCTGGGTGGTCGAGATCGAAGACCGCCAGGGACGCCATTTCATCACCGAGACGGTTCAAGAACCGACATGATCCGCGCACTGGGCCTGCACGCCCCCTTGCTGGGGTCCCTCGCCGTGGGCGCGGCGTTCGCCCTGGCTCTGAACGGTCAGGACGCCGCCTTGCGCGCCGTGATCGGTTGGGACGCGACTTGCGTCCTTTTCCTGATCCTGGCCGCCGCACGGGCGACACGGGTTCGCGACATCGACGCCATCCGCCGCCGCTCCCAGGCCCTGGACCAGGGTGGTCGCTGGATACTGCCGCTCAGCGTATTGGCGGCTGGCTTCGCCCTAGGCGCGGTCGCCTTGGAGGCCGCCAGCGGCCACGGGCGGGCCTCCCCGGCGATGACGGGCCTGACGATCCTGACGCTCGCCCTGTCGTGGAGCTTCGTGCAGACCCTGTTCGCCTTTCACTACGCTCATGAATTCTACGCCGCGAACGACAAGGGCCATGACCGGCGCGGTCTGTTGTTTCCTGGCGAAACGACGCCGGACTATTGGGACTTCATTCACTTCGCGATCGTCATCGGCGTCGCGGCCCAGACCGCCGACATTCAGATCACAAGCCGCGCCCAGCGTCATGTCGCGACCTTGCACAGCCTGACCGCCTTCGTCTTCAACACCGTCATCGTGGCCATGGCGGTGAACCTGGCCGTCAGCCTGTTTTAGGCCTTCGCCTTGACGCCGCCTTATTCGCAGCCCATCTGATGCTGCATCGCACCATGCGATGACCGGCGTGCTCCAGCGCGTGAGGGTCCGTCTCGGACCTGTCTGTAGAAGCGCCCGGCTCCTTTAGATCATACGTCGCCGCATCACGCGGGGCGACGCCCGTTTCCCGCCCCGCCTCGGGGCTGGCGACGCGCGTCATCCCGGCGAAGCCCGGCCGCGCACGTCGTCGCACATTGAAAGACACACGTGAGCAAGATCACCTTTGAATCCATGGGCCTGAACCCGGCCCTGTTGCAGGCCCTCCAGTCGGAAGGCTACGCGACCCCCACTCCGATCCAGCAGCAGGCCATCCCCGACGTCATGGCCGGCAAGGACCTGCTGGGCATCGCCCAGACCGGCACCGGCAAGACCGCGGCCTTCGCCCTGCCGATCCTGCACCGGCTGGCGGCCAACCGCATCGCGCCCCGCCCGCGCACGACCCGCGCCCTGATCCTGTCCCCGACCCGCGAACTGGCCACCCAGATCGGCGAGAGCTTCAAGACCTATGGCAAACATCTGGGCTTCCGCGTCGCCGTCATCTTCGGCGGCGTGAAATACGGCGCCCAGGAACGCGCCCTGCAACAAGGTCTGGACATACTGGTCGCGGCGCCGGGCCGCCTGCTGGATCACCTCCAGCAGAAGACGCTGGACCTGTCCTCGACCGAGATCTTCGTGCTGGATGAAGCCGACCAGATGCTGGACCTGGGCTTCATCAAGCCGATCCGTCAGATCGTCAGCCGCATCCCGACCAAGCGCCAGAACCTGTTCTTCTCGGCCACCATGCCCTCGGAGATCGGCAAGCTGGCGGGCGAACTGCTGAAGGACCCGGTCAAGGTCCAGGTCACGCCCCAGGCCACCACGGTCGAGCGCATCAAACAGTCGGTCGTCTGGGTCGAACAGGGCAGGAAGCGCGCCCTGCTGACCGAGATGTTCTCGGATCCGGGCTATACGCGCTGCCTGGTCTTCACCAAGACCAAGCACGGCGCCGACAAGGTCGCGGCCTATCTGGAAGCGGGCGGCGTCGAGGCCGGCGCCATCCACGGCAACAAGAGCCAGCCCCAGCGTGAACGCACCCTGGAAGCCTTCAAGAAGGGCAAGCTGCGCGTCCTGGTCGCCACCGACATCGCCGCGCGCGGCATCGACGTGGACGGCGTGACCCATGTCGTCAATTTCGAACTGCCCTATGTGCCTGAAGCCTATGTGCACCGCATCGGCCGCACGGCCCGCGCGGGCGCCGACGGCACCGCCATCAGCTTCGTCGCCGGCGACGAGATGAAGCTGCTCAAGGACATCGAAAAGGTCACCCGCCAG
>JAFLCT010000167.1 GCA_017302335.1 Caulobacterales bacterium | reverse complement strand
CTTCGGGCTGTGGGACGAGGCCCTGGCGGTGTTCGAAGCCAATGGGAACTGGGCGCGGGCGGCGGCGGCGGCTGGAGCGGCGGCGACCGACCACGGCAACGCTTCCGACTGGACCGGGGCGGCGATGCTGGCGCGACGGGCCGTGGCGCTGGGCGAGGCGTCGGGGCAGGACGCAGCCTTGGGTCAGGCGTTGAGGGTGCTGGGCGTGACCCTGGTGGAGCAGGGCGAGTTCGCGGCCGCCGAGCCAGTGCTAGAGCGCGCGCTGACGGTCCTGGGCGGGCCGACGGCGGATGCCGCCGCAGCGGTGCTGGACGAGCTGGGCCTGGTCTATCAGGAGACGCACCGTTACGACCGGGCGGGCGTCGTCCTGTCCCAGGCGGTGGCGGTCAAGGAGCGGGTGTACGGGCCGGACTCCTATCCGACGGCGATCAGCCTGAACGCCCTGGGCGCCCTGCGCGACGCACAAGGAAGACCGGCGCAGGCGGAAGCCCTGCATCGCCGGGCCTTGCGCCTGGCCCTGGCCAACGGGCGCGAGGCGGCGGCGGCCGCGATCGGCTCGAACCTGGGGCGGGTGATCCAGCAGCAAGGACGCCACGCCGAGGCCGAGCCGGTGCTGCGCCGCGCAGCCGAAGGGGTCGAGACCCTTCTGGGACCGGATCATGAAGACACGGCCTCGGCCTGGGCCAATCTGGCGGGAGATCTACAGGAGCTGGATCGCCACGCCGAGGCGGCGGAAATCCTGAGGCGGTCACTGGCGATCTATGAGCGGGCCTTGGGGCGGGACCATGTACTGACGGCCTGGACGATCAACGCCCTGGCGCGGTCGACGGCGGTTCTGGAGGGCGAAGCGGCGGCCGGGCCATTGTACGCCGAGGCCCTGGCCGTCAGCGAGGCGCGGTTGTCGCCCGGCCACCCCGACCGGGTGCGGCGGGCCAATGACGTGGCCGAGCACTGGCTGCGTATCGACCGGCCGAACGAGGCGATGACGCTGATCCGGGTGACGGGACTGTCCGTGCGGGAGCGGCTGGACAGGGCGCGACTGGGCGGCGAGCACGCGCCGATGCTGGACCGCGGACGGCGGGTGTTCGCGCTTCAGGTGCGTGGCGCCTGGGCGTTGGCCGACCGATGAAAAGGCGGGCGCGTATTGCGCCCGCCCTCTCAGATCCTGGATGGGGCCGCCTTACCAGCGGCGATCGTAGCGATAGTCGCGGTCGCGGTTCTGGCGGTTCTGATAGGACCGCCACTCGCCGTGGTTCCGCCAGAAACGGCCGTCGCGGTAGTAGCGGCCGTCATAGGTGCGGCCGTCCTGGTAGCGGTTGTCCTGATAGCGACCATAGTCGCCGTAGCCGTAACGGCTGTCGTAACCGCTGTTGTAGCCGTAATAGCGGTCGTCGCGGCTGTTGATGCCGTGCTCGCGTTCCCAGTGGCCCTGGTTGCGCCAGCAACGGCCGTCGCGCCAATAGCCGCAGTCATCGCGCCGGTCGCCGTCATTGGCGGCGGCCAGGGCTGCGCCAGCCAGGGCGCCGCCCGCGATATAGGCGCCGTCGCCGTTGCCCAGGGCCGCGCAGGCGTGGTTGCCGCTCCACGCCACATCGCGCAGGCCGCGGAGGCCGAAGAGGCGCGCGGGCGTCTGTGCCGTGAAGGCCGCGGTGGTCTCGTTGGCGAGAATGCCCGCGCCGTTGGAACCGACGCAGCGGGTCTCCCCGGCGCCGAGGGTGCAGCGTCGCGGCGGCACCTGGAGCCGGTTGACGATCAGCTCGGCCCCCTCCTGCAACTGAAGGGATTGGCCCGCGCTGTTGGTGGCGACGCACATCGCGTCCGTGCGCGCGAGCGCGGTGATGTCTCGCAGCGCCGCGGGGGCCACCTCGGTCACCCGCTGCGCCGTGTCGCCCGTCTCCTCGTTGTGGTCGGTGACGAGTACGCGACACAGCACCGAGTGGTCGCTGCGGAGGACGCAGAGCGCCTCGCTGAGCAGGCAAACCGCGGTGGCCCCAGAGACGCCGGGTAGCGGTGCGGCGCCGTCTGGGCCGTTGGGCACGTCGGGCACGGGTCCGACCGGCGCCCACAGGTGCGCGCGCAATCAATGGATGACCTAAGGTGTTGCTGTGAGCGCCACGCACTAGAAGCAGAACTACAGCATCTCCAAAGTTTTCTATATCTCGGTGGAGGACGGGCTATGTTCACCCAGAATGACCGCGGGAACGGCTGACGGCACCGGCTGACGACACCGCTCCCGCGCAAGCTCCGAAAATAGTCGATCTTCAGCTGGAACTGCGAGTCCATCGCTGAAGTTATGATCGAATCCATGCTCTTGACGTTGTGGATTCGACACGCAGGGCTGCCTTGACCGTGTACCACCCCTGGAGGGTACTGCGGTGCCAGGCAAAGTAGCGGGCCTGAGGATGGCAGTCGCAGCTGCGACGTTTGCCCTGTCGGGCGAGGTTTTTGAGGATTCAAACGAACTCTCGATGCCCAGCTTTACTGGCACGCTCGCCTCTGACGAGGACTTCAACGAGCTGAAGCGAGGTACGCCCATATGGTGCCATGCCAAGCACCCCCGTCTGTCACGCCACTG
>JAFLCT010000166.1 GCA_017302335.1 Caulobacterales bacterium | reverse complement strand
CGACATGATCGCCCCCGTTCCGCTGGTCAAGCAGGCCCCGTCGGCGGTCAACACCGTGGTCTCGATCCGCGCGGCGCCCAACGGAAAGGCGCAACGGCCGGTGTCCGCATCGACGGAAAAGGCGTCCGCCCAGGCCGCGCCGTCAGGGCTGACCTTCAGCCGCAGATCGTCGTCGCCGACCAGTCCGATCTCGGCCCGGCCGCTCCAGCCGCTCTGGAACAGCAGGGACAGGACATCGCCCGCGCTCGACTTGTTGAAGGTGAAACGCAGGTCGCCGTCGCCGCCTTCGCTCGGGCCGCGCGCCGCCCACAGCGCCTTGTTCAGCTTGGCGGAGAAGGGATTGGCCGCATCCGCCGTCGCCCCCAGACCCAGGCGGCTCAGTTCCTGAATTTCGCCCAGGGCCTCGCCCAGAGACGTCCAGGCCCCGTCCCGTCGCGTCACCACCGCTGGTTCGTCCAGCACCACGGCGATCAGTCCGTCAGGCGCGGGCACGACGCTCCAGCCGCCGGCCTCGAACCGCATCAGGGTTCCCGCCGCCCTGCCCGCCCAGGCCGCGCCGGTCGCAGCGGCGGGCAGGATGTACAGGGCGCCGTCGTCGGGGTCGCCGGGCTGGGCGGCCTGGCCGCGACTGACCACCGTGGTCTGGGTCAGGGCGTCGAGGCGGGTCAGGGCCTCGTTCAAGGTCACGTGTTTCTGCATCTGCCCGGCCGCCAGATAGGGCAGCCCCAGGCGGGCGCTGTTGTCGTCGCTCACTGTCGATCTCCGTCGTTTGACGGGGACCAGCATCCGGCGCGTGCGAACCCAGGCGCGTCGGCGTCTTCAGATTTGGCGGATAGCTTTATAAATCAGGGCGTAGAGCTGTCCGGCGCGCACGATTCATGGCGCCGGACGCAACCCTCAGTCATGCAGATAGACGATGCGCCGTTTCCCGGTCTCGCGCATGACGCTCAGATTGCGGTCATGCTCGCCCGACGCCTTGGCCTCGCCTTCGTCGGCCTCGACCCAATGGGTGCTCTCGATGTCCTTTTGCAGGGCGCCGGCGGCCAGGGCGTGGCCCTGGAAGACCACGTCGATGAGATCCGCCCCGAACGGTACAAGCTCACCCCCGGCGGTCAGCAGGCTGTCGACGCCCAGATAGCCGATCATCCGCGTCAGGGTGGCGGGCGAGGCCTTGGCCTGCAAGGCCTGGATCAGCAGCCAGCCGCCCGCACCGACGGTATAGGCCGTGCCCACGATGGGCACGAAGGCCAACAGGCCGTCCATGCCGATCTTGAAAGGCCCGAACCCGACGGCGCGGTCGGACAGTTTCCGCACGCCCTCGACATTGGACCATATCTTCTCGATATCGCGGATGCTGCGCTTGGCCATGAAGCCTCCCGTTAACCGCCAGCGGTAACGCTTGATGACGAGCAGCGTTCACCGAGAATTCCGCATATGTCCATCGTTCGTGTGTTTCTGACCCTGGCTTTTGTCGCCGCCGCCCTGGCTTTGGCGGCGATCGGGGCGGCGGCGTTCAGCGGAATCGGCCATCGCTGGGTGGACATATTGGCCCAGTTTCCGGCGCCCGCCTTCGCCTGCGCCGTCGTTCTGACCGTCGTGGCCCTGCTGCTGTCGATGCGGCGCGTCGCCGGGCTGAGCCTGGCCGTAGCCGCACTGTTGGCCGCCGCCGCCTGGTCCCAATGGTTCCCGCCCCGCGCGCCGCCCGCGCCGAACAGCCCGACGGTGACCGTCTATTCCGCCAATCTGTGGGCCAGGAACCCGGATGTGGACGCCCAGATCCGCTCCGTGGCCGCCGCCAAGGCCGACATCGTCATGCTGGTCGAGGTCGGCGACGCCGTGGCGCCGCATCTGGATCGTTTGCTGGCGGGCCATCCGCATCGGTTGGCGTCGCAGGTCCATGACGGCGCCAACGGCCGCTCGCGCACCGTGATCGCCTCACGCTGGCCGTTGCACGAAACCCGGTTCAGCGACCCGGTCTGGGGGCTGGAAGGCGTCGCCGAGACGCCCTTGGGTCCCGTGCGCCTGATCGCCGCACACATGACCCGGCCCTGGCCGTTCCAATACCAGTGGGGCCAGTTGAACCATGCCGAGCGCCTGGCCCAGTTGAAGGGCGACGACACGCGGCCCTTCATCCTGGCGGGGGATTTCAACAGCGTCTCGACCGCGCGGGTCGGCAAGCTGATCAAGGACTTGAACGGCGCCTGGGCCGCGCCGGGCTGGCCCGGCACCTGGCCTTCGTTCGTCCCCGATCCGTTCCGGGTGACCATCGACCAGGTCTATTATTCGCCGCGCCTGGCCCTGACCTCGCGCACGCTGGGCGCGCCGACCGGGTCGGACCACGCCCCGGTGATCACCCGGTTCAGCCGCGCGCAAGCCGCGTCAGACGCTGAGCGTGACCCGTCGTCGGAAAATCCGCCGCGATCCATTCCGCCTCGAACGCCTTGAGCAGGCGGCCGGTCTCGGGTCCCGGCGCGATCCCCAAGGCCGCGATCTCGCGTCCGCCGACCGGCAGGCGCGGCGGGGTCCAGTCGGTCGCCACCGCCCGCGCCTCGGCCAAGGACGCGGCCTCCGCGCCCGCCGCCTG
>JAFLCT010000165.1 GCA_017302335.1 Caulobacterales bacterium | reverse complement strand
TGGGCTGATACCGTTGAAAAAGTCGGCTGCCTGATCGGTTGGTGCCGCGGCGAGGTCAGGCTGTGACGCGGTTCGCAACGATTCTGGCCTTCAGGCGGGTGCGGCAGCGGCTTGGAGCGGGATCAGTCGGGCCATTTTCCGCAGGTTCTGGGCGGTTGCGGCGAGGAGTAACTCGTCTCGGGCGCCGCACGGACCGCGAAGACGCAGGCGATCCAGTCTGAGGATGCGCTTGAGGTGGGCGAACAGCATCTCGACCTTCTTCCGCTCGCGCCTCGAGGTGACGTAGGCGTCGGTTCTGGCGATGTCGCGAGCGACATCTCGGGCGCCTTCGTGGATGGAGCGCGTGACCTTCCGGGCCGGCGTATTGGGACAGCAGCGGGACTTCAGGGAACAGGCGTCGCAGTCGATCTTGGAAGCGCGATAGCGGTGGGTATTGTCAGCCGGGGCGTCGTCACGCGGAGTAGAGAAGGTCCGGCGGTTGCGCTTCAGTTCGACGCCGCCCGGACAGCGGTAGAGGTCGGACTCGGCGTCGTAGGTGAAGTCGGCGCGCGAGAAGGTCCCGTCCTCGCGCCCAGACTTGTCGATGACCGGGATGTGCGGCGCGATCCCCTGGTCGTTGACCAGCCAGTCCAGCATCTCGGCCGACCCGTAGGCGGTGTCGGCAGCGAGGCGATCAGGATGAAGGTCATGCCGGTCCTGGACCCGCTCGATCATGGTGCGGGCGGCCGTCAGCTCGGCGGGACGCACGGCTGTCGAGGCCTCCACATCGACGATGACGGCATGCTCGAGATCGATCAGGTAGTTGGCGGCATAGGCGAAGAAGGCCGGCCCCTTGTTCGCGCCGGTCCAGCGCGCGGCCGGATCGACCGGCGAGATGAACTTGGGCGTCACCGGCGTGGCGGCGCCAAAGGCCGCATCGTCCAGCACCGCCAGATACTCGTCGATGGCTCGGCTCGACGTCTCGGGCGGCAGACCAGGATCGCCGGGCACGCTGCGTTCTCGGTTCGCCTCCGCTTTGATCAGACTGGCGTCCACGGCGAAGCCCTCGCCGCCGACCAGGCCCTCCGCCATGCAGCGGCGCAGGACCGTGTCGAACAACTGACGCAGCAGATCGCACTCCCGGAAGCGGCCGTGGCGGTTCTTGGAGAAGGTCGAGTGATCCGGCACGGTGCCGTCCAGTCCCAGCCGGCAGAACCAGCGGTAGGCCAGGTTCAGATGGACCTCCTCGCACAGCCGCCGCTCCGAGCGGATGCCGAAGCAGTAACCGACTAAAAGCATCCGGATCAGCAGTTCGGGATCGATCGAGGGACGTCCCGTCGCGCTGTAGAACGGCGCCAGATGCGCCCGCATTCCCTCCAGCTCCACGAACCGGTCGATCGACCTCAACAGATGGTTCGCCGGGACGTGGTCCTCCAGCGAGAAGGTGTAGAACAGAGCCGCCTGATCGACCCGCCGCTCGCCCATCATCGCGCTGCCTCCAGCCTCAATGATCAGAGTGAATCAGCCCCCGCCGCCCGTGGCAATTGCCGACTTTTTCAACGGTATCAGCCCAACGCGGACCTTCGAGGAGATGCGACCAGAATGTCGCCGATGGGCTCGTTGCGGACCTTCAAATTGTCTCCTTCGGAGATGAGCCTGACGTCCTCTCAGTTAGAGGGTTCGCCTGCTCGGCCCCGCAGCGCCTCAATGAAAAAAGGCGGCGGCAAAAATGCCGGCGGGCTGGGCGACAAGACCGATGCTTGCTGTGGCCCAAGGCGCTCAGAAGGCGTCCCAATGCGGTGACTGGATAGGCGGTCGATCGGATTGTGCACATCCGCAGGATCGAGGTCGGCCTGCAGGCGGAGACGGTGCTCCGCGTCGATCCGGATGAGCGCGTGGGCTGGATCGTACGGCTTCTCGAGTTATCGAGCCCGGCTGGTCTAGGGTCTGTCGCGCCGGTTCCAGAAGTCGCAGCTGTGGTTGTTGAGGCCCCGCGAATGGCTGTCCGGAATGACGTCGAAGGTCTCCGGAATTTGGGAGCCGTCGTGACCCGCGAGGAAATAGTCCCTGACAGACCATAGGCTCAGCCTCATCAGATGCTGCCAGTCCATTGCGAGGCTCTCCTGAAGGGCCTCCCTCTGCTTGGCCGGACTGAGTTTTCGTGGGGGCTGGGGCAGCAGATAGTTCGGGCGTGTATCGACTTGGTGGCGGAAGATGATCGCCCCATGGCTCCAGTTGTCCTCGATCGACCGCCGCCAGCGATAGGCAACCCGGATCCGCATCGCCGGCGTGAAGGTTTGCGGCCGGAAGATCTGATCGTCGACATGGAAGATCTCCCCGTTCCTCCGCTCGATTTCCATCCTGTCGCGCATTGCGCCGATGGCCCATTTCAACTCGGACGCATCCTTGCGGAGGTCAAAGGCCGTTTGCTCCCGCTTCTTCGCCGCCTTGGCCTTGCGGTGGGCGTCCAAGGCCTTGTCGAAATAGCGCAGCTTCTGGGCGACGAAGGGCCCGCATCGCCAGAGCGCCTGGTCCAGACCGGCGGAACTCTCGTACTGGACCGCCCTGTCGATGAGACGATCGATTTCGACCAGGTCAAGGGCTGCGAGAGCCTCCTGCTCCTCCCAGGGTAGATTGATCTCGCCCATGACGTCGATCTCCTTCTTTGTGGCCGCCCGGATGTGTCGAGCGGGGATGGATTGCCCGGGCTTGAACCGGACCCCGGCGTGGGGACGGCCTATTCGGCGTCCCGGGATCGGATCAGGGTTCGCGCCAGCG
>JAFLCT010000164.1 GCA_017302335.1 Caulobacterales bacterium | reverse complement strand
CTGGGCCGAGTTTCAGCGCATCGAGACCGAAGGCGGCCTGGTCGCCGCCCTGAAGGCCGGAACGATCCAGTCGCGGGTGGCCCAGGCGCGCGACGCGCGGCTGGCCGCCTTGGTCGAAGGCGGGTCGGTCATGGTGGGCGTCAACCGTTTCGTCGATCCTGAACCACGGCCGGCCGAGGCCGCGCCCCGCGAAGACTCCACGCTCGCGGTCGCCGACGTTTGCGAACCCCTGACCCCCGTCCGCTGGGCCGAGACCTTCGAGGAGGCCGGAGCATGAGCCGCCTGTTCGACTTCGCCTCGGCGCCGCTGGACCTGTCGTCCCTGCCGGCCGCCTCGCCGCGCGAGGCCTGGGCCACGCCCGAAGGGATCGACGTGCCCTCGGCCTTCGACGCCTCGGCGCGCCAGGGGCTGGACTTCATCCACGGCCTGCCGGGGATCGCCCCCTATCTGCGCGGTCCCTATCCGACCATGTACGCCTCCAACCCCTGGACGGTGCGCCAGTATGCGGGTTTCTCGACCGCCGAGGCCTCCAACGCCTTCTATCGGCGCAATCTGGCGGCGGGGCAGAAGGGGCTGTCGATCGCCTTCGATCTGGCGACCCACCGCGGCTATGATTCGGACCATCCGCGCGTGGCCGGGGATGTCGGCATGGCGGGCGTCGCCATCGACTCCATCCTGGATATGCGGACCCTGTTCGACGGCATTCCCCTGGACCGGATGTCGGTGTCCATGACCATGAACGGCGCCGTCCTGCCGATCCTGGCCCTCTATGTCGTGGCGGCCGAAGAGCAAGGCGTGCCGCACGCGGCCCTGACCGGGACCATCCAGAACGACATTCTCAAGGAGTTCATGGTCCGCAACACCTACATCTATCCGCCCGGCCCCTCGATGCGGATCATCTCGGACATCTTCGCCTGGACGGCCGAGCACGCGCCCAAATTCAACTCCATCTCGATCAGCGGCTATCATATGCAGGAGGCCGGGGCCTCGGCCGATCTGGAGCTGGCCTACACCCTGGCCGACGGCATCGAATACGTCCGCGCCGGGGTCGCCTCGGGCCTGCCGGTGGACCGGTTCGCGCCGCGCCTGTCGTTCTTCTGGGCCATCGGCATGGACTACTTCATGGAGACGGCCAAGATGCGGGCCGCCCGTATGCTGTGGGCCGAGGCGATCCAGTCCGAATTCGCCCCGACCGATCCCAAATCCCTGGCCCTGCGCGCGCATTGCCAGACCTCGGGCTGGTCCCTGGCGGCCCAGGACGTGTTCAACAACGTGCCGCGCACCATGGTCGAGGCCATGGCGGCGGCGGCGGGCCAGACCCAGAGCCTGCACACCAATTCGCTGGACGAGGCCCTGGCCCTGCCGACCGATTTCTCGGCCCGGATCGCCCGCAACACCCAGCTCCTGATCCAGCACGAGACCGGCGTCACGGACGTCATCGACCCGTGGGGCGGCAGCCTCTATGTCGAGCGGCTGACCCACGACCTGGCCGAACGCGCCCGCGCCCACATGGCCGAGGTTCAGGCCCTGGGCGGCATGGCCAAGGCCATCGAGACCGGCGTGCCCAAACTGCGTATCGAAGAAGCGGCGGCCCGCACCCAGGCCCGTATCGACACCGGCCAGCAGACGGTCGTGGGCGTGAATCGCTACCTGTCCGACACGCCCGACGACATTCCGGTGCTGAAGGTCGACAACGCCCAGGTCCGCGCCGCCCAGATCGCCAAGCTCGAACGCCTGCGCGCCGAGCGCGATCCCGCCGCCGTCCAGACCGCCCTGACCGCCCTGACGGACGGCGCGCGCGGGACGGCCAACCTCTTGGAGCTGGCCGTCCGGGCCGCCCGCGCCAAGGCCACGGTGGGCGAGATCTCCGATGCGCTGGAGACCGCCTTCGGCCGTCACGTCGCCGAGGTCCGCACCGTGCGCGGCGTCTATGGCGATGCGGCGGGCGACGAGCCGCGCGTGGCCCGCGCCCGCCAGATGGTCGCCGCCTTCGTCGAGAACGACGGCGGGCCGCCGCGCATCCTGATCGCCAAACTGGGCCAGGACGGCCATGACCGGGGTCAGAAGGTGGTCGCCACCGGCTATGCCGACCTGGGGCTGGATGCTGTCGCCGGTCCCCTGTTCCAGACGCCGCAAGAGGCCGCGCGTCAGGCGGTCGAGCAGAACGTCCATGCCGTCGGCGCCTCGTCCCTGGCCGCCGGGCACCTGACCCTGGCCCCGGCCCTGATCGCCGAGCTGAAGGCGCTGGGCCGCGAGGACATTCTGGTGGTGGTCGGGGGCGTCATCCCGCCCGCCGATGTCCAGCCCCTGCTCGACGCGGGGGTGGCCGCCGTCTATCCGCCCGGCTCGGTGGTGGCCGAGACGGCGGCGGATCTGATCGAGAAGCTGAACATCCGCCTAGGCTACGCCCAGAAGGCCTAGGGACGCGAGCGCCCCGGCAGGGCCTCGACCTCGGCCTGGGTCAACTGGCGCGTCACGCGGGCGCGGCACGGGCCGCTGGGCATGGCGCCGCCTCCGGCATAGGCGATCAGCACCGGGTCGCCGGTGCACAGGCGCGAACCGCCGCCGAACTCGGACGTGATGACCAAGGCGTTCGCCCAGTCCAGATCCCGGCACCAGCCTACGGTTTTCAGTTCGAACACGCCGTTGCGGTCGGCGCGCAGATACAGGGTCTGTTCCTCGTCGCCCGCGCGGAAATTGCGCACCTGGCTGGTCGCGAAACAGGCGCGCGGCGCGCGGTCGGCGCCGGTCGTCGCACTCCCGGTCGGCGTGGGCGCGCAGGCGGCCGCGGCGGCGGCGGTGAACAGGATGGCGGTGGTCAGACGGCGCATGACGTACTCCCGATCAACTGAAGCCCCCTCTATACCCT
>JAFLCT010000163.1 GCA_017302335.1 Caulobacterales bacterium | reverse complement strand
GACCCGCTATGGCGACTGGGAGAAGAAGGGCCTGGCGGTCGATTTCTGAGCGACCCCATACAGGCGAACCTTAACCCTGATCGTCGCCCGCCGGGTGCGAAGGCCCGACCCGGGGCGCGCGCGGACCTAGACTGACCGTCGCAAGCGGAGTCTCGTTCATGCGCGTCTTGACCTCGGCGGCGCTCGCCGCCCTGATCCTGTCCAGCCCGGCCGTGGCCAGCGAGCGCGGCGGCGGCCATCGTCCGTCCCCGCCGCCCGGCGCCTGCTGCCGGCCGCCGGTGAACACCAACGTCAACGTCAATGTGAACGCCAACGCATCGGCCTCGGCGCGATCGTGGATCAACGCCCGGGCCTATTCGTCTTCGATGGCGCGCGGCTATGTCGGCGGGGGGACCGTCGTCTATGGCGGCGGTTATGCGGGCGACTACGGGTTCGCCGGGGATTGGGGCGTCGGCGGCGGCTATGTCCATGTCGACGACCGCGACCTGGTCACGGCCCCGGCCAGCGCGCCGTTCGGCTATGTCGTTCAGGGTTTCGGCCGCGACTATCGGCTGGGGGGACGAACGATCCGTCGCGACGACCGTTACGGCCGCGAGGGGCGCTGGCGCGACGAAGGCGGCCACGTCTCATCGAACCATTACGAACGCTGGGAACGCAGCGAAACCTATCGACGCGAGACCGAGGCGGCCTGGGAGCAGGAGATCGTCGAGCGCGAAAGCCGCGCCTATGACCGGGGCTATGACCATGGTCGTTCCGACGGGCGCGCCGACTGCGATTGCCGCGGCCCGGACCCGCGCCCAGAGCCGCGGTACGAACCCGATCACGGCACGCCCTATTATGGCGACCTGCCCCCGCCGGACGCCCCGCCCATCGGACCGCCGCCGCGTCACGGCTATCGCCAGGAACCGGGCGAGCGCGGCTGATCGACGGGTCGCGGGGTCTTACGCCCCGGCGGCGAACTCGCTCAGGGCGTCGACGACGGCGCGGTTCTGGTCCTCGGTCCCGACGGTGATCCGCAAGGCGTCGTGCAGGCCATAGCCGCCGACCGGCCGTACGATGATCCCCCGGCTGTTCAGATAGGCGTTGGCCGCCTGACACCGCTCGGGATCGCCGAAGCGCACCAGGACGAAATTCCCCGCCGACGGCAGGACATCGAAGCCGAAGCCGCGCAGGGCCTGGGTCAAGCGCGGCCGCCAGGTCTGGATCAGTTCACGCGAGGCCTTCTGATGCGCCTCGTCGCCCAGGGCCGCCGTCGCCGCCTCCAGTCCGGGGACCGAGACGTTGAACGGCAGGCGGATGCGGTCCACCGCCTCGGCGACGGCCAGGGGCGCATAGCCGAAGCCGATGCGCAGGCCGCCCAGGCCGTGAATCTTGGAGAAGGTGCGGGTGACCACCAGGTTCGAGGCGTCGCGCGCCAGCGGAATGGCCGTCTCCCAGTCCGGTTCCGCGACATATTCGGCATAGGCCTCGTCGATCACCAGCAGGACGTTCGACGGCAGGGCCGCGTGCAGGCGGCGGATCTCCTCACCCGAATTCCAGCTTCCGGTCGGGTTCGACGGGTTGGAGACATAGACGATGCGGGTGCGGTCATCGACCTCGGCCAGCAGGGCGTCGACCTCGGCCTTGAACGCCGGTTCGGGGGCCAGTTTGACGATCCCCTCATTGGCCTTGGCGCTGATGCGATAGGCCAGAAAGCCGTACTGGCCGGTGACGATGTTGTCGCCGGGGCGCAGGTAGGTCTGGTTCAGTAGGGCGAAGACCTCGTCCGAGCCATTACCGAAGATCAGCCGCTCCGGCTCGATCTGGTGGTGTTCGGCCACCGCTGCGCGCAACTTGGCCGCCCGGCCGTCGGGGTACATATGGATGCCCGACATCGCCGCCTGGAAGGCCGCGCGCGCCTTTTCTCCAGCGCCCAGGGCGTTTTCGTTGGACGACAGCTTCATCGGCTCGGCCACGCCTTCGATGCGCGACTTGCCGCCGACATAGGGGGCGATGTCCAGGATGCCGGGCTTGGGGGCGGGACCAGGGGTCATGACGGAGCCTTCAATAGACGGGGGCGGCGCCGATGACGCCGGTCAGGTCGCCGGGCGCGCCGCTCAGCCGCCCGTCCTCGGCCTGCACATAGCCCGCCAGCATGAATAGCTTCAAGCCGCCGCCGGAAAGCAACGGCTGCGCCGCCAGTCCCGCCTCGCCCAGCCGCGCCGCGATCTCCACATCCGCCAGACGGCTGTCGGTGACCCAGAAGGTGCGGTCGTCGCCGGTCGGGCCGGGCGCCTGGCGTGAGACGATCACCGCCCGGGGCCGCGCACCCGGATCGTCGGGCAGGGCGGCGACGATCTTCAACTCCGGCCGGGCCAGAAGCCGACCCCACCAGGGCGTGCGCGGCGTCAGGTCCAGCACGGCCCGCGCGCCCTTTCTCGTTTCGTCCAGCGCCTGATCCGGCTCGGCCGCCAACCGCCCCGACAGGCCGAACCGATCCGCCGCCAACAGTTGCGCCGCCGCGCCCCAGACGACCAGGGGAGACTCGGTCGCCGACAGGCGGCCCCAGACCGCCTTCAGCACCGTCGCCTCCATCGGCCCGGCGTCCTTCAGAACCTCACGCAGGGCCAGGGCCTCGGCATCCGGCCGACCGGCCGCGCCCAGCGACAGCCGCGCCTTCAGCGCCGACCCCAGAGCCGCCCTCAGAGCCGCGTCGCGCGTCGTCCGTTCCGGGTCTTCGGGGGGCGCCTCCAGCATCAGAACAGCTTGGGCGCCGGGGCCAGGGCGAAGGGACCCAGATAGGTGCGGCCGTCACGGAAGACGACGGTCAGATCGACGGCGTCCTGGCCGCTCGCCACAGCCGAAGCCGCCGCCGCGCCGGTCGCGCCCGCCCGGTTCACCGCCCCTTCGCCCGAACCCGCCAGTCCGGCGATGGCCGGCAGGGGTTTCTCGGCCTTCAGCGCCACCTGACCCACCAGGCGTCCGTCCGCGCCCGCCGACAGACCTTCGCTGGAGATCAAGGCCCGGCTGTCGCCCGCCGTCGCCTCGCCCCGGATGCGGCTGAAACGTCCGCCTGCGCGGGTCCAGGCCGAGAAGACGCCAGCCTCGTCCATGCCGCGCAGGGCGTCGGCC
>JAFLCT010000162.1 GCA_017302335.1 Caulobacterales bacterium | reverse complement strand
TTCAACAAGCTCAAGCACTTCCGGCGCTTCGCCACACGGTTCGACCGCCTCGCCCGCCATTACCTCGCCTTCGTCCATATCGCCGCATCCATGATCTGGATGCGATGAATGTCGATTCAGCCTAGACCACACGCCGCCGCGACAGGGTCAGGGCCGCGCCCCCGGCCAGCAGGAGACCCATAAGGATCATCGCCCACTCTGACATCGTCGGCACGGTGGCCACGGGCGCGCGGCTCAAGATCAACTGATTGGCCGGGTTGACGCTCGAGGCATAGAACAGGTTGTCATTGGCCTGCTCGATCGTGGTGTTGATCAGACCGATGGCGAAGGTCCCGCCCCGGGCCGCGTTCACCGCGCTGATGCCGGCTGCGTTCAGGGTCACGTTCACCGTCGCGCCCAGCGGCGCCGGGGCGGTGCCGTAGCTGGGGCCGTCGGCCAGATCGATGTAGGCGGCGGCCCCGCCCGTGCCGGCCACCAGAACCGGCGTTCCGGTGGTCACCTCGAACAGGCCCAGGACGTTCGGGCCGCCCTGGCCGGAGGCGGTGTTGAAGATGTTCAGCTGAGCCGCTGTGATCGTCGTGCCCGCCGGGATGGTGAAGACGATGAACGAGCGGAACGAATCCGGACCCTGCACGCCCGTGAAGTAGTTCCCGCCGCCGCTGTTGCTGTTCCCGGCGGGCTGGTACCAACCCGTCGCGGTGGAGTTCAGAGTTTCAGCGGCGGCGCCGCCGGCGGACAGGGCGAGGGCGGCCAAGGCTGCGGCGAGGAGGCGATGCGTCTTCATTAATTACCAGAAAACAAAAAAAGAAAAGAAGAGTTTCCATATCCCCATTATGTGAGCCGCTGTCGCAGCACAAGCGCGGATCGCTGACGGCTCGACACAAGGAGGCGCCGCGCCTATCGTCGCCGCGTTCTCCGGGGGGCCGCTTTCAAGCGGCTGAGATTGGCGTATCCGCCTGACCCGTCGAACCTGATCCGGGTCATGCCGGCGAAGGGATGAGACGCCTGGCTCCCCCCACGGAGTCCGACCTCGCCGTCGTCGGCGGACCCTCTGCAACGCCAGAGGCCGCCATGAACGTCCACCTCCCGACCACCCCCGCCGAACCCGATGCGGCCCTGGCTCAAACAGAGAGCGACCGCGTCGCGAGCGACAACCAGACAAGCAAGGCCGACCTGGCCCTGGCCGACGCCAAGAAGCGGGTCGAGGCGGCGGCGGGTTCGATCCCCACCGGTCCCCGCCCTGGCGGCCGGAAGGTCTATGAGCAGGGCGTGATCTTCCCCGACATCCGCGTGCCCTTCCGCGAGATCGCGGTTCACCCCAGCGCCAACGAGCCGCCGGTCACCGTCTATGATCCCTCCGGTCCCTATACCGATCCCGACGCGGTCATCGACATCACCCGGGGCCTGGCCGAGACCACCGGCCATTGGCGCATCGCGCGCGGCGATGTCGAGGTCGAGGTGTCGCCGCGTCAGGTCCGCCCCGAAGACAACGGCGGGGCCTCGGGCAAGCACCTGGCCCCGGCCTTCGACGACAGTCGCCGCATCATCTATCGCGGCGTCGCCGGCCGCCCGGTCACCCAGTTGGAATACGCGCGCAAGGGCGTCGTCACGCCCGAGATGGAATATGTCGCCATCCGCGAGAACCTGCGCCGCGACCAGACCCGCGACTGGATCCGCGACGGCGAAAGTTTCGGCGCCGAAATCCCCGACTTCGTGACGCCCGAGTTCGTGCGCGACGAGGTCGCCCGCGGCCGCGCCATCATCCCGGCCAACATCAACCACCGCGAGGTGGAGCCGATGGCCATCGGCCGCAACTTCCTGGTCAAGATCAACGCCAACATCGGCAATTCGGCCGTCCTGTCCTCGGTCGCCGACGAGGTGGACAAACTGGTCTGGGCTACCCGCTGGGGCGCCGACACGGTCATGGACCTGTCGACGGGTCGCAACATCCACAACATCCGCGACTGGATCGTCAGGAACAGCCCGGTCCCCATCGGCACCGTGCCCATCTATCAGGCGCTGGAAAAGGTCGGCGGCGTGGCCGAGGACCTGACCTGGGAGGTGTTCCGCGACACCCTGATCGAACAGGCCGAACAGGGGGTGGACTATTTCACCATCCACGCCGGCGTCCGCCTGCCCTTCGTGCCCCTGACGGCCAGCCGCGTCACCGGCATCGTTTCGCGCGGCGGCTCGATCATGGCGAAATGGTGCCTGGCCCACCACAAGGAGAGCTTCCTCTACGAGCATTTCGCCGAGATCTGCGACATCATGCGCGCCTATGACGTGTCGTTCAGCCTCGGCGACGGCCTGCGCCCCGGCTCGATCGCCGACGCCAATGACGCGGCCCAGTTCGCCGAACTTCGCACCCTGGGAGAGCTGACCCGCGTCGCCTGGGACCACGGCTGTCAGGTGATGATCGAAGGCCCCGGCCATGTGCCGATGCACAAGATCAAGGCCAATATGGATGAGCAGCTGAAACACTGCGGCGAGGCGCCGTTCTACACCCTGGGACCGCTGACCACCGATGTGGCGCCCGGCTATGACCACATCACCTCGGCCATCGGCGCGGCCATGATCGGCTGGTTCGGCACGGCCATGCTCTGCTACGTCACGCCCAAGGAACACCTCGGCTTGCCCGACCGCCAGGACGTCAAGGACGGCGTCATCACCTATAAGATCGCCGCCCACGCCGCCGACCTGGCCAAGGGCCACCCCGCCGCCCGCGCCTGGGACGACGCTCTGTCCCGCGCGCGGTTCGAGTTCCGCTGGGAAGACCAGTTCAACCTGGGTCTCGACCCCGAAACGGCCCGCGAATACCACGACGAGACCCTGCCGAAAGAGGCGCACAAGACCGCCCACTTCTGCTCCATGTGCGGCCCGAAATTCTGCAGCATGAAGATCAGCCAGGATATCCGCGACGCGGCGCGCGGACAGAACGATGCGGGCGCTTCGCTGGGCGTAGAGGCGGCCGAGGCGGGGATGCGGGAGATGAGCGAGAAATTCCGCGCCGGGGGCGGGGTGGTGGAGGTGAAGGTTTAGGCCATACACCCTACAAGGGATAAAAATCGGCTTCCACGTCCCCTAGGCTCAGGACTCATAGCCAGAACAGCACGGTAGCGGCGAGGGCTATGGCGGACAGGAAGACGTTCGGGCAGCGATCGTAGCGGGTTGCGACCCGCCGCCAGTCTTTCAGGCGTCCGAACATGA
>JAFLCT010000161.1 GCA_017302335.1 Caulobacterales bacterium | reverse complement strand
CGCTCTTCCGATCTGCATCGGCGGCGCGGCGCAGAGCGGCGACGGAGATTTCGTTGGCGTGGGCGTAACCGGCGGTCTCGCCCGCGACGACGCGCAGGCCGAAGCCCTCGACCGCGTCATAGGCGGCGCTCTTCAGCCGCCCGTCGTCGAAGACCAGGCTCTCGCTCTCGGTCTTCTCCAGGAACAGTTCGCCGTCGTCGGACCCGGCCAGGGCGCCGGACAACAGGCTCAGGGCCTCGTCGGGATCGACGTCGGCGGTTTCAAGGATCGGGGGCGGAGAGGCGGAAACGGTCATAAGCCCCAGATAGGGACTCACGACGGCCGCGTCACCCGCCCCCGCGTTTCAGGGCGAACAGAGGTTCAGAACGATTCGGTGATGTCGCCCGAACCGCTGATGCTGCGGCTCACCTTGGCCGGACGTTCGGTCAGGGTGACGTCGCCCGATCCGGTGATGGAGATGTCCGCCTCGCCGGTGGGACCGACTCGGGCTTCACCCGAGCCGGCGATGTCCACGTCGGCGTCCGTCAAGGTCAGAGCCGCCAGGTCGGCGTCGCCAGAACCGTTGATCGACAAGGCCAGTCGACGCGCCCGGCCGGTCGCGACGACCTCGCCCGAGCCGTTGATGTCGACGTGCAGGTCGTCGTGGTCATAGTTCTGGATGTCCAGCTCGCCCGAACCTTCGACCGCGAAGCGGTTGACGCTCGGGGCGGTGACTGTGATGCGCAGCTTTTCGCTGTCGGCCCAGGCTTCGAAACCGCCGGGCTTGAAGCCGACGGTGACGCGTTCGCCCCCGTCCTTCAGCGAGAGGCGCCCCCCGACGACGACGACGCGATCCACCGCCGCCTGCGGGCCGGTGATGACGATGCCGGCCTGGGCGCCCTGGATGTAGGCGACATCCAGGGAGTCCTCGATACGCAGGCTGTCCTGACCTTCCCAGGCGAGGGTGCGGGTGATGTCGGGACCGTCGTTGCGGGCGCCGTTGACGCGCTCGAAGCGGACCGAGTCGCCGTCGCCTTCCTGAACGGTCCAGGCCCAGCCGTTGCGGGCCATGTCGCGGCCGCCCAGGGCGACGGCGCCGCCCAGACAGGCCAGGCACAGCACCAGGGCGGCGCCGGCGATGATGAGCAGGGTGCGGGTCATGCCGTCTCTCCAGCGGCTTGGGG
Source organism: Caulobacterales bacterium (assembly GCA_017302335.1). Lineage (GTDB taxonomy): Bacteria > Pseudomonadota > Alphaproteobacteria > Caulobacterales > Caulobacteraceae > Brevundimonas. The sequence continues at coordinate 2,079 of JAFLCT010000161.1, read as the reverse complement.
TTCAAGAGCCGGCTTCAGAAGCCGGTAGTGCAGGCGGGCGAACCAGACGAGGCCGTTGACCAGCCAGACGGTGACCAGAGTGGTCAGGGCGCCGATGAAGGTCGCGCCGGCCATCAGGCCCAGGCCGCCCAGCAGGGCCGCCAGAACGCCGCCCGGGAAGGCCGCGAACGGCCCGGCCACGAAGACCACGCCCCCGGCGATGAACAGGGCGATCACGGCCACGAAGACGCCGAAGATGGACCCCAGAACGCCCATCAGGATGGGCAGCAGGATCAGGATGTCGATCGCCCCCAGGCCCAACACCGCGAAGACGGCGGCGGCGGCGGCGGACGGGTTGCGCTCCTGACGCCAGCGTTGGGCGGTCGATTCGGCGCGCAACTCGCGGGCCAGGCGATCGGGGTCGCCCAGGGCGGCGGCCACCTCGGCCTCGGTGCGGCCTTCCGCTGCGCCGTCGTCGAAATGCGCTTCATAGTCGGCGGCGATCTCGGCGGCGGTCGTCGTCGGCAGGCCGATCAGTCCGCGCTTGAGTCGGGACAGGAATTCGGCGCGCGTCATAGGGCGTCTCCCGGTTGGGCGGCGGCGACGGGAGCGTCGGAAACGACGGCGTCGACGGCGCGGGTGAAGGATTTCCATTCGGACGTCTGGGCGTCCAGGGCCGTGCGGCCCGCCTGGGTCAGGCGGTAGTATTTGCGCGACGGGCCGGACGGCGATTCGACCAGATAGGTTTCGACCAGACCATCGGTCTGCATCCGCCGCATCAGCGGGTAGATGGTGCCTTCGCCCATGTCGATGGCGTCGGACAGTCGGCTGGCGATCTCGTAGGCATAGCTGTCGGCTCTGGCGAGCAGGGCCAGGACGCATAGGCCCAGAACCCCTTTCTTGAGCTGGATTTCGATGGTTTCGGGCACCTCAGTTCTCCTTTGGTGCAGGGTGAGTATCGCAAGGTATCATGTACCGCAAGGTAGCTTGCGAAACATGACTGCGATTTAATGGACGAAGGACCTGGGGTTCGGGACCCGGGTCGCCGTCGGCCTGTCCTTGGCCTTAATTCCCCAACCCTTGGTCCCTTCGTCGCTTGGCAAGCGCCCAGCGATCCGATAGGGACCGGCCCATGACGCGGCGGCCCGTGGCCTTTGCGCGCCTTGTTGCGATTCACTCGCGAACGGCCGCCGCAGAACGACTTTAAAGAGGACGTCTCGAATGGGGATGGGCACGCGAGCCAAGGGGTTGATCGGAGGCGCGACCGCCTCGGCCCTGGCCGTTTTCGCCGCTGCGCCGACCTGGGCGCAGGATTTGGTGGGTCAACCGACGCCGGGAGGGCTGGGGCTGCAACCCGCCGCCTCGCCGCTGAAGGTCGAGGCGCACGTTTTCCACGACTTCATCCTGATGCCGATCATCACGGCGATCTGTCTGTTGGTCCTGGGCCTGCTGCTGTGGATCGTGGTGCGCTACAACAAGCGGGCCAATCCGACGCCGGCGCGTTGGAGCCACAACACCCTGATCGAGATCATCTGGACCGTCGTGCCGGTCGTGATCCTGGTGTTCATCTCGCTGTTCTCGTTCCGCCTGTTGTTCGCCTATCACAATATGCCGGACCCGGACGTGACGGTGAAAGTCACCGGCAACCAGTGGAACTGGGCCTACGAATATCCCGATCAGAAGGTGCCGGAGTATATCTCCAACATGGTGCCCGAGGCCGACCTGGCCGAACGCGGCATTCCGCACAGCCTGTATCGCCTGGCCGCCGATGAACCGATGGTGGTTCCGGTCGGCAAGACCGTGCGGCTGCTGGTCACCGCCGCCGACGTGATCCACGCCGTGGCGCTACCCGCCTTCGGTCTGAAGACCGACGCCGTGCCGGGCCGCGTCAACGAGACCTGGTTCCGCGCCGACCGCGTCGGCACCTTCTACGGTCAGTGCTCGGAACTGTGCGGCATCGACCACGCCTTCATGCCGATCCAGATCAACGTCGTGACCGAAGCCGAATTCGCCGCCTGGGTCGCTTCCAAGGGCGGCTCCATGACGCCGACGGCCGCTCCGGCCCCGGTCGCCGTGGCCGCGCCGCCCGCTGCGGCGGCC
>JAFLCT010000160.1 GCA_017302335.1 Caulobacterales bacterium | reverse complement strand
CGACGCCGCCGCCTTCGGTCCCGCCGCGCCCGCCCAGCCTGCGCGTCCCCGACGTACTGGAGCCGCGCCGACAGCGGCGCCTGTCGCGCGAACGCGACCCCATCGAGGCCAGCCTGGATCTGCACGGCTTTGGCCGGTTCGAGGCCGAGGACGTGCTGCGCGCCTTTCTGTCTTCGGCTCAGGCCCGGGGTCTGCGCGCCGTGCTGGTGGTCACCGGCCAGGGGCGGCGCGGCGGCGGGGTGATCCGCGCCTCGATCGTCGAGTGGCTGCACGCCCCGGCCCTACGCGCCGTCGTTTCCGGCTTCGCCTCGGCCCACCGTCGCCACGGCGGCGACGGGGCGATCTATGTGACCTTGAAGCGCCGGGCCTGACTCAGCCCAGGGCTAGGCCGTTCGTCTCGGCCAGGGCCTTCAGCTCCGTCATCGGGCGCGGTCCCCAGTGGGCGATGACCTCCGAAGCCGCCAGCGAACCCAGTCGCCCCGCCGCCTCCAGCGGCAGGCCGCGCGCCAGGCCCAGAAGGAAGCCGGCGGCGTACTGGTCGCCCGCGCCCGTCGTATCGACCACCTTGGCGACCGGATAGGCCGGAACCGCGACCCGCTCGGCGCCGCGCAAGATCACCGAGCCTTCGGCCCCGCGCGTTACCGCCGCCGTATCGACGACGGCCGCCAGCCGGTCGCAGGCGGCGTCGAAGTCGTCCGTCTCGAACAGGGCCGTCAGCTCGGCGTCATTGGCCAGGACGATGTCGGCCGAGGCGGTGATGAAATCCAGCAGCTCGGCGCGCCAGCGGCCGACCACGAAACTGTCCGACAGAGTGATGGCGACCTTGCGGCCCGCCGCATGGGCGGCGGCGGCCGCCTTTTCGAACGCCGCGCGCGCCGGGGCGGGATCGAACAGATAGCCCTCCAGATAGACGATGGCGCTGTCGCCGATCAGACCCGTGTCGATGTCATCGACGGTCAACTGGTTGGCGGCGCCCAGGAAGGTGCACATGGTGCGCTGGCCATCGGGGGTGACGTTGATCAGGCAGCGGCCGGTGCCCGCGCCGCCGATCAGCGCCGACGTGTCGAAATGCACGCCCGCGGCGCGGATGTCATGGGCGAAGACCTCGCCCAGAACGTCGTCGGCCACCTTGCCCAGATAGGCCGCGCGGCCGCCGAACGAACCGACGCCCGCCACCGTGTTTCCCGCCGAACCGCCGGAGGCCTCGACCCCGGCCGCCATGGCGTCATAGAGGGCCGCGCTCTGGACCTCGTCGACCAGTTGCATCGAGCCGGGCGTCAGGCCCTGCGTCTCCAGGAAGGCGGGTTCGCACGGGGCCAGGACATCGACGATGGCGTTGCCGACGGCGCAGAGATCGAAACGGGCGGAGGCGTTCTGTGTCATGGCGCGCCCCATACCCGGCCTTTTCCACCACGGCAAACGCCCTTACGCACCTGGGCATGACACGTATCGCCGTCCTGACGCCCGATCCCGCCGATCCGTCCTACGCCGGCCAGTGGCCGGGCGTGCTGGCCCGCCTGTCCGACACCCTGGCCGCCGAGGGGATCGAGACCGTCGCCAGCCCCTGGACCGACCATGCCGACGACGCCGACGGCCTGGCCGAGTTTCCGCTGATCCTGCCGGTCATCGCCTGGGGCTATCACCGTGACCATGACCGCTGGCTGCGGGCCTGTGCGACCTGGGCGGCGGCGGACCTGCCGGTCGCCAATCCGCCCTCGGTCCTGGCCTGGAATTCGGACAAGGCCTATCTGGGCCGCCTGGCGGACCGGGGCGTTCCCATTCCGACGACCGTCTGGACCGAGACCGTGACCGCCGACCGGGTTGCGGCCGCCTTCGCCCAGACAGGCGCGCCGCAACTGATCGTCAAGCCGACGGTGTCGGGCGGGGCCTGGCGCACCCTGCGTCTGTCGCCCGGCCTGGCCCTGGTCGATCCGCCGGTCGGACGCGCGATGATCCAGCCCTATCTGCCGACCATCGAGAGCGAGGGCGAAACCAGCCTGCTGTTCTTCGGCGGCCGTTTCAGCCATGCGGTCAACAAGCGGCCGACAGACGGCGACTTCCGCATCCAGGTCCAGTTCGGCGGTCTCTACACGCCCCTGACCGTCCCCCCGCCCGGCGCGTTGGCGACGGCCGAGCGGGTGCTGGCCGCCATCGACGAGGACCTGCTCTACGCCCGCATCGACCTGGCCCCCGACGGGACCGGCGGCTGGCTGCTGATGGAGGCCGAACTGATCGAGCCGGACTTCTATCTGGCCTACGACCCAGGCAAGGGCGCGGGCTTCGCTCGGGCGGTGAAGGCCCGGCTCAACGCGCCTCTTTCATAGACCAAAACCGGTTGCGCTGGGCGCGGTCCGACTCGGCTCAGATTTCGGTCCGGCATCATGCGAGAGCCGCCAGCCCGGCCCGAGACGGGCACAGGTCCGAGATCACGCATCCGGCGCAATTCGGCTTCCTGGCCGTGCAGACATAGCGTCCATGCAGGATCAGCCAGTGGTGGGCCTTGGGCAGGAAGGCTTCGGGCACGACGCGATGAAGCTGGTCCTCGACCTTGTCCGGCGTCGCCGCATTGGCCAGGCCCAATCGGTGCGAGACGCGAAAGACGTGGGTGTCCACCGCGATGGCCGGTTCGATCCCCAGTTCGTTCAGCACCACGCTGGCCGTCTTGCGCCCCACGCCCGGAAGGGCCTGCAAATCCGCCCGGTTCAGCGGAACCTGGCCGCCATGCTGTTCAATCAGGATGCGGCTCAGGGCGATGACGTTCCGGGCCTTGTTCCGGTACAGGCCGATGGAGGCGATGAAGGGGATCAACCCCGCCTCGCCCAGCGCCAGCATCGTCTCGGGCGTGTCCGCGACCGCGAACAGCTTCGCCGTCGCCTTGTTGACCGACACGTCCGTCGCCTGGGCCGATAGGGCGACGGCCACGACGAAGGTGAAGGGGTTCGAATACTCCAGCTCGGTTTTCGGGTCCGGCATCACCGCCGCCAGCCGCTCGAAGATCGCTTCGACCCGATCAGGATCGGGCGGCCAACGCAGCGTCGGAATCGGCGCGCCGGTCATGACGGCGGGGCGTTTTGGCGGACGTTTGGGGGCGCGGCTCACGGGCCGAAACATGACGTGTTCGTGGCCTTGCACAAGCCGGGTTGATTTTTAGACGGCTGCGTCCATTTTACGCACCACATTCTTCCCCGACCTGTGTTCCGTCGAGACGACCCCATGAGCCTGCCGCCCGAAATCAAGAAACGCCTTCCCCTGATCGCCGCCGTCACGGTCGGTGTCGCATTGCTTGTCGGGGGCTTCGTCTGGTGGCAGGGCAAGCAGCGTTGGGAGGCCACCGACAACGCCTTCGTCCAGGCCGACACCACCCTGATCAGCCCCCAGATCGACGGCTATGTCGTCCAGGTGCTGGTGCAGGACAATCAGCGGGTCCAGCCCGGTCAGGTCTTGGTGCGGCTGGACGACGCCGACGCCAAGGCGCGCCTGGCCCAGGCCGAGGCCAATCTTCAGGCCCTGATCGCGGCGGTCGGCAATGTCGATGCCCGCGCCGTCCAGGAACAGGCCGCCGTGGCCGCCCGCGCCGCCGCCGCCGGCCAGGCCGAGGCCCAGGCCGGTCTGGCCCAGGCCCAGGTCGATCGCTATGGCCGCCTGGCC
>JAFLCT010000016.1 GCA_017302335.1 Caulobacterales bacterium | reverse complement strand
GGTTCCGACCGACCGTCCGGCCCATGTGCGCCGCGTCCTGGCCGTGGCCAGCGGCAAGGGCGGGGTCGGCAAGTCGACCGTGGCGGTCAATCTGGCGGCGGCCCTGGCGGCCAGGGGGCTGTCGGTCGGGGTGCTGGACGCCGACGTCTATGGCCCGTCCCTGCCGACCATGCTGGGGATCGCGGGCAAGCCGGAATACCGCGACGGGGCGATGGAGCCGCACGTCGTCCACGGGTTGAAGGCCATGTCCGTGGGCCTGTTGACCCAGGCGGACGACGCCATGGTCTGGCGCGGGCCGATGGCCAGCCAGGCGATCACTCAGATGCTGACCCAGACCCGCTGGGGGACCGCCGAGGCGCCGTTGGACGTGCTGGTCGTCGATCTGCCGCCCGGCACCGGCGACGTTCAACTGACCCTGATCCAGAAGACGCCGCTGGACGGGGCGGTCATCGTCTCGACCCCGCAAGAGGTGGCCCTGGCCGACGCCCGGCGCGGCCACGCCCTGTTCCAGAAGGTCGGGGTACCGACCGTGGGCCTGATCGAGAACATGAGCGGATCGGTCTTCGGCCGCGGCGGCGCCGAGACCGAGGCGTCGCGGCTGGGCGTGGCCTTCCTGGGCGACCTGCCGCTGGACGCCGCCGTGCGCGAGGCCGGGGACGCCGGTCTGCCGATCGTCGCGGCGGTCCCGGATGGCGAGATCGCCGAACGGTTCGGCGCCGTGGCTCGGGCAGTCCAAGAGGCGTTGAAGCTTGGCGCACAGCGGGAATAACTCACTTGTGAGTTGTCTTTAATACGCACCCCCGCGCACCCTTAAGTTGCGATGCATGATCGCTCACTCGAAGGGTTGAACGATGAAGAAGCTTGTCCTCGCCATGCTGCTCGCCAGCTCGGCTCTGATCTCGACACCTCAAGCGGCTCTGGCGGCCAGTGGGGACGACTGCGAACTGAACTGCTTCTGGACGACCACCTACGGGCCGAATGGTGAGGTCACCGGCGGCTACTGGACCTGTTCGGGCATCTATCAGGATTGCGTCGGACCCTGACGCCACGCTGAACGGCGACGCGGCCCGCTTTTCAGCGGCCGCGTCTGCGCCGGACTAACGCCGCTCCAGCACGTGGAAGACCATGGGGTGATCGTCCTTCTCGCCCGGTGCGACAGTTTCGGACGACACCTCCTGGAACGCCGCCGCGTCGAACGGCGGAAACCAGGTGTCGCCGCCCTCGACCTCGGTCTCGACCTCGGTGATGTACAGCCGTTTGGCGCGCGGCAGGGCGGCGGCGAACAGGGCCTGGCCGCCGATGACGCAGATTTCCTCGACGCCGTCCTCCATGGCCTGTTCGCGGGCGATCTCCAGCGCCTCGTCCAGACTGGTGACGACCAGGGCGCCCTTGGTCTTGCCCGCCTCGGCATAGCCCTCGTCGCGGGTCAGCACGATGTTCAAGCGGCCGGGCAGGGGCCGCAGCGGCAGGCTTTCCCAGGTGTTTCGGCCCATGATGCAGGGCTTGCCGATGGTGACGGCCTTGAACCGTTGCAGGTCGCTGCGCAGCCGCCAGGGCAGGTCGCCGCCCTTGCCGATGACGCCGTTCTTGTCGCGCGCGACGACCAGGACGAGAGCGGGCAGGGGCAAGTCGGATCTCACGCTATGGGGATGGAGCGGTCCTGTCGGGACCGCTCCTTTCTGACGAGTTCAGGTCTCGGGTTCCAGCACATTCAGGCGAATTAGCAGGGCGCCGATCACGGCGCCGACGGCCGGGGCGACGAAGAACAGCCAGAGTTGCGACAGGGCTTGTCCGCCCGCCAGCACGGCCGGGCCGAAACTGCGGGCCGGGTTGACGGAAACGCCTGTGACCTGGATGCCGACGATGTGGATGGCCGCCAGGGTGATGCCGATCGCCACGCCCGCGAAGGGACCGTGTCCCTTGGTCCCGGTAACGCCCAGGATGACGATGACGAAGATCGCGGTCATCACCACTTCGAACAGGGCCGCGGTCGTCATCGAATATTCGCCCAGATAGCCCGGTCCCCAACCGTTCTGGCCCAGGCTGGCCATGCCGGTCTTGGCGATCGTGGCCAGTATGGCCGCGCCGAGCAACGCGCCGATGAACTGGGCGACCCAATAGACGACCATGTCCTTAGCCGACATTCGGCCCGCGACGAAGGCGGCCAGGCTGACCGCCGGATTGACGTGACAGCCCGAAATCGGCCCGATGCCGTAGGCCATGGCCACGATGGCGAACCCGAACGCCAGGGCGATGCCCAACTGGCCCACCTCAGGCCCGGCCAGAACCGCCGCGCCGCATCCGAAAAGAACCAGAACCAGAGTGCCGATCAACTCGGCCGCGAACCGTTTCATCATGACGCCCTCCCTCCTATTCAGCCCGCCATATGCGAGTCGGGTCGAGCCTGGCCCGAGTCTGCCCGCCCTGGCGAATTTGCGGAACGGCGTGCGTTCAACAGGTCGCGACCGCGATCTCTAGCGTTCGTCGCCCAGCCATTTCAGCCATTTGTCCCGCATGGCCTGTTCCAGATCGATCCCGGCGCCGTCGCAATAGATCAACAGCATACCCAGAACGTCCGCCGCCTCGTCGGCCAGGGCCTTGGGATCGGCCGCGCCACGCGCCCGGCCGGACAACCGCAGATGCTCGGCCGTCAGTTCGCCGAGTTCCTCCTGAAGTTTCAACAAGGCCCAGTCGCGATCACGCTCTATGCCGTGCTCGGCGGCGTAGATGTCGGAGATGCGCAGGACCGAAGCGGAGAGGTCGGAGAGAGTCATGACGTCTCTCGCCAGCGACCATAAAGTTCTGACAACAGTGGCGGCGGGTTCCAGTAATCATCGACATGATTGGCGGGCGCGAGCAGCGTCGCTATATGCGGCCAACTCTGTAGAACGGCGGCTCCAAAGGCTTTTCTGGCCTCGCGTTCATTAACGCGCCCAGAAAGCACCGCTTCGGCCAATCCTTCCAAAAAGCCAAACAGGCGCCTGATGCCGGGCCGCAATGCGACCAATTGTTCGTCGTCAGTATCCAACGTCACCGATTCGAGAGACTTCCTGATGTCGTTCAACGGCCCGTCCCACTCGGACACATAGTCAGCCAAGCTGGTCTGACGGATATCGGTCGCCGCCTTTGCTCTACGATCTTCGGAGAATTTCAGAACCGTACTGGACAGTTCGAAATTCCTGACGGCTCGTCTAAGTTGGTTGCAGGCTGGTCCTAGGGCAGCGAGTAAATTTTGGTCGTGCCGGTCGGTTGGGTATGTGAGGGGCGTAATCCCCAACAGGTCGGTCGGAAGGTGCAGAAGGGCATCCCGCGGCTGTAGGATGAAGCAACGATTTGGTTCCAAAGCGCCCAGGAACAAGCCGAGTTCAAAGATTACATTGTCCCGAGGGATGGCGGAGGTTCGCCCTCGGATGACCGCCACATCATCTGGCGTGAAGACGAAAAGCGCCAGATCTGTTCGCCGGGTCGTCACATAGAGATCGGCCACCGCCATTCCATTTGGACGGAAAACCCCTTGTGTCCAGACGGTGATTTCACAATCGAATTCTAGTGATTCCTGAACGGCCTGGGCGACGTCCAGGCCCTCGACCGACGAGCCGATGAACAGTGCTGGCCTTCGGGTCACTTAGAGACCTTGGCGGGGATGTGGGGCCAGGGATCGTAGCCGATGAACCGGACGTCGCTCAATTCGTGGGCGAAAAGATTGGGACGACCGGTCATTTCCAACCGAGGAAAGGGTCGTGGCTGTCGGGCGACTTGGAGACGCGATTGATCCAGGTGATCGAGATAGATGTGGGCGTCGCCTACGCTCCAAACAAATTCTCCGGGCGAAAGATCGACCTGACCCGCGATCATATGCGTCAGCAGGGCGTAGCTGGCGATGTTGAACGGCACCCCCAGGAAGACGTCGGCGCTGCGTTGATAGAGTTGGCAGCTCAGCTTGCCGTCGGCGACGAAGAACTGGAACAGGCAGTGGCAGGGCGGCAGGGCCATGTCGTCGACATCGGCCGGGTTCCAGGCGCTGACCAGATGACGGCGGCTGTTGGGGTTGGTCTTCAGCCCCTCGACCAGTCTGGCGATCTGGTCGATGACGCGGCCGTCGGGCGCGGTCCAACTGCGCCACTGCTTGCCATAGACCGGTCCCAGATCGCCCTGGGCGTCGGCCCATTCGTCCCAGATGCTGACGCCGTTCTCCTTCAGCCAGCGGATATTGGTCTCGCCGCGCAGGAACCACAGCAGTTCGACGATGATCGACCGGGTGTGCAGCTTCTTGGTGGTCAGAAGCGGAAAGCCCTTGGCCAGGTCGAAGCGCATCTGGCGGCCGAACACGCCCAGGGTGCCGGTGCCGGTGCGGTCGTCGCGACGCACGCCGTTGTTCAGGATGTCGCGCAGCAAATTCAGATACTGGAATTCGGGATGGTCGGCCGCGACGGCGTCGACGCGAGATTCCAGTTCAGCGATCACGGCTTGGGCGTTCATGACCGCAGAGTGACTCGACGAATCGATTCGCGGCGCCCCGTTTCCGTCATGGGCGGTCACGCTTCTGTGGATCAGCCCCGAAAGCCGTCCTGATCGAGGAAGACCTGTTCATCGGGCGTCGTCTCGCGGCCCAGGGCGCGGTTGCGGTGCGGAAAGCGGCCGAAACGGGCGATGATCTCGCGATGGTGCTCGGCCCAGCGGTCGTCGGGCTTGCGCTCCATGGCCTGAAACAAGGCCACCTGCCGGTCTTGCAGGGCCATGTCCTCGGCGTGCTGCAAGGGCAGGTAGAAGAATCGGCGCAAATCGTTCTCGACGAGCTGATCCAGGCCGAGATCCAGCGCTTCGAGGGCGAAATGACGCGCCAGGGGGTCGGTGGCGAAGGCGTGCCCGGTTTCGCGCCAGGCGTTGCGCGGAAACTGGTCCAACAGGATCAGCAGGGCCAGGGCGCCGAACGGCGACTCGACCCAATCGTCCAGCTCTCGTCGGGCCGCAGCCAGATGCGCCTCCATGAAGCGGGCGCGAAATTCGGCGTCAAAGGCGTCGTTCTTGGCGAACCACAGGCTCGGTCCCGCCGCTTTCCAGAAGCCGATGACATCCATTGGGTCTATTTGTGTGCTCATGACCGATCCCATAAACCCGCCGCTGCCCGTGTTCCATGACCGCGATTGCGATCTGTCGATCATTCGGGGCAAGCGGGTGGCTGTCATCGGCTATGGCAGCCAGGGGCGGACACACGCCCTGAACCTGCGCGACAGCGGCGTGGCCGACATCGTCATCGGGCTGAAGACCGCGTCGCCGACGCGCGCCAAGGCCCAGGCGGACGGGTTCCCCGTGCTGACCGCGGGCGAAGCGGCCGCGGGCGCCGACGTCGTGGCGGTCATGGTGTCCGACGAAGGGCATCGCGACCTGTGGCGCGACGAACTGGCCCCGGCGATGAGACCGGGCGCGGCCCTGATCTTCGCCCACGGCCTGTCGGTGCGGTTCGGCCTGGTTGAGCCGAGACCGGACATCGATGTCGTCCTGGTCTCGCCCAAGGGCATCGGGCCGCGCATCCGCGACCTGTACGAGGCGGGCGAGGGGGTCTTCTGCCTGTTCGGCGTGCATCAGGACGTCACGGGCGGCGCGCGCGGCCTGGGCCTGTCCTACGCCGCCGCCCTGGGCTGCGGGCGCAAGGGCATATTGGAGACCACCTTCGCCGCCGAATGCGAAAGCGACCTGTTCGGCGAACAGGTGGTGCTGTGCGGCGGGGCGGCCGAACTGGTCGACCGCGCCTTCATGACGCTGGTCAGGGCCGGTTATCCGGCCGAGGTGGCCTGGTTCGAGTGCTTCTATGAGCTGAAGCTGGTCACCGACCTGATGTTCGAACGGGGAATCGCGGGCGCCTTCGGGCGCATCTCCAACACGGCCGAGTACGGCGCCTATCTGACCGGGCCGCGCGTGATCGGCGAACCCGCCCAGGCGGCGATGGATCAGGTGCTGGCCGAGGTGCGCGACGGATCGTTCGTGACGCGGCTGATGGCCGACTATGACGCTGGATCGCCGGAGCTTCTGGCGCGGCGCAAGGCGCTGGGCGAACGCTTGATCGAGACTGCGGGCGCACGCCTGAAGGCGGCCGCGGACCGGGCCGGCTGAACGGTTTCGATGGGCGGGAAGAAGATGGTCGGAGTGGCAGGATTCGAACCTGCGACCCCTGCGTCCCGAACGCAGTGCTCTACCAGACTGAGCCACACTCCGACTTGAGGTCGCGGCTTATAGCGAGGGGTCCGGGGGGCCGCAAGCGCCGTTTTCGGCTGCGCGAAAATTGTCGGAAAAGCGGGTGTTGCATCCACCGCGGCCTTGGCGTATCTCCACCGCCTCGCGGGGCCATGGTCTTGCGAGCGCCGGTCCTGCTGGGGAATGGTGTAATGGTAACACTCCGGTTTTTGGTACCGTCATTCTAGGTTCGAGTCCTAGTTCCCCAGCCACCGCCTCCTAAACATCGCGACGCCGACAGGCCGCCGTCTGGACCGAATTCGGTCGCGCTGGACGCCGTCCGACTCGGCTCGGATTTCGCTCCGCATGATCTGGAGCCGTGATTCACGGCCTCGGCGGACTCGCTGCGCGATTCCGCCTTAACCGATCAAACGCCAGGCGACGACGGGCCGTGATGGGTCAGTCGTGGCCGTGGCCGTCGGTGATCGACGCGCCGGGGCTGGCGGCCTCGCCGTCCTGGCCTTCGAACCAGAAGGGCGCGCGCGGACGCACCCGCCGTCCCACCTCGTTCATGTGGGTGTCGTAAACCCGGCCGTTGGCGATGGTGAAGGCGATCGCGGCGGTGTTGCGCAGGTTCTCCAGCGGATTGGCCTCCAGCACCACCATGTCGGCCAGCTTGCCGACCTCCAGCGAGCCGATGTCGCGGTCCATGCCCAGGGCGCGCGCGCCGTTCAGGGTGCCGACGCGAATTGCCTGCATCGGCGTCATGCCGCCCTGCTGCATCGACCACATCTCCCAATGGGCGGCCAGACCCTCGCGCTGGCCGTGGGCGCCCAGTTGCACCGAGACGCCCTGATCCTGAAGACGGCGGGCTTCGCGGGCGACCGACATATGGTTCCATTCATTGTCCGGTCCCGTGCGCGGGCGGCGGGCGCGGGCGTCCAGGATGCGGCGCGGAACGTACTGGCGCAGGATCGGATGATCCCAGACCCGGCTTTCCTGATACCAGTAGTTCTCGCCGTAGCTGCCGCCATAGGCCACCACCAGGGTCGGGGTGTAGGCGACTTCGGTCTGGCGCCAGAGCTGGTGCACGTCGTCGTACAGATGGGCCAGGGGGATCGAGTGTTCGACCGTGGTGTGGCCGTCCACGACCATGGTCATGTTGTGCTGGAACAGGGAGCCGCCCTCGGGCACCACCATCAGGCCGAGCTGACGCGCCGCCTCCAGGATCTGCTGGCGCTGGTCGCGGCGCGGCTGGTTGTAGCTCTTGACGCTCCAGGCGCCGACGGCCTGCATCCGGCGCAGGTTGGACAGGGCGTCGTCCAGGCTGTCGACCTGGGCCGTGAACGGGGTGGCGGCGCCGTACAGGATGGTGCCGGTCGAAAAGATGCGCGGCGCGACCACGCGGCCCGCGCGACCCAGTTCCGAATGCGAGAAGATCTCGCTGGTGTCGTTGGACGGATCGTGGATCGTCGTGACGCCGAAGGCCAGCGAGGCGTAATCGACCCAGCTCTGCTGCGGGATGATCTCGTCGGACCCCATGGAGCCGTGCCAATGGGCGTCGACCAGGCCCGGCATGATGGTCTTGCCCGTCATGTCCATGACGGTGGCGTCGGCCGGGACCTGAACCGAGCCGCGCGGGCCGACCGCGGTGATGCGGTTGCCGTCCACCACGATGACGCCGTCCTCGATCACTTCGTCGCCGCGCATGGTGATGATGCGGGCGCCGGTCAGGACCATGCGGCCGGACGGCTTGTCCGCCTCGACGCTGAAGCCCAGGTTCACGCCGGTCTCGGGCGGCGCCGGCAGGGTTTCGGGCGCACCCGGTTCGAAGGCGAAGGTCTGGTTCAGGTCGCGCGTGAAGAGCTGGGGTCCCAAGGACCAGTGCAGACTGCGCCCGTCGCCGGACCAGTGCATCCAGTCGCCGGCGTCGCGGGTGACGCGCCGTTGCGGCAGGGCCTTGCCGTCGGCGCTGAGCGTGACGGTGCGGCCGGTGCGCACGAAGGGGGCGACGAAGCCGTTGAATCGTTCGTTCCAGGCCACCCAGCGCTCATCGGGCGACAGCACGAAGTCGGCGGCGTATTGCGACGACAGGTGGGTGCGTTCGTCCTCGCCGTTCAGATCGACCGACTTCAGGACGCGATTCTCGCCGCTCTGGCTGGAGTAGAAGATGCGGTCGCCCGTGGCCCCGAACTGGGGCGCGGACCCCTCGTCGGTGACGCGCACGGCCTGGCCGCCGCGCGTGGGGATGCGATAGATGCCCGGCTCGCGGCTCCACAGGGCCGAGGTCAGGAAGCCGTCGCCGGTGGCGCGATAGGCGATGGTCTGGCCATCGGGCGAGAAGGCCGGTTCGACATAGTGGCCGGGGCGCGTCGTGATCGTGCGGCCTTCGCCGCCCGTCGCCGGAACCACGCGGATCGACCCCAGGTCCTCGTCGTCCCAGGTCGAATAGACGATCGAGCGGCCGTCGCGCGACCACGACGGATACAGTTCGAAATGGTCCGACTGGCGCGTCAGCCGTCGCGCGGTTCCGTTCGGCAGGTCGCGAATCCACAGATCGCCCAGGGCCTCGAACACGACCTTGGAGCCGTCGGGCGAGGTCTGCGCCCAGCGGATCATCTTGACGTCGAATCGGTCGGGCGCGACCTCGACGGGGAAGCGAACGGCCTCGGTCACCTGGCGGGTGTCGGCGACGTGGAAGGGAATGTCGCTGACGGTGCGGGAAGCCACGTCGATGCGTTTGATCTTGCCGCCCGCCCAGAAGACGATGGAGCGGTTGTCGGGCGTCCAGCTCATGGCCGGATAGACGCCGTGAATGGCCCAGGTCTCTTGCAGGTCGCGGTCCAGGCCGTCGTAGATCGGCGTCTCGCGCCCGGATTCCAGATCCAGGACATAGAGCACCGACTGGTAGCGGACACGGCGGATGAAGGCCAAGGACTTGCCGTCGGGCGAAGGCGTCGGGCGGATCGACCCGCCGGGACCCGAGACGAACTCCTCGGTCTCGCCGGTCTGGCGGTCGAAACGCTGGATCACATAGATCTGGCCGTTCGGGTCCTTGGAGTATTCGAATACGCCGCCCGCAGTGGTGTCGTCGCTGTAGTACAGATAGCGGCCGTCGGGCGAGAAGGCGGGTTCGCCCGAATCCTTCTGCTGGGTGCGGCGCTCGGTCATCTGCACGCCGCCGCCGCCCGAACGGTGGAACAGCCACATCTCGCCCGCGCCCAGCGATCGGGTTGAGGTGAAATGCTTGCGGCCGACGATGAACTCTCCGTCCGGGGTCCATTCGGGCTGGTTGATCAGGCGGAAGGTTTCGGTGCTGACCTGTTTCGGGTCCGAGCCGTCGCGGTTCATCACCCAGATGTTGTCGCCGCCGCCCCGGTCGGAGGTGAAGGCGATCTGGCGGCCGTTCGGCGAATAGCGCGGCTGCATATCCCAGGCGACGCCGCTGGCGATGGCGCGCGCTTCGCCGCCGCTGATCGGCATGACGTAGATGTCGCCCAGCAGATCGAAGACGACCTCCTGACCGTCGGGGCTGACATCCACCGACATCCAGGTGCCCTCGGTGACATCGAGACGGGCGTCATGATGCTGACCGGGAGGATTCTGTACGTCCCACTTCGGCTTTTCGGTCGAAGAGGCGGCGGGGGCGGGGGGCGCGGCCTGCTGTGCAACGGGCTGGGGCTGGGGCTGGGGCTGCGGCGCGGGCGGCGTCTGCGCCCAGCTCGGAGCCGCAAACGACAGGGCCGTGGCGGCCAACAGGATGTGCTTGTTCATTTCGTCCCCCCGACATGAAACCTGGGCAAGGTGTAGTCGGGTCATCGCCGCTTGGCGAGCCGGACGCCGCATGGCGTCGCGACGTTAAGGCCGCAACGAAGACGCCGACCCGTCTCTCATCGACATAGAGAGCCGTCAGGTCGGCTTCGACGGCCGACCTGACGGATCAGGATCACGCGCGGGTCCAGCCCTTTTCGACGGCCCAGACGGCGAAGGCGTAGTCGACCGCCAGCTCCTTCAGGAAGTCGAACCGCCCCGACGCACCGCCGTGGCCCGCCTCCATGTTGATCTTCAACAGGATCGGATCGCCCGAGGTCGTCGCCGGACGCAGGCGGGCGACCCATTTGGCCGGCTCCCAATAGGTCACGCGCGGGTCGGACAGGCCGCCGACCGACAACACAGCCGGATAGGGCTTGGCCTCGATGTTGTCGTAGGGGCTGTAGCTGGCGATGTAGTCGTAAGCGGCGGCGTCCTCGATCGGATTGCCCCACTCGGGCCATTCCGGCGGCGTCAGCGGCAGGGAGGTGTCGCTCATGGTGTTCAGCACGTCGACGAAGGGCACCTGGCCGATCACCCCGGCCCACAGGTCGGGCCGCATATTGGTGACGGCGCCCATCAGCATCCCGCCCGCCGAACCGCCATAGGCGACGATGTTGCCCGCGCGGGCGTAGTCGCGGTCGATCATGTGTTCGGCGGCGGCGATGAAGTCGGTGAAGGTGTTCTTCTTGGTCATCCGCCGGGCGTTCAGGAACCAGCCCCAGCCCTTGTCCGATCCGCCGCGGATGTGGGCGATGGCCCAGATGAAGCCGCGGTCCACCAGCGACAGGCGACTGGTCGAGAAGCTGGCCGACATCGGGATGCCGTAGCTGCCGTAGCCGTACAGCAGCACCGGGGCCGAGCCGTCCACCGGCGTCGACTTGCGACGCAGGATGGTCACCGGCACCAGTTCGCCGTCGGCCGCGGGGGCGTTCAGCCGCTCGACCACATAGTCAGCCGGATCGTGGCCCGACGGCACCTCCTGCACCTTGCGCAGGGTCCGCTCGCGCGACGCCATGTCATAGTCGAAGGTCGAGGTCGGGGTGGACGGCGAGTTGTAGGCGTAGCGCATCATCGGGCTGTCGAACTCGGACCAGCCCATCAGGTTGAGCGCATAGGCCGGTTCGTCCACGGCGATTTCATGCTCGGCGCCAGCGCGGTTGCGCACGATGATCCGGGTGTTGGCGTCGGCCCGTTCCTGACGCGCCAGGTGACCCGAGGACAGGGTGACGGTCTCGATATAGCGGCCCGGGGTGTGCGGGATCAGGTCGGTCCAGTTCGCTTTTCCGGGCGAACCGGTCGGGGCCTGGACGACCTTGAAGTCGATGCTGTCGTCGGCGTTGGTGCGGATGACCCAGCGATCGCCCCAGTGATCGGCGTCATAGGTGCGGGCCACCACGCGCGGCTCCAATACGGCGGGCGTCGCCGTCGGGTCGCCAGCGGGGATGTAGCGGGTTTCGCTGGTTTCCTGGTTCTGGATGCCGATGGTGATGAACTGGTCGTCCGAGGTCCGGCCGACGCCGATGAACATACCGTCGTCGTCCTCCTTGTAGACCATGGTCGTCTCGCCGCCTCGCGCCGGGCGACGGAAGATCTTGTCCGGGCGGCCGTTGTCGTCGCGATTGGTCCAGAAGATCCAGCGGCTGTCAGGCGAGAAGGTGAAGCCGCCGGTGGCGCTGTCGATGACGTCGGTCAGGACTTCGCCGGTCGCCAGGTCCTTCACATAGATCTTGTGCACCTCGGAGCCTTGAGCGTCTTCGGCATAGGCGTAGAGGGCGTGGTCGGGCGAATAACCGGTCGCGGCGATCTTGGAATAGGCCTTGCCCGCCGCCAGGGCGTTCGCGTCCAGCAGGATCTGCTCGTCGCCGCCCGCGCGCGGCTTGCGGCAAAACAGCGGATGCTGATCGCCGGTGCGGAAACGGCTGTAATATTCCCATGGGCCGTCGGGCGAGGGAACCGAGCTGTCGTCCTGTTTGATGCGGCCCTTCATCTCCTCGAACATCGCCGCTTGCATCGGCAGGGTCGAAGCCATCATCGCCTCGCGATAGGCGTTTTCGGCGACCAGATACTCTTTCACATCGGCCTTGATCAGGGTCGGATCGCGCAGCACCGCCTGCCAGTTGTCGTCCTTCAGCCATTGATAGTCGTCGACCCGGACGCGGCCGAGCTGTTCGATGCGAACCGGAATTTTCTTGGCGACGGGCGGGACGGGCATCGGGGTTCCTGAGCGTTGAGCGGCTTTCGCTAGCACGGGCGAAGCTCCGGCGGCGACGGCCAGGGCGGCGGATGAGGCGATCAGTTCGCGACGGTTCATGGATGCGGTTCCCGACTTGCAAGTGCGCGCGACCTTGTGCGGCGCGGCCGACGCCGTCAAATGAACAAAGCTCAAGGTACGGGGTCGCGAATGTGGATCGAACTTCAGACGCCGCCGGAGCCGCCGCCCGCCGCCGTATCGCCCCAGGCGCACGTGCGCCCGGCCTGGGACCTGACCCTGGCCCTGATCAATGCGACGGTGCAGTTGGACCAGCCGGACGGGCAGGGGACGCGCACGGCGGGCACCGGCTTCCTGATCTCGGCGCCCAGGCCCGACGGGACGCCGCGAACGGTTCTGGTCACCGCCGCCCATGTGCTGAACCAGATGCCGGACAAACAGGCGCGCATCGGCTGGCGCACGGCCCAGCCGGACGGGGCGTGGAAATTCGCGCCTGAACCCCTGGCCATCCGTGATTTCGACGACCAGCCCCTGTGGATGCGCCACCCCGAGCGCGACATCGCGGTGATGGAGATTCAGGCCCCGCCCGAGTTCGCCCGCGCCGCCATCCCCCTGGGTTGGCTGGCCGACGAGAACACCCTGGCGGCCTATCAGGTCGGGCCGGGAGACGAGCTGTTCGCCCTGGGATTTCCGCGCGGCCTGTCGGCGAACCGCGCGGGGTTTCCGATCCTGCGGGTCGGCCGGGTGGCGTCGTGGCCGTTGTCGCCCGTCGCGGCCTTTCCGAGCTTCCTGTTGGATTTCGCCGTCTTCCCCGGCAATTCGGGCGGGCCGGTGTTCTGGACCGCGGCGGCGCGCAGCGCCCCTGGCCGACCCGAGCCGGACCATCCCTTCATCGCCGGGGTCCTGACCCAGGAGGTTCTGGTGGGACAGGACCGGTTGGACCTCGGCGTCGTGATCCACGCCGTCTATGTGCGCCAGGCGATCGCCATGCTGGACGCGCCGCCGTGGCCCTGAAAGCGCGAAATTGATCGGGTATTTTAATACCGCATACAGAAAATCACATTAATTCAATTAGATACACGAGTTCGTGCTGCGATGTCGGCATTGACCGGGGCGCCCGCATCCTCTATCAGCGCGCCTTCCGTTCGTCCGAACCCTCGGCCGGGCCAGAGTTTTCGCCTCCTCCCAAGGACCCTCAGTCATGCTGAAGAGCACCACGGCTTCGCTGAAGCCGGCCGAGGTCGAGAAGAAGTGGATCCACATCGACGCCGAAGGCGTCGTGGTGGGCCGTCTCGCGACCTTCATCGCCAACCGCCTGCGCGGCAAGCACCTGCCGACCTACACCCCGCACGTCGATTGCGGCGACTATGTCGTCGTGACCAACGTCGACAAGGTGGTGTTCACCGGCAAGAAGAACACCGACAAGGTCTATTACCGCCACACCGGCCACCCGGGCGGCGTCAAGGAGACCACCCCGGCCAAGGTGCTGGGCGGCCGCTTCCCCGAGCGCGTGCTCGAGAAGGCCGTCGAGCGTATGCTGCCCAAGGAAAGCCCGCTGGCCCGCAAGCAGATGACGCATCTGCGCCTGTTCGCCGGCGCCGAGCACACCCATCAGGCCCAGAACCCGCAGACGATCGACTTCGCGTCGGCGTCGGCCAAGAACACCCGGAGCGTCTGAGCATGACCGACGTGACTGCTGAAACCGCCACCGGCTTCGACGCCCTGAAGGGTATGTCGTCGGCCGCCGAAGACGCCGCCCCCGCCGTCCAGAAGCTGGACAAGCTGGGCCGCGCCTATTCGACCGGCAAGCGCAAGAACGCCATCGCCCGCGTGTGGGTGAAGCCCGGCTCGGGCAAGATCACCGTCAACGGCAAGGAGCTGAACGCCTATTTCGCTCGCCCCGTGCTGCAGATGATGGTCGCCCAGCCGCTGACCGTCACCGACCGCACGACCCAGTTCGACGTGATCTGCACGGTCGAGGGTTCGGGCCTGTCGGGCCAGGCCGGCGCCATCCGCCACGGCCTGTCGCACGCCCTGACGCACTATGAGCCGGAACTGCGCAAGGTTCTGAAGCCGCACGGCTTCCTGACCCGCGACAGCCGCGTCGTCGAGCGCAAGAAGTACGGCCGCGCCAAGGCCCGCCGCAGCTTCCAGTTCTCGAAGCGCTAAGCCGTTTCAGATCGGTTTGGATCAGGGCGCTTCGGGAAACCGGAGCGCCCTTTTTCTTTGGGCCCAGAATGTTCGATCATCCTGACATACAGAAGTACGAGATCGACGAAGTACCGTTAGATCAAGACATCTATCTTATGGATGAGATTTGGCTCGGAGCCTACGAGACCGCTCTTCTTGCGGGTCTCAATGGAGCCGATTGGACTTATCCCGGCTACATCTCACATGCTGCGGCACGATTGGCTACCAAGCGTGGTGTCGAGTTGTCGTGGTATCCAAACGTAATCAGCCGCTTTCATGAGATTCACATCCATCTTCCTGTTTCGGCTTTTGTGACCTGTGTGGGTGCTTGGCAGTGGGATGAAAAGCCGAGAATCTTTGTCCGAAGTGATTGGTACGAAGACATTCATCGAAGGTCGCATTCCGTCTTCGCGATCGTTGACGCCATCGGGGTGAAAGACGCCATCTCAGATGGGAAACTCTCCGCTGGTTCCCTCGATGAAATTCGGGAAATGGTCGATGACGTGGCCAGCCGGCATCCAGAGATTTCCTTTGTATCCTTTGCGGATAGCCTCTTGCTTAAGTCCAACTGGACAATCGGCGCGCACGACACTTCGGTCGAATATACATACGAGCCGGAAGCCATATTGAAGGCGCTGCCCGAGATAGCTGACGGCTATCGTCGCATAGCGGGCCTTGAGGTTTACGCCGTGATCACGCAGGGCCGGAACGAGATTTCGTCTCCGTCCATCCACCACTCCAAGAGTGGGAACCACATTTCGCTGAACAGCCTCGGACTTCCATTCGCCCAGCTCCAAGCGATCGAGCACGCAGCGCGCCAAGCTATTCGCGTGAAAGAACACCAGCCGTTTCAGCTTTATATGGACACAACGTACTTCAACTCTCTGCGCTGGACCCTGGATGCAGAGAAGCACTTGGAGCCGAGGTTTCCTTACCTTGCGCCAATGACCCACACGGCGTGCGAGTATGTTTGCAGCGACTTCAGTCGGGTTTTAGACCGCTTGGAGTCCAAGGTTTAACTATGACCCACACCCTCTTCATCGACGGCGAGGCCGGGACCACGGGGCTGGAGATCCGCGAGCGGGTCGAGGGTCGCGCGGATCTGGAGCTGATCCTGCTGGGCGACCGGCGGCGCGACGTCGCGGCGCGGCGCGAGGCGCTGAACGACGCCGACGCCGTCATCCTGTGCCTGCCCGACGATGCGGCCAGGGAAGCCGTGGCCATGATCGACAATCCGGCCGTGCGGGTCATCGACGCCTCGACCGCCTACCGCGTCGATCCCGACTGGACCTACGGCTTTCCCGAGCTTGCGCCCGGACAGCGTGAGCGGATCGCGGCGTCGACCCGCGTCTCCAATCCCGGCTGTTATCCGACCGGCTTTCTGGGCCTGGTCGCGCCCCTGGTGCGCGCGGGCCTGGTCCCGGCCGACTGGCCGGTCACGGTCAACGCCGTCAGCGGCTATTCCGGCGGCGGCAAGGCCATGATCACCGAGTTCGAAGGCGGATCGCCCGACCCGTTCCGCGCCTATGGCCTGTCGCAGCGACACAAGCACGTGCCCGAGATGACCAAACACGCTGGCCTGTCGCGGCCCGCGCTGTTCGCCCCGGCGGTCGGAAACTATCGCCAGGGGATGCTGGTCGAGGTTCCGCTGCACCTGTCGGCCCTGCCGCAGCGGCCGTCGATCGAACTGATCCACGGCGCGCTGGTGGAAGCCTATGACGGCGCCCGCTTCGTCGAGGTCGCCGATCTGGAAGAGACCGAGACCCTGACCGGCCTGACGCCCGAGGGGCTGAACGGGACGAACCGCCTGCGTCTGCACGTGTTCGGCGACCGCAATGGCGAACAGGCGCGTCTGGTCGCCTTGCTGGACAACCTCGGCAAGGGCGCCTCGGGCGCGGCGGTGCAGAACCTCAACCTGATGCTGGGTCTGGACGAGGCGGCGGGGCTGGTCTGAGTCCTTCTCCCGCTTGCGGGAGAAGTGTCATGCCGTCGCGCGTAGCGAGACGCATGACGATGGGGGCAGTCCGACTTCCCTCTCCGACCCTGGATCGGCTCCGCCGATCGACGGGCCACCTCTCCCGCAAGCGGGAGAGGGATTGAAACTTCCGCTTCAGTGCCGACCTATCTGATCATGGAAACTCCGATCCAACGCCGCCATCTGCTTCTGGGCGTCGCCGCCACGGCGATGACCGCCTGCGCGCCCGAGGCCGCCGACGCCTCCGAAGCCCAGTACGCCGCTTCACCGTTCCGCCGGGTCGACGACGCAGAGTGGCGACGCCGTCTGGGCGACGCCTCGTGGCGGGTGCTGCGCCACGAAAGCACGGAGCGGCCCTTCACCAGTCCGTTGAACGACGAACACCGGCGCGGGACCTTCTCGTGCAAGGGCTGCGGCCTGGAGCTGTTCCGGTCGCAGTGGAAATACGATTCGGGCACCGGCTGGCCCAGCTTCCACACCGTGATCCGCGACAACATCGGGACCAAGACCGACTTCGCCATCGGCGTTCCGCGCACCGAATACCACTGCGCCCGCTGTCTGGGGCATCAGGGGCACGTGTTCGACGACGGGCCGCGCCCGACGGGCAAGCGCTACTGCAACAACGGCGTCGCCCTGAGCTTCACGCCGACATGAGCTTCACGCCCGCCTGACCGGCTGCTATGCACCGGCCGTTCAAGACCTGAGGCCCCCCATGCTCGCTCGCATCTATCGCCCCGCCAAGACCGCCATGCAGTCCGGCAAGGCCAAGAGCCTGGATTGGCGGCTGGAGTTCGAACCGGCTTCGGCGCGGACCCTGGACCCGCTGATGGGCTGGACCTCCTCGACCGACATGAACGGCCAGGTGCGCCTGACCTTCGACACCCAGGAAGAAGCGGTGGCCTATGCCGAGCGCCACGGCATTCCGTTCCGGCTGCACGCGCCGAATGATCCGCCGGTGATCCTGAAGGCCTATGCCGACAATTTCGCCCCCGGCCGCAAACAGCCCTGGACGCATTGATCTTAAGTGCGCCTAACGCTCGCGACGCGGTCGCCCGCTGCTTGAGAGCATTCTTGTTCGCCTATCGTTCGCAACACGGTTGCTCGCTGCTTGAGGCGGGGTCGCGTTGCGGCTAACGCTCGGTCTCTGCCCAGGCGCCCTTAGCTCAACCGGATAGAGCACCCGCCTTCTAAGCGGACGGTTGCAGGTTCGAGTCCTGCAGGGCGCGCCAGGCCGCCAGACCGACTTCCAGATCGGCGATCAGGTCGACGGGGTCTTCCAGTCCGATGTGCAGGCGGATCAATTGGCCCTCCAGCGCGGGCGGATGGGCGCGCTGGCTCAGTTGCGGCGTCTCATGGGTGATCAGGCTCTCGAACCCGCCCCAGGAATAGCCCATGCCGAACAGGGTCAGCGCCTTCATCAGGGCGTGGGTCTGGACCGTCGTCCCGCCTTGCATGACCACGCCGAACAGCGAGGCCGCGCCGGAATAGTCGCGCGCCCACAAGGCATGGCCGCGATCCGAGGGCAGGGCGGGCCAGAGGATGCGGGAGACCTCCGGCTGTTTCTCCAGCCACTCGGCCACGACGCGCGCCGACCGTTCCTGTTCGGCGTAGCGCACCGGCAGGGTCCGCAAGCCCCGCAGCGCCAGCCAGGCGTCATCGGGCGAGACGTGCCAGCCCTGGTCCTCAACGGTCTCGGCCACGGCGCGGCCGATCACGGGATCGGCGACGGAGATCGCCCCCATCAGCAAGTCGGAATGGCCGCCGACGTATTTCGTCAGGGGATGGATCGACACATCGACGCCATGCGCCAGCGGCCGATAGGCCAGGCCCGCGGCCCAGGCGTTGTCCATGGCCGTCAGCACGCCGCGCGCCCGGCAGGCGGCGGCCAGGGCGGCCACATCGACCATGTCGAAGGTCAGGCTGGTCGGGCTTTCGATCAGCAGCAGGCGCGTGGTCGCGTCGATCATCGCCAGGATCTGCTCGGTCGTGGCGTCGGCCGGATGAAAACGGGCCGTGATCCCACGCGCGCCCATCCAGCGCGTCAGGAAGCGGCGGCTGGGACCATAGACGCCGTCGCTGGTCAGCACCGTGTCGCCGGGCTTCAGCAAGGCCATCAGCGGCACAGTCACGGCCGCCAGCCCGGAGGGAACCAGCCAGGTCTCGGCCGCGCCCTCCAGATCGGCGATGGCGGAACGCAGCGCGCGCGCCGCCCCGGTGCCGTCCAGGCCATAGACGGGACCGTCGGCCGAATCCCACATCCTGGCCGGATCGTCGCTGAGCATGGTCGAGGCGCGTTCGATCGGCGGATTGACCGGGCGGCGGCCTTTGCCGCGCGCGGTGGCCGAGGCGATCAGGCGGGTTCGGTCGGAAAGCGGCACGCTTGTCCCCTCCAAGGGTTGCGGACGCGCCTTCAAAAGCCTCTAAAGCCACGGGGCGCAAGGCGAGCGAGGAGCGACGCATGCGATGGACGACATGGATGGCGGCGACGGCGGCGGCGATCGGCGCCCTGTCCCTGATGTCCTGCGAGCGCCCCGCCGAAGACCGAACCGCCGAGACCGCCGTGCGCGCGGATGCGGACAAGACCGCCGAGACCGAGCGTATCGCCGCCGGTCCGACCCTGGCCGCGATCAAGCGACGCGGTCACCTGACCTGCGGCGTGCATCAGGGGCTGGTCGGCTTCGCCTATACGGACAATCGCGGACGGTGGCGCGGTTTCGATGTCGACTTCTGCCGCGCCCTGGCCGCCGCCATCCTGGGGGATGAGAACGCGGCTCGCTTCGTGCCGCTGAACGCTGAACAGCGCTGGCCGGCGCTGCGTGACGGCCGTATCGACGTCTTGTGGCGCAACTCCTCCTGGACCATGAGCCGCGACGCCGGCGAGGGCTATGTCTTCGCCGGGATCAACTATTACGACGGTCAGGGCTTTCTGGTGCGGCGATCGCTGAACCTGTCCAGCGCGGCCGAGCTGGACGGCGCCAGGGTCTGCGTCCAGGCCGGATCGACCACGCGGCTGAACGCCGACGACTATTTCCGCGCACGCGGCATCACCTATACGCCGGTCGTGACGGCCAGCGAGGACGAAGCCCGTCGCGCTTATGAGCGCGAGGACTGCGACGCCGTCAGCGCCGACATCTCGGCCCTGGCCGCGACGCGATCCACCCTGGCGAACCCCCAGCTCCACGCCATCCTGCCTGATGTCGTGTCCAAGGAGGCCCTGGGTCCCGTGGTGCGACGCGGCGATGAGCAGTGGACCTCTGTCGTGCGATGGACGCTGAACGCCGTCATCCTGGCCGAAGAGCTGGGCGTGACCCAGGACAACGCCGCCGATCTGGCGCGCGACAGCCGCGATCCGCGCGTGCGGCGCCTGCTCGGAACCGAAGGCGACTTCGGTCCCATGCTGTCCCTCCGCAAGGACTGGGCGCTGAAAGCCATACAAACGACAGGCAATTATGGCGAAATCTTCGAGCGAAACATCGGCCCGCAGTCGCCTCTCGACCTGGCGCGCGGGTTGAACGCACAATGGAATGCACGGCCGGGCGGCCTGATCTACGGCCTGCCGATTCGATAGAGCCGGTCAGAAGGGGGAAACGATGGAAACGACGAAGCGAGGCGGGGTTCCGCTTTACGTGTGGATGCTGTTGGGCTTCGCCGTCGGGCTGGGCGGGGGTCTGTACGTCAATCTGAACGGCCTTGAGGTCCTGCCGTGGGCGATGGACCTGATCCAGTCGGTCGGCCAGATCTTCCTGCGGCTGCTGTTCATGCTGGTCCTGCCGCTGCTGTTCGCGGCCCTGGTCACCGGCGTGGCCGAGATGGGCGATCTGAAGTCCCTGGGCCGGGTCGGCTGGAAGACCCTGGTGTTCACCATCATCGTGTCGGGCATCGCCGTGGCTATCGGCCTGGGCATGGTCAACTATTTCCGGCCCGGCGACGGGGTCGATCCCGCCCTGGCTCAGCGCCTTCTGGCCGAGGGGGCGGAAGGCGCCGCCGGCATCGTCGGCAATGCGCCCAAGAGCATCGAAGCCGGTCAGTTCTTCCTCGACATGATCCCCTCGAACGTCGTCACCGCGGCGGCCGAGAACCAGATCCTGCCGGTGATGATCTTCGCCCTGTTCTTCGGCATCGGCCTGGTCATGGCCAAGTCGCGGGCGACGGATGTCCTTCAGGAGACGCTGCAAGGCGTGCTGGAGGTGATGATGAAGCTGATCAACATGGTCATCAAACTGGCCCCGATCGCCATCGCCTGTCTGATGTTCAATCTGGCCGCCCTGTTCGGCTGGGACCTGCTGATCCGGCTGGGGGCCTATGCCGCCGTGGCCGTGGGGGCCATGGCGATCCATATGTTCGTGGTCTATCCGCTGGCCGTGTGGATCGGCGGCGGCATGAATCCGTTCCGCTTCTTCAACGGCGTGCGCGAGCCGATCGTGGTGGCCTTTTCGACCGCCTCGTCGAACGCCACCCTGCCGGTGTCGCTGCGCGTCGCCGAGACCAAGCTGGGCCTGCCGCGCCGCATCTCGCGTTTCGTCCTGACCGTCGGCGCCACGGCCAACCAGAACGGCACCGCCCTGTTCGAGGGGGTGACCGTGCTGTTCCTGGCCCAGTTCTTCAACGTCGACCTCAGCTTGCAGCAGCAACTGATCGTGATGTTCGTCTGCATCCTGGGCGGCGTGGGCACGGCGGGCGTGCCGGCGGGGTCCCTGCCGGTCATCGCCTTGATCCTGGTCATGGTCGGGGTGCCGGCCGAGGGCATCGGCCTGATCCTGGGCGTCGACCGCTTCCTGGATATGTGCCGCACCACGCTGAACGTCACCGGCGATCTGGTCTGCGCCACCGTGGTGTCGCGCGGCGAGAAGGACGTGCCCGCCTCGGTCGGGCCGGTCCCGACCGCTCCGGGCGGTTAAGGGCCGGTCGCCGCCGCCGTATCCTCGCGCCCGCCCCATTCGGCCCAACTGCCGTCATAGAGGCGCGAGGACCGGCCCAACTCGGCCAGGCCCAGCGACAGGATCGCCGCCGTCACGCCCGAGCCGCAGGTGGTGATGACCGGCCGGTCAGGGTCGATCCCCGCCTGGCGAAAGGCGGTCTCCAGCTCGGCGCCGCGCTTCAGGGTCCCGTCCGCCTTCAACAGGGTGGAATAGGGCAGGTTGCGCGCGCCGGGCATATGTCCAGACCTCAGTCCCGGCCGGGGTTCGGCCGCTTCCCCCCGGAAACGGACCGCGCCGCGCGCATCGGCCACCTGCTCGCCCTGGGCCAGGACCCGGCGCACGGTCTCCAGATCGGCCACCCGGTCGGCGTCCAGGCGGGCGTCGAACTGTTCGGGAGGCGGGGAAGGTCTTGGTCCTTGCTCGACCGGGCGACCCTCGCGGACCCATTTCGGCAAGCCCCCGTCCAGCACCCGCACGTCGCGCGCGCCCATCGTCGTCAGCATCCACCAGGCCCGCGCCGCCGAGAACAGGCCGACGGCGTCATAGACGACGATGGCGTCGTCGATCGTCAGACCCAAACCGCCCATCGACGTGGCGAAGACCTCGGGAGGCGGCAACATATGCGGCAGGGACGCGGCTCTGTCCGACGCCGCGTCCAGATCAAGGAAGACGGCTTCGGGTATCCGCGCGGTCTCGAACTCGCTCGTGCCGTCGCGCCCGTCCAGATGCCACGAGGCGTCGACGATCTTGAGACCCGGCTCGCCCAGGCGCGCCGCCAGGTCGTTGGTCGAGATCAGCGGACTGGGCATCACGGTTCCTCCTGTCGTCGGCTGACGGACTTCAGCGCCGCCAACGCGCGTTCTCGGGCCAGGGCGTGATCGACGATCGGCCGGGGATAGCCATGACCCAATCGCACGCCCGCGCCGCGCAACACCGCATCGGGCGCGGTCCAGGGCGCGTGTATCCAACGGTCGTCCAGGCGCGCCAGTTCCGGGACCCAGCGGCGGACATAGCGCCCCTCGGGATCGAATTTCCGTCCCTGGGCCACGGGGTTGAAGATGCGGAAATAGGGCGCGGCGTCGGCGCCCGACCCCGCGACCCATTGCCAGTTCTGGATGTTGCTGGCGGGGTCTGCGTCGACCAGCGTGTCCCAGAACCAGGCTTCGCCCCGGCGCCAGTCGATCATCAGGTCCTTCACCAGGAAGGAGGCGGCGACCATGCGCACCCGATTGTGCATCCAGCCCGTGGCCCAGAGCTGGCGCATACCCGCATCGACCAGGGGATAGCCGGTTCGTCCCTGGGTCCAGGCCGAAAACCCCGCCGCATCGTCGCGCCACGGCATGGCGTCGTATTCGGGCCGGAAGGCGCGGTCGGCGATGTAGGGAAAATGATGCAGCAGATGGGCCGAGAATTCGCGCCAGGCGATCTCCTTGACGAAGGTCTCGGCCTGGGGCGCCGGGACCCGGCCGTCCTTGGCGGCCAGGCGGGCCTCGGCGACGGCGCACCAGGGGCTGATCTCGCCGAAATGCAGATGCGGCGACAGGCGGCTGGTGGCGGGTTGGGCCGGGCGGTCGCGGCCGTCGGCGTAGTCGGCCAGGCCGCGCGTCAGAAAGGCCGACAGGGCGGCCTGGGCGCTGTCCTCGCCCGGCGTCCCGTCGAAGCGCGTCGACCAGTCGGGCCGGGTCGGATGCAGGCTCCAGTCGTCGATGGCGTCGCCGTCGATCCCGTCTGGGGTCGCGATGACGTCCGGTGCGGGCAGGGGCGGCGGCGGTTCGACCGTCTCCATCAAGGCGCGCAAGAAGGGGGTGAAGACCTTGTACGGCCCGCCCGCGCCGGTCGTGACCGCGCCCGGCCGACACAGCAATGCGCCGTTCCAGCCCCGGCACTCGACGCCCTCGGCTCTCAGCGCATGGGCGATGTCGGCGTCGCGGGCGAAGGCGTCCGGCTCGAACAGCCGGTTCATGAAGACGGCGTCGGCGCCGGTTTCGTCGATCAGGCGGCGCAGCTCGGCCTCTGAATCGCCGCGTCTCAGGATCAGGCGCGACCCGCGCGCGCGCAGCGCCGCATCCAAGGCCCGGAGCGACTTGTCCAGCCACCATCGCGACGCCGCGCCCGGCGTGCGGCCATGGGCGGGATCCAGGATATAGACCGGCGCGATCGGCCGCCCCGTCTGGACCGCCTGGGCCAGGGCGGGGTTGTCTCGCAGACGCAGGTCGCGGCGAAACCACAGGATGACGGGGCGATCAGACTCTGTGGTCACTGGTCGTTTCCCCGTATAGCTTGAATCGAGACGCCCGCGGCGCCACCTGATCGCCGCACACCTACGCCATGGCCCCGCCCCTGGATGCCCTGACCCATACGAAAGTTTCGCCCGTGAGCCGTCCCAACGCCGTCATCGAACTGTCCCAGGGCCTGTCCCGCCCCGTCGTCATCGGCGGCGGCCGCCGCATCGTCTTCATCGCCGGTCCTTGCCAGTTGGAAAGCCGTCAGCACGCGCTGGAAATGGCCCACGCCCTCAAGGAGATCGGCGAGCGACTGGATGTCGGCATCATCTACAAGACCAGTTTCGACAAGGCGAACCGCACCAGCGCCAACGCAGCGCGGGGTTTCGGCCTGGAAGGCTCCCTGCCGATCTTCGCCGAGATTCGCGACAGCGTCGGCCTGCCGGTCCTGACCGACGTGCACACCGAAGAGCAATGCGCCATCGCCGCCCAGGTCGTGGATGTGCTTCAGATCCCGGCCTTCCTGAGCCGCCAGACCGACCTGCTGCTGGCCGCCGCCGCCACCGGCAAGGCGATCAATATCAAGAAGGGTCAATTCCTGGCTCCCTGGGACATGAAGAACGTCATCGCCAAGGTCGTCGGCGCGGGCAACCCCAACGTCATGGCCTGCGAGCGCGGCGCCAGTTTCGGCTACAACACCCTCGTGTCCGATATGCGCGCCCTGCCGGTGCTGCGTGAGATCGGCTGCCCCGTGGTGTTCGACGCGACCCACAGCGTGCAGCAACCGGGCGGGCAGGGCACGTCCTCGGGCGGTCAGCGCGAGTTCGTGCCGGTGCTGGCCCGCGCCGCTGTCTCGGTCGGGGTGGACGCCGTCTTCATGGAGACGCACCAGGACCCCGACAACGCCCCGTCCGATGGCCCGAACATGGTGCCGCTGGACCAGTTCGAGGCCCTGGCGGCCCAGTTGATCGCCTTTGACGACCTGGCCATCGCCAGCGGGTTCAAGGGACCCGTCGCCAAGGCCGCCTGAATCCGCTAGTCGCAAGGCATGGCCGACACCCAAGACCAGCCTCTGGACCTCGGCGCCCTGCAAGGGCTGCTGGACCGCATTCGCGGGGTGACGGTCGCCTGCGTCGGCGACCTGATGCTGGACCGGTTCGTCTATGGCGAAGTCGGCCGCATCTCGCCCGAGGCGCCGATCCCCGTGCTGCGCGCTACCCGATCCATCGCCATGCCGGGCGCCGTGGGCAATGTCGCCCGCAACGTCGCGGCCCTGGGCGGACGGGCGCGACTGGCGGGCGTGGTCGGTCAGGATGCGCCGGGCCAGGAGCTGGCGACCCTGATCGCCAGCGAATCCGGCATCGACAGCTTCGTGGAGGCCCGCACCGGGGCGGCGACCATCGTCAAGACACGCTTCGTGGCTGCGGGCCAGCAGTTGCTTCGTCTTGACGACGAGACGGATGGCGACCGTTCGCTTGGGCAAAGCAACGCATTTTCAAATTCATCCATCGTTCTTCTATCGGACTACGCCAAGGGCGGCGTCGGCGATGAAGCGATCCGGGCGGCGTTGAGCAGCGGCGCGCCGGTCATCGTCGATCCCAAGGGCCGCGACTTCGCGCGCTACGGCGCGGTGGATGTGATCAAGCCGAACGCGGGCGAGCTGGCCGCCGCCACCGGCCTGTCGGTCACGACTGACGAGCAGGTCGAAACGGCCCTGGCGGCCCTGCTGAACGCCACGACCGCCAAGGCCGTGGTCGTGACCCGCGCGGGCAAGGGCATGAGCCTGATGCGGCGCGGCGGTCTGGTGCGCCACTTCCCGGGCCGAGCGCGCGAGGTGTTCGACGTGTCCGGCGCCGGCGACACCGGCCTGGCGGCGCTGGGGCTGGCCCTGGGCGCGGGCGCGTCCCTGGAGCGGGCGGTCGAGTTCGCCATCCTGGCCTCGGGCGTGGTGGTCGGAAAGGCGGGCACCGCCGTGGTCACGCCCGCCGAACTGATCGAGGCCGAGATGAGCGGCCACGCCCTGGCCGCCCACGCCAAGGTCACGCCGCTGGACGAACTGGCCGCCGAGGTCGAGACCTGGCGGCGTCAGGGCCTGAGGGTCGGCTTCACCAACGGCTGTTTCGACATCCTGCATCGCGGCCACGTCGCCTATCTGCAACAGGCCCGTGGCTGGTGCGACCGGCTGATCGTGGCCTTGAACACCGACGCCTCGGTGCGGCGGCTGAAGGGCGAGGGGCGGCCCGTCAACGACCTGGAAAGCCGCGCGGTCGTGCTGGGCGGCCTGTCCAGCGTCGACCGTGTGACGGCCTTCGACGACCCGACCCCTATCGCCCTGATCGAACGCCTGCGGCCCGATGTGCTGATCAAGGGATCGGACTACACCCGCGAAGGCGTCGTCGGCGGCGATCTGGTCGAAAGCTGGGGCGGAGAGGTCAGGCTGGCCGACTTCCGCGACGGCGTCTCGACCACCCGGAC
Organism: Caulobacterales bacterium; assembly: GCA_017302335.1. GTDB lineage: Bacteria > Pseudomonadota > Alphaproteobacteria > Caulobacterales > Caulobacteraceae > Brevundimonas. Next base: position 9,830 of record JAFLCT010000016.1, on the reverse strand, counting down.
CATAGAGAAACTGTCAGCCAAAGACTCAGGGAGCGCGGCGTGACCCGGCGGATGATGGTGGTGACCGGCGGGGCCGGCTTCATCGGTTCGAACATCGTCGCCCGTCTGGCGGCCGAGGACCGCTGGGACGTGGTCGTCTGCGACCGGATGGAGACCGCCGACCTCGCCAAATGGCGCAACCTGTCCAAGCATCGCGTCGCCGATCTGTGGGCGCCGGAAGAGCTGTTCCAGAAACTGGAGCAACACGCCGAGGCCGTGGATGCGGTGATCCACATGGGCGCCATCTCCTCGACGACCGAGCCGGACGCCGACCTGATCCTGCGCACCAATTTCAGCCTGTCGCGCGACTTGTGGGACTGGTGCGTCGCCCGCGACAAGCGGCTGATCTACGCCTCGTCGGCCGCGACCTACGGCGATGGAGACCAGGGGTTCGAGGACAATGACGCACTTGACGCCTTGTCGTCGCTTCGACCGCTAAACGCTTATGGTTATTCAAAAAGACTGTTTGACGAATACGCTGTCCGTCAGGCGATGGAGGAGTCGGCGCCGCGTCAGTGGGCGGGGCTGAAATTCTTCAACGTCTATGGCCCGAATGAATATCACAAGGGCGGCATGAAGTCGGTCGTGGCCCAGATCTGGCCCAAGGTCGCGGCCGGCGAGACGGTCGAGCTGTTCCGGTCACACAATCCGAACTATCCCGACGGCGGCCAGCTCAGGGACTTCGTCTATGTCGATGATGTGGTCGACATCGTCGACTGGCTGTTGGCGACGCCCGATGTGAGCGGCGTCTTCAACGCGGGGTCCGGTCAGGCCCGGTCCTTCGCCGATCTGGCGCGAGCGACCTTCGTCGCCGCCGGAAAGACGCCGTCGATCGTCTATGTCGATATGCCCGAGACGATCCGGGACCGGTACCAGTATTTCACCGAGGCGCGCATGGATCGCATCCGCGCCCTGGGCTTTCCCGGCCAGTCGACGCCGCTGGAAGAGGGCGTGCGCCGTTACGTCCAGGGCTTCCTGTCTCAATCGGACCCCTATCGATGAGCGCCCCCCGGCTGACCCTGCGCCAGTGGGTCGGCTACGTCGGCTTCGCCGTCGTCCTCGTGCTGACGGCCGCCGTCGCCGTATGGCGCGGCGACATCCTGCGCGCCGGGCTGGACCCGCAACAACCTTTCCAGACCTATGAGCCGCCGCCGCCCGTCGCCTATGCCGATCCGCGCGCCTGGGCCATGCCGGACGTGCGGATCAACGGCGCGGGGCCGGCGGTTGTCTTCTTCGTGCATCCGACCACCTTCGCGGCCGCCCGCGAGTGGAACGGCCCGATCGGCGACCGGGAGGCCGACGCCTATCTGCGACGGGTGGTCCTGCCCAACTACGCCGGACCCTTCGCCCAGGCGGGCGCGATCAGCGCGCCGCGGTATCGTCAGGCCAGTCTTTACGCCCGCTTGACCCTGCGTGATGACGCGCGTGAGGCGCGGGCCTTCGCCTATGCCGACATCGACGCCGCCTTCACCGCCTTCTTGGCCGCGCACCCCACGGGTCCGATCATCCTGGCCGGCGTGGAGCAGGGCGGGGAACTGGTGGACAGGCTGCTGAGAACCCGCGTGGCGCCGGATGCCGCGCTGCGCACGCGCCTGGTGGCCGCCTATCTGATCGATACGGTGACGGCGCGAGACCGGGCGCCGATCCCGCCCTGTTCGGGGCGGACCCAGACCGGCTGTATGCTGGCCTGGTCGCAAGTCAACGAAGGCGACGAAGGCGCGGCGCGGCGGCGTCTGCGCCGGGCGCTGGTCTGGGACGACCGGGGGCGGCTGGTCGATCTGGGGGGGCGCGAGGCCCTGTGCGTCAACCCCGTCACCGGGTCCACGGATTCGGCGCAGGTCGAGGCCCGCAATCATCGCGGCGCCACCAACGCCACCGGCTTGGAATGGGGTGCGCGCCCGGCGTTGATGGCCCGGGAGATGGCGACCCAATGTCGTGACGGACTGTTGCGCCACACCGCGCCGCGCCGCGAATCCTTCCGCGAGCAGGGAGACTGGACGGAACGAAGAATGGCGCGTCCTTACAATCTGTTCTATGGTGATATTGAAGCGGACGTTCAGACGCGGCTGAGCAATTGGCTGGCCGGTCAGTCGATACCGGGACGCTGAGTCCGCCAGTCGAACAGGGCTTCCAGGACCTGTACGGCCCGGCCGCGCTCCGAGACCAGATCGGGGTCGCGGTCCAGCAGCATTCGGGCGTCGTCAGCGGCGGCCAGCATCAGGGTTCGATGCCGGATCGGATCGGCGAAACGATAGGCGGGAAATCCGCTCTGCTTCAGACCCAGGGGGTCGCCGCCGCCGCGTAGCCTGAAATCGGCTTCGGCGATCTCGAAGCCGTCTTCGCTGTGACGCAGCATATCCAGGCGCGCCTTGGCCGTCTCGCCCAGAATTCCGTCCGGTCCGCCGCCGTACAGCAGAATGCAGGCGCTGGCCTTGGAGCCGCGTCCGACACGGCCGCGCAACTGGTGCAACTGGGCCAGGCCGAACCGGTCGGCGTGTTCGATCACCATGATGGTGGCGTTGGGCACGTCCACGCCGACCTCGACGACGGTCGTGGCCACCAGCAGCGGCAGGCGGCCGTCGGCGAAATCGGCCATGACCGTCTCGCGTTCGGCGCCGTCCATCCGGCCGTGGGCCAGGCCGACCTCGACCCCCAGGATGCGCCGCAGATCGTCGGCTCGCGCCTCGGCGGCGGCCAGGTCGCTGGCTTCGGATTCCGCGACAAGAGGGCAGATCCAATAGGCTTGGGCGCCCATGTCGAGCGCCGCCTTCAGCCGCTTCGCCACCTCGCCGATCCGGGCCAGGGGCAGGACTGCCGTCGTCACCGGCGTGCGGCCCGGCGGCTTCTCGGTCAGACGTGAAACGTCCAGTTCGCCGTACTGGGTCAGCTCCAGCGTGCGCGGGATCGGCGTGGCCGACATGGTCAGCAGATGCACCCCGCCCAGGCGCGGATCGCCCTTGGCTTGCAGCCGCTGGCGCTCGCTGACTCCGAAACGGTGCTGTTCGTCGACGACGGCCAGGGCCAGCCGGTCGAACCGCACCGCGTCCTGGAACAGGGCGTGGGTGCCGATGGCGACCTGGGCCGAACCGTCCAGCAGGGCTTGCAGTTTGCGACGGCGTTCGGCCGTTCCGTCGCGTCCCGTCAGCAGGATGGAGGACAGGCCCGCCGTCTCCAGCAACGGCGCCAACCGCCCATGATGCTGGCGCGCCAGGATCTCGGTCGGGGCCATCAAGGCGGACTGAAACCCGCTGGACGCCGCATCGGCCAGGGCCAGGGCCGCCACCGCCGTCTTGCCGGAACCCACGTCGCCTTGCAGCAGACGCCCCATGCGCCAGCCCGAGGCCAGGTCGGCGCGAATCTCGTTCACGGCCTGGGCCTGGGCGCCGGTCAGGGTGAAGGCCAGGCCGTCCAGCGTCCTGGCCGACGCCTCGCCGGGAATGATGACCGGCGCCGGTTCGATCTGGCGCGCGCGCCGCCGCCGCGCCAGGGCCAGTTGGTGCGCCAGCAGTTCGTCATAGGCCAGCCTCTGTCGCGGCGGCGCTTCCTCGGACAGGTCGAACTCGGTCGTCGGCTCGTGCACCGCCGTCAGGGCGGCGCGCCAACCGGTCCAGCCGCGCGCGGCCAGCCAGGCGGCGTCCTGCCATTCCGGCAGATCGGGCGCGGCCGCCAGCGCCGCCAGCACCAGTTTGCGCACCTGGCGCGAGGTCAGGCCCTGCGTCGCCGGATAGACCGCCTCGGCCGCCGGAATCTCATCGGCGCGCTCGGGCGGCAGGATATGGTCGGGGTGGGGGAGCTGCACCTCGCTGTTGAAGCGTTCGACCTTGCCGCTGACGACCCGTTCGGCGCCGCGCGGGGCCAGGCGTTCGATCTGCTGCGGCGAACCGGCGAACCAGATCAGGTGCACGAAGCCCGTGTCGTCCGAAGCCCGCAGCCGGAACGGCGCGCCGATCTTGTGCGGCGGGATCAGCCGGTCGATGCGCAGGCGGAAGATCCCGACCTCGCCTTCGACGGCGTCGGCGGCGGTCATCGGGCGACGGCGGATAACCCCCGTGGGCGTCAGAAAGGCCAGATCGCGCACCAACGGTCCCGCCAGCCGTTCGACCAGCGGGGCGACGCGCGGTCCCACGCCCTTCAGGCTGGTGACCGGCGCGAACAGGGGGAAGAGAATCTCCGGCCGCATTTCCACGCCACCATAGCTGGCGAAACGTCCGGCGGAACGCTATCTGACGCGACCTATCGATGGAACGGACCGGGAAACCCGCGTGGCCGAGGATAACGCACGTCTGAACGAGAAACGCGGCCGCATCGCCTTCCGCGCCTGGCGGCGTGGATTCCGCGAGGCCGATCTGGTGCTCGGTCCCTTCGTCGAACGCGAAGGTCCGACCCTGTCCGAGGCCGAACTGGACGAATTCGAGACCCTGCTGAACGTCGACGACCAGTATCTGTACGCCTGGATCATCGGCCGCGAGCCGACGCCGGCCGAGCATGAGACCCCGCTGATGGCCCGCATCCGCGCCTTCATGCGCGACCATGTCGCCGCCGTCGTGGCCGAGGGCGCGGGCTGATGGGCGAAGCGGCCGCCGGGCGGATGGACGTAGAGGTCGGCGGCGCGCCCGAGGGGCTGGACGCCCTGGTCGTGGCGCGGGCGCTGGAGACCCACGGCCTGGGCCTGTTCGTCGCGCGCGACTTCCAGCGGGCCGGAGCGTTCACCCAGGCGTTTCGGTTCTTTTCCCACGGCGTCGAGGTCCTGGAATATCCGGCGTGGGACTGCCTTCCGTATGACCGGTTGAGTCCGTCGGCTTCGGTGGCGGCGCAAAGGATGGCGGCCCTGACCCGGTTGGCAGAGCGCAAACCGGGCGATGCGCCGCTGCTGATCGTGGCCACCGTGGCCGGAGCCATGCAGCGCACCCCGCCCAAGGACGCCACCCGCCGCGCCGGATTCTCGGCCCGCGTCGGCCAGGACCTCGATACGGCGGCGCTGGAACGGTATTTCGCCGCCAACGGCTATGTGCGCGCCTCCACCGTGTCCGAACGCGGCGAATTCGCGGTGCGGGGCGGGGTGATCGACGTCTTCCCGCCGGGCTTCGACGAGCCGGTGCGGCTGGATATGTTCGGGTCCGAGTTGGAATCGATCCGCACCTTTGATCCCGAGACCCAGCGCTCGACCGGTCAACGCAAGGCCGTGGACATGGCCCCGGTGTCCGAGATCCAACTGGACGCCGACGCCGTCTCGCGCTTTCGCACCGGCTATCTGAACCTGTTCGGCGCGGGCGGCGACGATCCGCTCTACGTCTCGGTCAGCGAGGGCGCGCGCCGCCAGGGCGTGGAGCACTGGATTCCGCTGTTCTACGATCGGCTGGATACGCTGTTCGACTATCTGCCCGACGACGCCAGGGTGTTCCTGGACCATCAGGTCGAAGGCGCCCGCGCCGAGCGCTGGAGCCTGACCGACGACGCCTATGCGGCGCGACGCGACGCGGCCCAGGCCAAGGGGGCAGGCGTCGCCAACCGGGCGCTGGCGCCGCAACGTCTGTATCTGACGGGCGAAGACTGGAACTCGGCCCTGGCCGGGCGTCAGGTGCGTCGGTTCACCCCGTTCGGCGGCGACGCGGAAGACGCGGGCGGCCGTCTGGGCCGCACCTTCGCGGCCGAGCGGGCGCAAGACAGCGTCAATCTGTTCGAAGCCGTGGCCCATCACGCCGAGGCGTTGAAGGCCGGGGGACGCCGCGTCCTGTTCGCCAGTTGGAGCGAAGGCTCGTCCGAACGCCTGGCCGCCATGCTGGGCGATCACGGGCTGCAACCCGTGGTCGCCGTGCGCGACTGGCGCGACGTTCAGGCGGCGCCCGAAGGCGTCTATCTGCGCGGCGTCCTGCCGGTCGAGCACGGCTTCACGACCGATGACCTGGCCGTGGTGTCCGAAACCGACATCCTGGGCGATCGCCTGGCCCGGCCGCGCCGCAAGCGCCGCGCGTCGAACTTCCTGGCCGAGGCTTCGGCCCTGACGGCTGGCGACCTGGTCGTGCACGTGGACCACGGCATCGGCCGCTACGAGGGCCTGAAGACGCTGGACATCCAGCAGGCGCCGCACGACTGCCTCGAAATCCTCTATGCGGGGGACTCGAAGCTGTTCCTGCCGGTCGAGAACATCGACCTTCTGACCCGTTACGGGACCGACGGCGAGGGCGTGCAACTGGACCGCCTGGGCGGCGCCGGTTGGCAGGCCCGCAAGGCCAAGGCCAAGGAGCGGTTGCGCGCCATGGCCGAGGGGCTGATCGCCCTGGCCGCCAAGCGCGCCCTGCGTACGACCGAGGCGATCGTTCCGGCGTCCGGCCTGTTCGACGAATTCTGCGCCCGTTTCCCCTATGAGGAGACGGAGGATCAGTTGAACGCCATCGGCGACGTGCTGGAGGACCTGGGCAAGGGCCAGCCGATGGACCGGCTGATCTGCGGCGACGTCGGCTTTGGCAAGACCGAGGTGGCCCTGCGCGCCGCCTTCGTCGTGGCCATGAGCGGCAAGCAGGTGGCCGTGGTCGCGCCGACGACCCTGTTGGCCCGCCAGCATTTCAAGACCTTCTCGGAGCGCTTCGCCGGCTGGCCGGTCAAGGTGCGCCACCTGTCGCGCATGGTCACCGCCAAGGACGCGGCCGAGACGCGCGCGGGGCTGAAGGACGGGTCGTTCGAGATCGTGGTCGGCACCCATGCGGTGCTGTCCGATCAGGTCGGCTTCCGCGACCTGGGCCTGGTCATCGTCGACGAGGAGCAGCATTTCGGCGTCAAGCACAAGGAGAAGCTGAAGACGTTGCGCGCCGACGTGCACCTGCTGACCCTGACGGCCACCCCGATCCCGCGCACCTTGCAGATGGCGCTGTCGGGCATCCGCGAAATGTCGATCATCGCCACCCCGCCGGTCGATCGCCTGGCGGTGCGGACCTATGTCACGCCATGGGACCCGGTGCTGGTCCGCGAGGCCCTGCTGCGCGAGAAATATCGCGGCGGCCAGGCCTATTACGTCGCGCCGAGGCTCAAGGATCTGCCGGACATCGAGCGGTTCCTGCGCGAACAGGTGCCCGAGGTGAAATTCGTGGTCGGCCACGGCCAGATGGCGCCGACCCAGCTCGAAGCCGTGATGACCGCCTTCTATGACGGCGAATACGACGTGCTGGTCTCGACCACCATCGTCGAATCCGGTCTCGACATTCCGACGGCCAACACCCTGGTGGTGCATCGCGCCGATATGTTCGGCCTGGCCCAACTGTATCAGATCCGCGGCCGCGTCGGCCGGTCCAAGGCGCGGGCCTTCGCCTATCTGACGACCGATCCCAACAAGCCGATGACCCTGTCGGCCGAACGGCGCTTGCAGGTGCTGCAATCGCTGGACAACCTCGGCGCCGGTTTCCAACTGGCCAGCCACGACCTGGACCAGCGCGGCGGCGGTAATCTGCTGGGCGACGAACAGTCGGGCCATATCCGCGAGGTCGGGGTCGAACTGTACCAGCAGATGCTGGAGGACGCGGTCAACGAACTGCGCGAGGCGGGCGACGGCGCGCCGGATCGCGGTTGGTCTCCGACCATCAACGTCGGCGCATCCGTTTTGATTCCAGAGAATTATGTCCCAGACTTGAACGTCCGTCTCAGCCTGTATCGCCGCCTGTCCGACGCCGAACGGATGGAGGACCGCGAGGCCCTGGCCGCTGAATTGATCGACCGTTTCGGGCCTCTGCCGGACGAGGCCAAACAGCTTCTGCGCATCGTCGGCGTCAAGGCCGCGTGCCGCACCGCCTGTATCGAAAAGATCGACGTCGGCCCGCTGGGCGCCGTCCTGACCCTACGCGACAACCGCTTCCCCAATCCGGTCGGCCTGGTCGGCCTGATCCAGAAGAACCACGCCTTCTGGAGAATTCGCCCGGATCAGAAGATCGTGGTCAAGGGCGACTGGCCGACGGCCGAGGACCGGCTGAAGGTCGCCGAGCGCATCACCGCCGACCTGGCGCGGGTGGCGGGGGCTTAGCCTTTTAAAGCTCCGTCACCCTCGGGCTTGTCCCGAGGGTCCATCCTTGCGTCGTCCTCGAAAGCGGATGACGTGGACGGTTGGCCAAAACAATCCTCGGTCCGGCCCACAGCCGCCATGGACCCTCGGGACAAGCCCGAGGGTGACGAGGTATTGGGTTCCGGCCTGATTAGCAGCCCGGCCCGACCGTCTCGAACCGCGCATCCCACCACGCCTTCCAGCGCGCCTCCAGATCGGCGAAGGCGGCGTCGGATAGGCCGTAGGCGGTGAGGGTCAGCATGGTGAAGCCGTTGGGCTTCTTTTCCGTCGGCGGCTCGTCCACCGCGACCAGCAGACCGTCGCCCCAGCTGTCGACCGTCACGCCGGTCTGATGTCGTGCGACGAACCAGACCTGACCCGCCGCCTCTTCCGGTCCCAGCGGACCCGACCACGGTTCGCCCGGCGCTCCGGCCGCATCCAGCCCCAGCAACAGACGGCCCAGTCCGTCCTGACGCGGCGGTCCCGACAGGAATAGGGTGCGCCGTTGCTGTCCGGCATGGCGCCCCAAGGCGAAGGCCAGTTGCCAGGTGAAGGAGATCCAGCCCTCGACCATGCCGTCGAACACGTCGGACCAGCTATCCGCTGGCCGCGAGCGAACCATTCGGACGATCGTCCGATCGCCGTCGGCCACCACCTCATAGCGGTCGTTCAGCCCGGTGAAATCGATCACCCCCTTCTCCTCGTCGATCACGGCGTGGGTGAAGAAGATGAATTCGATCTCGTCGGCCAGGCTGTCGGCGTCCCAGCCGAACCAGTTCGCCAGGGCCTCCCGGTCGCGCATGGCGGTCCAGACCTGGGCGTAGGACGCGGGCACGGTGACCTCGACGAGGATGCGGTCCTCCATCGGCTTTTCAGCGTCGGACATGGCGGTCTCCTTCAGGATGGGGTCTTGGGTCGGGCCACGGCCGGATGTGCTGCGGCGATGAGGCGGTAACGGCGGCCCTGAGGCGCATCGAACCGTCGCGCCAGATCGGCGGCGGCCTGCGACACGGCCTCGGTGAAGGCGTCGAAGTCGGCGGGCGTGGCGAAGGTGACGTCGGCCTCGACGGTCAGCGTCAGCAGACGCGCGCCTTCCGCGTCGGCCGCCTGGCGCATACGGACCACGTCGCGCACCACGGCCGAGGCGGTCGCCACCAGATGGTCGGCGGCGTGGCGGTCCTGTTTTTCAATCGCGTCAGGATCAGCGGGCGGCTGGAGCAGGGCGGGGTCCAGCACATAGGCCGGGGCCGCGACCAGCAACCGTTCGGTGAAGCCGCGTCGCCTGCGTTCCTCGACCAGACGCACCAGCCCGGCATCCTCCAGGGCGCGCAGATGGTAGCCGAGCTTCTGGCGCGGAAGGTTCAGATCTCGCGCCAGGCTGGCGGCGGAACCGGGCTGCACCAGAGCCGCCAGTATGTCCCGGCGAATCGGCGCAAGGGCCAGCAGGGCCTTGTCGCGATCATCCAGCAGCGCGTCAGGAGTGGCGGTCATGCCGCCATCTGACAATTGACAAATCAGTTTGTCAAATTGGCGCGATCAGGCGTCCGGGCGGTGCGTCAGGTCGGTCGACGCCCGTTCCAGCAGGGCGGCGGGACTCTCCTCTGTCCCCAGTTCGGCCACGCCGACGTCGAACTCGACCACGAAGGGCGAGCGGTCCGGCCCGGCGTCGAAGGCGGTGCAGCCGATCACGGCGGCGATGCGTTCGGCGGCCAGGCGCGCGGCGGGTCCGGGCGTGGCAGGCAGGGCCAGGGCGAAGACCTCGGGC
>JAFLCT010000159.1 GCA_017302335.1 Caulobacterales bacterium | reverse complement strand
GGCCGCCGCCGCGCCCGCCGCGCCGACCTGATTGACGGCGCCGTCGGCCGAACGCGCCAGGCCGGCGATGGCCGGCAGCGGCTTTTCGGCCTTCAACGCCACCTGGCCGACCAGCCGCCCGCTCGCGTCCGCCGTCAGCCCCTCGCTGGAGATCAAGGCCCGGCTGTCGCCCGCCGTCGCCTCGCCCCGGATGCGGCTGAAACGTCCGCCTGCGCGGGTCCAGGCCGAGAAGACGCCAGCCTCGTCCATGCCGCGCAGGGCGTCGGCCTTTTCCACCACGCCCTCGATCTGAAGCGTCATCCGCCCGCCCTGGGCCAGACCCTGAACCGGGCCGCTGTCGCGCCCCTCGGCGTCGATCAGGCGGAACATCATGTCGACGGCGTCATTCGGCCCGCCGTCGGTGGTGCGGTGCGGCCGGGTGTAGACCTGCACCTTGCCCGCGCGCTGGATCGGGAACGGCTCGGCCCCCGGGTGCGGCGTGAACTGGGGTCGGGTCAGATCGATGGCGATATTGGGCCAGGTCTGGGTCAGGCCGTGCACGCTCATGCGGATCGCCTCGCCGCGCACATTGACCTCGCCCTTGCCGACCCGGGTCAGAGTCAGGCCGTCGGGCGCGACCAGCACCCATTTGTTCGGATTATAGGCATTGGCCTCGGCCACGATCCGCGGCGCGGCCAGGGCGTGGCCCGAGGGAGCGGCCACGGTCACCTGATCCAGCGCCAGCCGGGTGCGGAACGGCCAGCCGGACATCCCGCCCGCGACATAGCGGACGGTCCAGCCCTGACCGCGCAGGGCTTCGGCCTGGGCCTTCAGCCGCCCCTCGATCTGACCGGCCAGCCAGAACCACCAGACGGTCCACGCCGCCAGCAGAACCAGGGCGATGATCAACGGCGCGAACAGGCCGCGGCGGCTGTGACGGGGGGCGGGGGCGTCGGTCATTGCGGCTCCTTAGCAGACGGGCCGCACCGGTGCAGGGCCGGAATGCGTCACGAAGCCAGGAACTGACCTGTCAGTTCGACCGCCTCGGCCAGGCCCAGCCGCATCACTTCCGTTCCCGACGGCAGGCCGCCGAACAGGCGGGTGGGGCAGGCGGCGTCCAGCATGACGAACACCCCCTTGTCGTCCGCGCGCCGGATCAGTCGGCCGAAGGCCTGGGCCATGCGGCCGCGCGCCAGGGCGTCGTCATAGCCGCGCCCCCGGTCGAACAAGCCGCCCAGCCGTTCGCGCCGCGCCTTGTGCAGCAGATCCGGTCGGGGCCACGGCACGCGATCGAACACCAACAGGCGCAGTGACCGTCCCGGCACGTCGACCCCGTCCCTGACCGCATCGGTGCCGAGCAGGCAACTGTCCCGTTCGACCCGGAACATATCGACCAGGGCGCCGACCTCCAGCGGATCGACGTGCTGGGCGTAGAGCGGCAGATGCGCCTTGGCCAGCTCGGGTCCCAGCCGCTCGTAAACCGTCCGCAGCCGCCGGATCGCCGTGAACAGCCCCAGCGCCCCGCCGCCCGAGGCCAGGAACAGTTCGCGCATGGCCGCCGCCGTCTGGCGCGGATCGTCCTTGGCCACGTCGGTGACGACGATGACCCGGCTGTTGGCCGCATAGTCGAACGGACTGTCCAGCTTCAGCGTCCGGGCCGGTTCGATCAGCCGCGCCGCGCCTGTGCGCATCCGCGCCAGGTCGAAGGGATCGGACCCTTCCGCCCCGCCAGGGTCCGACAGGGTGGCCGAGGTCACCAGCACCCCGTGCGACGGGGCGATCACGGCGGCCTCCAGCGGCACGGTCGGGTCGATCCAGTGCCGTCTCAGGGCCACATCGTGAATGCGGCCGAACGCCGTCTCGGCCGACAGCCAGTCGACGAAGTCGGGGTCCGGCTCGTCGCCGCTCTCCTCCAGCGCCGCCAGCATGGAGCGCCAGCCGGGCAGGGTCATGCGCGCGCGCCGGTCCAGACCGCGCAAGGCCCCTTCGATCCGCGCCCGCGCCGACCCGTCCAGCTCGACCGCCTCGTCGTCGAGAATGTCCTCCAGATGCCGCGACAGGGCCAAGAGCGGCGCCTCGACATTCGCCAGCGCCCGGGCCGCCGCCCGCGCCGTCTCCAGCACCGGTTCTGTGACGGGCCGCAGGGCGCATTCCAGCCCGAACTCGGCGCCGCCCCCACCCCCAAACCCTGTCTCCGATGTGCGCGCCCGAAGCTGATCCAGCGCCGCCGCCAGAAACCGCTCGATCGGCCCGATCGGATTGACCTCTCCCGTCGCCGGGGCGATGCGCGCCGACACGCCTTCGCCCGGCAGTTCGGCCGCCGCGCGGATGGCGTCATTCAGGGCTTTCGCCGCCGCCTCGGAGTCGGCGCACAGGTCGCCCAATCGCTGTTCAAGCCCGCGCCCGCGACGGCCCCGACCCTCCGGCCCGCGTATCCAGCGGCGCAGTTCGGCCGCTTCCTGCCCCGACAGGGCGGCGGAGAAGGCGCTGTCGGCGGCGTCGAACAGATGGTGGCCCTCGTCGAAGACGACCCGTTTCAGGGCCGCCGTCTCGCCGTCCTGTTTCAAGCCTCGCGCCGTGCGCGCGCCGTCGAACGCCGCCTGCGTCATGACCAGGGCGTGGTTGGCGATGACCAGATCGGCCCGGCGGCTGGCGCGGATGGTCTTTTCAACGAAACAGGTGCGGTAGTGAGGGCAGGCGGCGTGGACGCACTCTCCCCTGCGATCCACCAGATTGGCCGCCCCCGCCTGCTGCGCCGGGGCGACCGCGAACAGACCGGGCAGCCAGCCGGGCCAGTCGCCGCCGGTCATGTCGCCGTCGCGGCTGTGCGAAGCCCAGCGCGCGGCCAGGGCGGTCCCGATCAAGTCGCCGGTCCCCAGTTGGGCGCTCTGGGTCATCTCTTGCAGGTTCAGCAAGCACAGATAGTTCTCGCGCCCCTTGCGCACGACCGCCTTGCGCCTGCGCTCGGCCGGATCGGGCCACAGACCGGCGCTCTCGCGGTCGATCTGACGTTGCAGGGCGCGGGTGTAGGTCGAGACCCAGGCCGCCCCGGCGTTGCGCTCGGCCCACAGGCTGGCGGGCGCCAGATAGCCCAGGGTCTTGCCCGTGCCGGTGCCCGCCTCGGCCAGCAGCATACGCGGCCGCCCCTCTTCGTCGCGGGGCGAAAAGGCGTAGGCCGCTTCGGCCGCATAGTCGGACTGGGTCGGACGGGCCTCGTCCAGACCCGAGGCCTGGAGCAGCCTTTCCAGCCGGATGCGGGCGGACTCAGAGTCCACCGGGGCCGAACCCGCCTCGCCGCGCGGCGCCTCGTCCTCCCATTCCGGCAGACGCGACCAGACATCCAGGCCCGAGCCGCGGTGCTGGCGGTCGCGTACCGGCTGGGACCGCAGGGCGTCCAGCACGCGCGGTCCCCAGGCCCAGCCGGCTCGGTCCATCGTCTCGGCCAGCGTCACCGCCGCCTCGCGCCCCGGATAGGCGGGGTCGGCCATGTCCTTCAGCAGCAGCCGTGCGCTTTCCATCAGGGCCTCGGCCTGGGCTTCCGCCCCCCTCGGCTCCGCCAGACCCAGGGCCAGGGCCAGCCCCGTCGGCGAGGGGGCGCAGAAGCGCGCCGGGCGCACGAAGGCGAACAGCTCCAGCACGTCCATTCGCTCACGGCTGCGCGGCGGCGGGGCCAAGCCCAGTCTTCGCGCCGTCAGGGCTGCATGGGCCACCAGCACCG
>JAFLCT010000158.1 GCA_017302335.1 Caulobacterales bacterium | reverse complement strand
AAGTCGCCGATGGTCGGCACCGCCTATCTGCAAGCCTCGCCCGAGGCGCCGCCGTTCTGCAAGCCGGGCGACAAGGTCAAGAAGGGCCAGACCCTGCTGATCGTCGAGGCCATGAAGACCATGAACCCGATCCAGTGCCCCCGCGACGGGGTCATCAAGGACATCCTGGTCGGCGACGGCCAACCCGTCGAGTTCGGCGAACCCCTCGTCCTGCTCGAGGCGTAACCATGTTCACCAAGGTCCTCATCGCCAACCGCGGCGAGATCGCGCTGCGGGTCCACCGCGCGTGCAAGGAGATGGGCATCTCCACCGTCGCCGTGCATTCCGAAGCCGACCGCGGCGCCATGTGGGTGCGCCTGGCCGACGAAAGCGTCTGCATCGGCCCGGCCCCCGCCGCCAAATCCTATCTGAACATCCCCTCGATCATCGCCGCGGCCGAAATCACCGGCGCCCAGGCCATCCACCCCGGCTACGGTTTCCTGTCCGAGAACGCCCGCTTCGCCGAGATCATCGCCGCCCACGGCATGACCTTCATCGGCCCGACGGCCGAGCATATCCGCGTCATGGGCGACAAGATCACCGCCAAACAGACGGTCAAGGACGCCGGCATCCCCGTCGTCCCCGGCTCGGACGGCGAGGTCGAGACGGTCGAGGCGGCCATCCAGGCCTCCAAGACCATCGGCTTTCCCCTGATCGTCAAGGCCGCCGCTGGCGGCGGCGGGCGCGGCATGAAGGTGGCCCTGACGCCCGACGATCTGGTCGAGGCCGTCCAGACCGCCCAGTCCGAGGCCCTGGCCGCCTTCGGCAACGGCGCCGTCTATATGGAGCGCTATCTCCAGAAGCCGCGCCACATCGAGATTCAGGTCATCGCCGACAGCCACGGCAACGTCGTCCATCTGGGCGAGCGCGACTGTTCGCTGCAACGCCGCCACCAGAAGGTGCTGGAAGAGGCCCCCTCTCCCGCCCTGTCGGCGGAAGGCCGCAAGAAGATCGGCGAGACGGTCAACAAGGCCATCGCCGCCATCGGCTATCTGGGCGTCGGCACCATCGAATTCCTGTGGGAGGACGGCGAGTTCTTCTTCATCGAGATGAACACCCGCCTCCAGGTCGAACATCCGGTCACCGAGGCCGTCACCGGCGTCGATCTGGTGCGCGAACAGATTCGCGTCGCCGCCGGCCTGCCCCTGTCCTTCACCCAGGAAGACATCCATTTCGAGGGCCATGCCATCGAGGTGCGGGTCAACGCCGAGAATCCCGAGACCTTCACCCCCTCGCCCGGCACGGTCACCGACTTCCACGCGCCCGGCGGTCTGGGCGTGCGGCTGGATAGCGCCATCTACGCGGGCTATTCGATCCCGCCCTATTACGACAGCCTGATCGGCAAGCTGATCGTGCACGGTCGCGACCGCGAGGAATGCGTCGCTCGCCTGCGCCGCAGCCTGAACGAGATGGTCGTGGGCGGCATCGACACCACCATCCCCCTGTTCCAGAAGCTGTTGCAGGAGCCGGACATCCTGTCGGGCGACTACGACATCCACTGGCTGGAGAAGTGGGCCAAGGCGCAAAAGGGCGAGTGACGGAGCCGGACTTCAGCGCCGCCTCCGCCGACGGCTTCACCGCCGACGATCTTCTGGCCTGCTACGCCTCGGGCGTCTTTCCGATGGGCGAGGCGCGCGACGATCCGCGCGTCTTCATCGTCGAGCCGGACCAGAGGGGTCTGATCCCGCTGGATCGCTTCCACATCCCCGCGCGCCTGCGTCGAACCGTGCGCGGCCAGCCGTTCGACATCCGCGTGGACACCGCCTTCAACGCCGTGGTCGACGGCTGCGCCCAGGCCGCGACGGGCCGAGAGGACACCTGGATCAACGCCCCGATCCGTCGCCTCTACGCCCAGCTTCACGCGCGCGGATTCGCCCACTCCATCGAATGCTGGCGCGACGAGCGGCTGGTCGGCGGCCTGTACGGCGTCACCCTGGGCGGGGCCTTTTTCGGGGAAAGTATGTTCAGTCGCGAACGGGACGCCTCCAAGGTCGCCCTGGTCCATCTGGTCGCCCGCTTGCGCCTGGGCGGCTGGACCCTGTTGGACGCCCAGTTCATGACCGACCACCTGGCCGGGTTCGGCGCGATCGAGACGCCGCAATCGATCTATCTGCGCCTGTTGAAGGCCGCGCTGAAGGTCCGCCCCGATCTCGCTGACCTGCACCGCCCTCTGACCGGCGATCAGGCCGTCGCGGCGGCGTTTCAGCTCTTACAGCCGACCACCCAGGCGTCGTAGATCGGGTGTTGCAGCCCATTCACGCTGGGCGATGAGGCGAACATCCAGCCCCGGAAGATCTGGCGTCTTTCCGTCCCGGCGACAGCGCCGCGCGGTTGCAACGAGACATCGACATAGGCGATGGCGTCCTCGGTCTGCTCGTCCGACGCCGAAAGCTCGCAAGCGCGTACGCTGAAGATCAGCGCCTTCTGGAAGGCGACGGGACGTCCGCCGACCTCGACCTCGAACCGCATGGATTCCGCGGTGATCTTGTCGATGGCCTGGATGACGGCGACGGGGCGGCGCTGACGGCGGCCGGGCGGCGGCGCATCGTCGTCCGCCTTGGGCGTGGCCTTCTCTTCGGCCTCTTCTTCCTCGACGACCGCCTCGACCTCTTTCTCGGCCTGGGCGACCGCGACCGGATCGGTCGGCGCCACCGCCACGGGGCGCGTAGGCGCGGGAACGCTCGCAGGGGCGGATTCGACCGGCGCGGCGGGCGGATTGGACGTGGACTTCAGGATGTCGCCTATCGGATCAGCCGGCGCGGGCGTCGCGTCTTGCGGCAGGTCCATCAGCACGCCCGCGCCGACGGCGCCCGCCGACAGCAGGACGGCGCAGGCCGCCCCCGCGATCAGGGCGCGCCGCCCTCTCATTCGGGCTTCCAGGCCTGATAGTCGCCCGTAGCGGCCGGACGCCGACCTTCGGCGGCCAACGACCCTTGCGGCCGCCAGGCCATGGGCGTGCCGGTCTGGTTCGGCTTGTAATCGGCTTCCCACGACCGGCGCGGCAGCGGGTTCACGGTCGGCGGCTCATCGAAGGTGTAGTGCAGCCAGCCGTGCCATTCCGGCGGCACCTTCGAGGCCTCGGCATAGCCGTTGTAGATCACCCAGCGCCGCTTGCGCCCGTCATAGCTGACATTGTCGCGCGACTGGTAATAGCGGTTGCCGAAGGCGTCGGTCCCGACCAGGGCGCCGCGCTTGGCCACGGTGAACAGGGTGCCGATCGTGGCGCCGTTCCACCAGGCGAAAATCTTGTCGAGCACGTTCGGACACCCAGGCTGAAGCCCGCCGCGCGGGGAGTGCGCGACGCATCCTGATCATAGAAACCGCGCCGCCCGCCGTCCAGCGCCGCGAACCGGAAGCGTGCATCGATATCTTGGGGGTAACCCGCCCCATGGCCGCAACATCTATTGGTTTGAGTCCTTGCGCGCCCTAGCCTGTTCGGAAGCCGTTTCCGCAAGAGAGGCCCATGCGCTTTTCGCCCCGCTTCGCCCGCCTGCCCGGCCCGCCGCTGGAGCGTCGCCGGATCGAACGCCCGTTCGAGGTCGCCCAGGTCGTCGCACCCGCCTCCTGGACGGATGCTCAGGTCGAAGCCTGGCTGGACTGGGCCGACGCCCTGCCGACCGATTCGCCGCGCCTGGCCGAGGCCGTCGTCGTCGCGCCGGACGCCCCGTTGAATGGCGCGCTCGGGCGCTGGGCCGCGCGTCT
>JAFLCT010000157.1 GCA_017302335.1 Caulobacterales bacterium | reverse complement strand
GCGGGCCACGGCTTCGTCCGGTTCGACCGACAGGGCCTGGACCGCCGCGCCTTCGGTCCCGGCGCGGGCGACCAGGGTCGGGTGTTCGGCGGCGGGGTCGGGCGCATCGACGGTCTCGCCCCGGAACAGGGCCTCGGTGCGGGCGTAGAGGTCGCGCATCAGGCGACCCTTCCAACTGTTCCACACGCCCGGTCCCACCGCCCGGATGTCGGCCACGGTCAGGACCAGCAGCAGGCGCAGCCGCTCGGGATCGCCGACGATCTCGGCGAAGGCGCGCACCGTCGCGGGGTCGGACACGTCGCGTTTCTGGGCATAGTCCGACAGCACCAGATGATGGCGCACCAACCAGCAGACCAGTTCGATGCGGCGGCTGGCGACGCCCAGCCGTTCGCAGGCCCGGCGCGCGGCCAGGGCGCCGTCCTCCACCTGACCCCGGTCGCCGCCCTTGCCCACGTCGTGCAGCAGCATGGCCAGCATCAGGGCCTCGAAATCGTCGATCCGATGCACGATGTCGCTGGCCAACGGATGGTCGTCTTTCAGCTTGCCGCGCCAGATGTCGTTGATCAGGCCGATGGCCTGGAGCGTGTGCTCGTCGACCGTATAGGCGTGGTACATATTGAACTGGGTCTGGCCGACGATGCGGCCCCATTCGGGCAGGAAACGCCCCAGCAGCCCGGTCTCGTTCATGATCGACAGCACGCGATAGGGGCGTTGCCCCTGGGCCAGAACGTCCAGGAAGGCGCGGCTGGCGATCGGATCGCGGCGCAGGCGCGGCGACACCAGCGGCAACGACCGGCGCACGGCGGCGAAGGCGTCGGGATGCAGGTCCAGGTCGTGGTCGTCGGCGGCCACGAACAGGGTCAGGAGCCGGGTCGGGTCTTCGGTGAAGACCTGGGGTCCCGCGACGGACAGCCGTCCTTGGTCGATCAGGAAGCCGGGCGTCTGAAGCTTGCGGGTGCGGCCCGGCAACAGGCGCGACAATCCCATGGCCTTCTTCTGCTGGCGCGCCTCCAACTGGGCCGAGACGGCGCGGGTCAGGGCGCCGACGTCGCGCGCGTGCTGGAAATAGCGGCGCATGAAGCGTTCGACGGCGGGTTCGTCGCCGCGTCCGCGCCACCCCATGCGCCGCGCCGTCTCGGGCTGGCGATCGAACGTCAGCCGCTCCTCGGCCCGGCCCGCGATCAGATGCAGGTGGCAACGCACCCGCCACAGGAAGTCGAAGGCTTCGTCGAAGGCGCGCCCGTCGCGCGGCGTCAAAAGATCGGCCAGGGCCGCCGCCCCGCGCGCGCTGTCGGGGTCCAGGGCGCGGGCGATCCAGAACAGGGTGTTGAGGTCCCGCAGTCCGCCCTTGCCGTCCTTGACGTTCGGTTCGACCGAATAGCGAAAGGTCCCGGCCTTGTGATGCCGCACGTCGCGCTCGGCCAGTTTGGCGGCGATGAAGGGCCGGGCGTCGGCCTGTTTCACCGCCTTGCGGAATCGGCTGGTCAATGTCTGGGCCAGGGCCGCGTCGCCCGCCAGCAGCCGGGCCTCCAGCAGGGCGGTGCGCGCCGTCATGTCGCGTTTGGCCAGGGACAGGGCCTCGTCCAGGGACCGGCTGGCCGAGCCGATCTTCAGCCCCAGGTCCCACAGGACGTAGTGGATGAACTCCGTCACCTGTTCGATGCGCGGCGTCGGTTTCCACGGCCGCAGGAACAGCAGGTCCAGATCCGAAAACGGCGCCAGGACGCCGCGCCCGTAACCGCCGACGGCCAGCAGGGCCAGGCGTTCGGCCTCGGTGGGGTTGGGGGCGGGGTACAGGACCTCTGTCGTGACCCGCCACAGGGCTTCAAGCGCCTCGTCGGCGACGGCGGAATACAGCCGCGCCACCTCGACCCCGCCCAGACCCGCCGTCAGCTTCTGCGCGGCGCGAGCGCGGCCGGCGTCCCAATGGTCGCGCAGGATCGCCGAGACGGCGGAGCGGTTGTCCGGGGTCGAGGCGGCCTCGGCCAGACGGGCGTCGAGCGCTTCAGCCATCAGATCCTCCCCCATCGCGATGGGGGAGGATCATTTCGCCAGCCCCTTCAGACGATACAGCGCCTCCAGCGCCTCGCGCGGGCTGAGGTCGTCGGGATGGATGTCGGCCAGGGCGTCGTCCACGGCCGAGGACGGCGGCGGAGGCGGCGGTTCGGCGATGGAAAACAGGGGCAGGTCGTCCAGCCGCCCGGCGGCGGCCTTTTCGCCCTCCAGCCGCTCCAGCACGCCGCGCGCGCGGGCGACGACCGCAGGCGGAACCCCGGCCAGTTTCGCCACCTGCACGCCATAGCTGCGGTCCGCGGCGCCGGGCGCGGCCTCGTGCAGGAAGACCAGTTCGCCGTTCCACTCCTTGGCCTTCATGGACAGGTTGCGGACGTGGTCCAGCCGCGTCTCCAGCCGCGCCAACTCGTGATAGTGGGTGGCGAACAGGGTGCGGGCGCGATTGGTCTCGTGCAGGGCCTCGGCCACGGCCCAGGCGATGGCCAGGCCGTCATAGGTGGCGGTGCCGCGGCCGATCTCGTCCAGCACCACGAAGCTTCTCGGCGTCGCCTGGGTCAGGATGGCGGCGGTCTCGACCATCTCCATCATGAAGGTGGAGCGGCCGCGCGCCAGGTCGTCGCCCGCCCCCACGCGCGAAAACAGCCGGTCGACCACGCCCAGCCGCATCGACCGGGCGGGCACGAAACATCCCGCCTGGGCCAGCACGACCAGAAGCGCGTTCTGGCGCAGGAAGGTCGACTTGCCCGCCATGTTCGGGCCGGTGACGATGGCCAGCCGCGCGCCGTTCGCCCCCGCGCCGTCCAGCCTGGCGTCATTGGGCGTATAGGGATCGCCCGCCGCCTTGACCGCCGCCTCGACCACCGGATGCCGACCGGCTTCGACGATGAAGCACAGGCTGTCGTCGACCAGGGGGCGCACCGCGCCCGTCTCTTCGGCCCATTCGGCCAGGGCGGCGTCGACGTCCAGCGCCGCCAGGGCCTCGGCCGCCGCCTGAAGCGCGCGGGCCTGGTCCTGAACCGCGCGACGCCAGCCCTCGAAGGTCTCTTGCTCCATGGCCAGGGCGCGGTGGCCCGCCTGGCTGATCCTGGCGTCCAGTTCGGACAGTTCGACGGTGGTGAAACGGACCTGATTGGCCAGGGTCTGACGGTGGATGAAGGGGCTGTCGGGACCGGCTCGCATCAGCGGCTCGGCGGCCTTGGCCGTGGTCTCCAGGAAATAGCCCAGCACGGCGTTGTGGCGCACCTTGAAGGCCACGCTGGAGTCGCGGCAGGCGCGCGCCTCCAGCTCGGCGACGACGCGGCGGCTGTCGTCGCGAAGCGCGCGGGTCTGGTCCAGCTCGGGACGGTGGTTCGCGGCCACGAAGCCGCCGTCGCGGGCCAGGTGCGGCGGCTCCTGGACCAGACCTTCGATCAGCGATTCCAACAGGTGCTGGACCTCGGTCGGCGGGGTCAGGCGGGCCAGGGCGTCGGCGATGCGGACGGGCGGTCCGTCCAGCGGATCGCCGCTGACGGCGAACAGGCCCGCGATGGACTGGGCGGTGATCAGGCCGGCGCGGATGGCGGCCAGATCGCGCGGTCCGCCCCGCCCCAGGGCCAGGCGCGAGACGGCGCGCGCCACGTCGGACGAGGCGCGCAGGGCCTGACGCAGGTCGCGGCGCAGGTCACGACGGTCCAGCAGCCATTCGACCCCGTCCAGCCCCCGGTTGATCGCGGCCGGATCTGTCAGGGGCCGGGCGACCCGCTCGCCCAAGGCCCGGGC
>JAFLCT010000156.1 GCA_017302335.1 Caulobacterales bacterium | reverse complement strand
GGAGAACGGCCGCCGCGCCTTCGCCCGTTGTCGTTCCTGCCACACCATCACGCCCGACGGGCCGAACATGACGGGTCCGAACCTGTGGGGCGTCTTCGGGCGCAAGGCGGGGACCCATCCGGGCTACAACTATTCCAAGGCCGTGCAAGAGGCGGACATCGTCTGGGATGGCGAACGCATCGACCACTGGCTGGAAAACCCGCGCACCTTCCTGCCCGGCAACAAGATGAGCTTCGCCGGTCTGCCCGACGCCGACGACCGCCGCGACCTGATCGCCTGGCTGCAACTGAACACCGCGCCGCCAGCGGCCTGAGGCGCCTATCCTGAGGCGCCTATTCGGCCGCGGCCGACGCGGCGCCGTTGGCCGTGGCCTCCTGAGCCTCCCATTCCTCGATCTTGCGCGCGGT
The DNA here is from genome assembly GCA_017302335.1 of Caulobacterales bacterium. Lineage (GTDB taxonomy): Bacteria > Pseudomonadota > Alphaproteobacteria > Caulobacterales > Caulobacteraceae > Brevundimonas. The sequence continues at coordinate 3,402 of JAFLCT010000156.1, read as the reverse complement.
GTATTCCGGCGAACGGGTGAAGCGCGCCAGTACGCCATAGATCACCGGCACCACGAACAGGGTCAGCATGGTGGCGAAGACGGCCCCGGCGAAGATGACCACGCCGATGGTCTGGCGGCTGCCCGCCCCGGCCCCTTGCCACAGCACCAGCGGCAAGGCGCCGAAGGCGGTGGCGATCGAGGTCATGATGATCGGGCGCAGGCGCAGCGAGGACGACTCGATGATCGCCTCTCGGATCGACCGACCCTGGTCGCGCAACTGGTTGGCGAACTCGACGATCAGGATGCCGTTCTTGGCCGCCACCCCGATCAGGATGATCAGACCGATCTGCGAATAGATGTTCAGGCTGGACCCGGCCATCAGCAGGCCGAACAGCCCCCCCGCCGCCGCCAGGGGGACGGTCAGCATGATCACCGCCGGGGTGATCCAGCTCTCGAACTGGGCCGCCAGAACCAGGAAGACCAGCAACAGCGCCAGACCGAACGCCGCGGCCACGGCGCCGCCCGCTTCCTGCTGATCGCGCGCCGCGCCGCCCCAGCGGATGGCGCCGACGCCGCCCGGCTGTTTGGCCACCTGATCGTTCAGGAAGGCGACGGCGTCGGCCAGGGTCGTGCCGGGGTTCAAATCGGCGCTTAGGGTGATCGCGCGCTGTCGGTCCAGCCGCCGTCGATCGGGCGTGTCGCCCGTGGTCTGGGTCGTCACCACCGCCGACAACGGCACCAACTGCCCGCCGCCCGTGGCGACGTACAGAGCTTCCAGGTCGCTGACGTTGCGACGCTCGTCGCGATCCGTCTGCAAGATGACGTCGTATTCCTGGCCGCCGCGAATATAGGTCGTGGCCCGACGCGAGCCGAACATGGTCTCCAACGTGCGGCCCACCTGTTGCGACGACACGCCCAGCCCCGCCGCCTTTTGCGGATCGACATCGACCAGCAGGCGCGGCGCATTCGGCTCATAGTTCAGACGCGGGCGCGAGAAGCCGGGGTACTCCTTCGCCGCCGCCAATATGGGCTGAAGCCACTGGAACAGTTGTTCGTAGTCCGAGCCGGTGGCGATCATCTCGATCGAGTTGGAGTTGCCGCCGCCGCGCTGGAAGGCGCCCGGCACGCTGGCGTTGACCTGAGCGTCGGTCTGGCCGCGCAGCTTGCCGTTCAGTTCTTGCGAGATCTCGTCGGCCGAGCGGGTGCGTTCGGACCAGTCCTTCAGCGTCAGGACGGCGTTGCCCGAGTTGAAACTGCCGCCGCCGAAGCCCGGCGCCGAGACCAGATAGGAATCGACCTCGCCGCCCTGACGATACTCGGCCAGGATCGGCTCCAACCCCAGCATGATCTTGCGGGTGTAGTCGAAGCCCGCGCCCTCGGGTCCCTGGACCCGCACCGTGACGCGACCGCGGTCCTCGGGCGGCACCAGCTCGTCAGGCAGGGTCAGGAAGATGCCCGCCGCGCCCGCGCCGACCAGCAGCACCAGAGCGACCACGCCGACCACCGACGCCTTGCGCCCCATCAGGGCTTCCAGCGAGTTGCGGTACGAGTTCTTCAGCCCGTCCATGGCCCGGTCGACCCGCCGCGCCAGCCAGCCCGAACCCTGGGCGGGTTTCAGGATCTTGGACGCCAGCATCGGCGACAGGCTGAGCGCCAGGAAGGCCGAGAAGGCCACGGCCGCCGCGATGGCCGCCGCCAGCTCAACGAACAGGCGCCCGACGTATCCCGGCAGGAACAGCAAGGGCGCAAACACCGAAAGCAGCACGATGGTCGTCGCCACCACGGCGAAGAAGACCTGGCGCGCGCCGCGTTCGGCGGCGACCAGCGGCGGCTCGCCGTGATCCAGGCGACGCTGGATGTTCTCGGTCACCACGATGGCGTCGTCGACCACCAGGCCGATCGCCAGCACCAGGGCCAGAAGGGTCAGCAGATTCAATGAAAAGCCCAGCGGCGCCAGGACCATGAAGGTCGCCAACAGGCAGATCGGGGCCACGATCGACGGGATCAGCGCCGCCCGGAAACTGCCCAGGAAGATGAAATTCACCAGGGCCACCAGCAGCATGGAGATGCCGATGGTGATCCACACCTCTTCGATCGCGTGTTTGGTGAAGACCGAATTGTCCGAGCCGACGACCAGTTCGACGCCCTCGGGCAGGGTCGGTCGGATCTCTTCCAGCAGGTCGGTGACGCCCTTCGAGATGGCCAGGTCGTTCGATTGGGCCTGGCGGGTGACGGCCAGGCCGATCTGATCCAGGCCGTTGCCGCGGAACAGGCGCCGCGCCTCGGCCGGGGCCTCCTCGACGCGGGCGATGTCGCCCAGGCGCGTCACATAGGTCGGCGCGCCGGGGATCAGGGCGGCGGCGCCTGTGCCCGTCGTCGTCGCCGCCGACCCGCGCGTCCCGATCGGCAGCGCCGCGAACTGGGCGGGCGTGGCGTAGTTGCGGGCCACCCGGACGGTGTAGTCCTTGTCCGTCGACTCCAGCGCACCGGCCGGCAGTTCGACGTTCTGGCTGGTCAGGGCGCTCTCCACGTCCTGCACCGTCAGCCCCCGCGCCGCCATGGCCGCAGGATCCAGCCAGATGCGCATGGCGTAGCGCTGCTCGCCATAGATCTGCACCTGGGCCACGCCGTCCACCGTCGACAGCCGGTCGATCAGATAGCGGTCGGCGTAGTCGGTCAGTTGCAGCCGGTTCATGCTGCTGGAGCGCAGGAACAGAATGATGATGGGCTGGCTGTCGGAATCGGCCTTGGCCACCTGGGGCGGATCGGCCTGGTCGGGCAGACGGCCCGCCACACGGCTGATCCGGTCGCGCACGTCGTTGGCGGCGTCGTCGATGTTCCGGTCCAGGCTGAACTCGATATTGATGTTCGAGCGGCCGTCGCGGCTGGTCGAATTGATCCGCTCGACCCCTTGCAGCCCGGCGATCTGCTGCTCGATCGGTTCGGTGATCCGGCTTTCGATCACCTCGGCCGAGGCCCCGGCGTAGCTGGTGTTGACCGAGACGATCGGCGGATCGACATCCGGCAGTTCGCGCACCGGCAGGAAGAAGAAGGCCGCCGCGCCGACGACGCACAGCACGATGGCCGCCACCGCCGCGAAGACGGGGCGCCGAACCGACAGATCGGACAGCATCATTGCGCCGACTTCCGCTGGGCGGCGCCCTGGCCCGCGGGGCGCACGGGCGCGCCGGGCTGGATGCGGTTCAGGCCCGAACCGACGATACGCTCGCCAGGTTCGACGCCGGACAGGATCTCGACGAAGCCGTTCTCGACCGCGCCGGGTTCGATCTCGATCCGCTGGGCGGTCGAACCGCGCTCGCCGCGCGCGATACGGAAGACGAAGGCGCGCTGGCCCTCGTACTGCACCGCCGCCTCGGGCGCCGCCGCCGCCGTCCGCGCGCCCTGGCGCACGGCCACGCGC
>JAFLCT010000155.1 GCA_017302335.1 Caulobacterales bacterium | reverse complement strand
GGCGTCGAACGCCCTTAAGCGAAGGCCCATGCACCGCCTGATCCTGATGCGCCACGCCGAGGCCGAACGCGCCCACGCGGGCGGCGACCGCGAACGACCGCTCAGCGCCCAGGGCCGCGAGGATGCGGCGCTGATGGGCCGCACCCTGGCCCGGCGCGGCTTGCGCCCGGACCTGGCCCTGGTGTCGTCGGCGGTTCGCACACGTCAGACCTGGGACCTGATGCAGGACGCCTTCGGCGATGTCGAAGTGCGGATCGAACCGGACCTCTACAACGCCCCGGCCGAGATGTTGCGCGCCCTGATCGCCGAGGCGGCCGAAAACGCGGGCTGTCTGCTGGTGTTGGCGCACAATCCGGGGGTTCCCGTCCTGGTCGGCGACTATCTGCTCCAGGCCGCCGCCTCGCCCGCCCTGATGGAGCGGATGACCGGCGGTTTCCCGCCCGGCTCGGCCGCTGTTTTCGCCGTCGATCCGCAAGGGCGCCGCGCGCACGAAGCCTATCTGACCCCCCGCGACCCCGGCGTTCTGGCGTGAGCGGCGTCGCCTACAAGATCGTCTCGACCGACGACTGGGCCGCGATCCAGGCGACGGGCGGCTATGACGGTTCGGCGGTCGATCTGCGCGACGGCTACATCCACCTGTCCGCCGCCGATCAGTTGGCGGGCACGGCGGCCAAACACTATGCCGGGCGCGACGGCCTGATGCTTCTGGACGTGGAGCTGGCGCCCTATGGCGAGGCTGTCGTGTGGGAGCCGTCGCGCGGCGGCGCCCTGTTTCCGCATCTCTACGGCCGTCTGACGGCCGCCGCCGTCCGTCGCGCGCGCGCCTTCCGCGTCGATCAGACCGGCGAGATGATCTTCGAGGACGCGGCGTGAGCCTGGGCGATCTCGGCGCCTGGGCGTTGCGGCGACTGGACCCCGAGGCGGCGCATCGTCTGGCCGTGCGCGGCCTGTCGATCCTGCCCGCGCCCGTCGCGCCCGCCGACGATCCGATCCTGCATACGCGCCTGGCGGGTCTGGACCTGGCCAACCCGGTCGGACTGGCCGCCGGCCTGGACAAGGACGGCGAGGCGATCGGCGGCCTGGCGCGGCTGGGTTTCGGCTTCGTCGAATGCGGCTCGGTCACGCCCCGGCCGCAACCCGGCAATCCAAAGCCGCGCCTGTTCCGCCTGTCGGAAGACCGGGCGGTCATCAACCGTATGGGCTTCAACAACGCCGGACTGGACGCCTTCGCCGCCCGGATGGACCGTCGCCCGCGCGACGTGGTCGTCGGCGCCAATCTGGGGGCCAATAAGGAGACCGAGGACAAGGCGGCCGACTATGTCGCCGGTCTGCGCCGCCTGGCTGGCCGCGCATCCTATTTCACGGTCAATATCTCCTCGCCCAACACGCCGGGCCTGCGCGCCTTGCAGGGCCGCGGGGCGCTGGACGACCTGTTGGGCCGCATCCACGAAGCCCGTCCCGCCGATGGCGCACCGGTGTTCCTGAAGATCGCGCCCGACCTGACCGCCGCCGAGATCGCCATGATCGTCGAGGCGGCCCTGGCCAACCGCATCGACGCCCTGATCGTCTCCAACACCACCCTGGACCGGCCCGCGAGCCTGCGCGCGCCGGATCGCGCCGAGAGCGGCGGTCTGTCGGGCGCGCCGCTGAAGGACCGGGCCGAGACCGCCCTGATCGCCGCCGCCGAGGCCGCGAACGGCCGCCTGCCCCTGATCGGCGTGGGTGCGATCGCCTCGGGCGCCGACGCCTATCGCCGCATCCGCCTTGGGGCCTCGGCCGTGCAGCTCTATTCCGCGCTGATCTTTGAAGGTCCCGGACTGGTCAGCAGGATCAAGCGGGATCTGGCCCGCCGCCTGCGCGCCGATGGTTTTTTCACCGTCGCCGACGCCGTCGGCACGCTGCCGTTGACGGAGCGTTAGGGCCGATCTGCCATGGTCACCCCAAGGGGCGGAGAACCGCCCGTGTGGGGATGGTGAATGCCGCATCTGACCGACGAAACGCCCGGCTGGGCCGCCGCCGTCCGTCAGCGTCGCCATGCGCTGGTGATCCGACTGTGCGTCGGCTCCGCCTCTGCCCTGATCGTCAGTCCGCTGTTGGGCTACGCCATCAGCCTGCCCTGGCTGGCCGTCTATCTTGTCGTGCAGATGATCGAGGCTGCGGTGTTCGCACCGATCATCCGACGCCAGACCGACCATATGCCCTCGTGGCGCAGCGCCCTGGGCGGGGCGGTCCTGTTCCTGAACACCGCCATGATCGGCGGCCTGTCCATCCCGCTTTGGCAACTGGGCGGCGTCATGGGCGGCATCTGCGCGGGCGTGCTGCTGCCCGCGGCGCTGGTCTACTCCATGATCAACGCCCCGCGCTCGGGAGCCGTCCTGGCCCTGACCGCGTCGCCGCAACTGATCTACATGGCCATGACGCCAGGCTTCATGGCCGCCGCAGGCGCGGACCCGGCCTATGTGCTGGCCGCGGGCGCGGCCCTGACCGTCTTCGCCATCTTCTGTCTGACCACCTGGCAGCGCATGAACAAGGCCTCCCTGGCCGAGTCCAAGGCGCGCCATGACGCTGAGAGCCGCTGTGTTCGGGCCGAACGGATCATGGCGGGCCGCGCCGCGTTCCTGGCCGCCGTGGGTCACGACCTGCGCACGCCCATCGGCGCCATCCTGACCGGCGCCGCCGAGGTTTCACGCGGCGGCGACGCCGCAGCGCGCGCCCACGCCGCCCTGATCACCGACGCGGGCCTGATGATGAAGGGCCTGCTGGACGACCTGTTGGACCACTCCAAGCTGGAAGCCGGCCGCATGAAGGTCGAGGCGGCCGATTTCGACCTGCGCGGCCTGGTCGCCCAGACCGCCCGTCTGTGGCGCGGCCCGGCAAAGGCCAAGGGCCTGAAGCTCACCCTGGAGGGCGGTCGCCGCCTGCCCGCCGCCGTGCGCGGCGACGCCATGCGCATCCGCCAGGTGCTGAACAATCTGATGTCCAACGCCATGAAGTTCACGGACCGGGGGTCCATCACCCTGCGCCTGAGCGCCTGGACCGAGGACAGCGGCGACCATGCGATCACCTTCGAGGTGGCCGACACCGGTCCCGGTCTCAGCCGCGACCAGCTCGACCGGCTGTTCACCCGCCATGGCGGCTCGGGCCTGGGCCTGGCCATCAGCCGTGAGTTGGCCCAGTTGATGGGCGGCCGCCTGACGGTGCGCAGTCAGCCGGGCCAGGGCGCGCACTTCACCCTGTCCCTGACCCTGTCGCCCGGCGAGGGTCGGGTCTCGGCCCCAGTCGGCACCGGCCTGGACGACGCCAGCCGCGGCGCCATCGCCCGCGCCCTGGCCGACCGCCCGCGTCTCGCGCCCACGGCGACGCAGCCCCCTGCAGAGACCCCCGCCACTTCCGGCCGGCGCACCTCTTCCAGTGCAGGTGGTCGTCCCACATCTTCTCCCAGGAGTGGTCGGTCAGGCGCGGCCGGCCCTTGAACCAGGCGGTGGGCACCTGCCCCCGCAGCGCCTGCCGCCGCTTGGCCGCCTCGTCGGTGCACGACAGGATGTACTCGCGGCGGCAGGCGGGGCGGGGCGAGGAGGGGCGGGGTGGTGGTGGGTGCTGCAGGTATGGATGTGGGAGTGGGTGCGCGCAGCGTGTCGCGGGGGCCACAGCCAGGCCCGCCATGCGAGCCACCCCTGCGCAAACTGCAAGCGCACCGAGTTGGGCTGCTGTACCCCAACACGGCCATCGCCCACGGGGGCTGTCCATCCAGCCCTGCTCAGCCGCCCCGCACTGCCCGCTCACTTGAACCGCCGCGGCCGCACTTCGCTGCCCAGGATGCGGCCGGGGAAGCTGCAGATCGCCACCGCCAGGTGCGCGCCCAGGAAGTAGGCGCGGAAAAACTCCTCGTGCACGTGCGGCACGCGGGGCGGCCCCATGTAGGGCTTGCCCAG
>JAFLCT010000154.1 GCA_017302335.1 Caulobacterales bacterium | reverse complement strand
GCCGCGGTCCTTGGCGATGGTGAAGTCGGTGCCGTTGGGCATCAGCTCATAGACGAAGACGGCCAGCGAACTGGACGAGGGGCCGCCGGGCGCGCGGGCGGCGGCGTCGGCGAAGCGGGCCACGGTCTCGGCGTTGCCGCGGCCGGTCTCGAACATGAAGGCGCGGCCGCCGCCGCCGCGCGCTTCCAGATTGATCACGGCGCCGATGCGGTCGCGCAGGGGATGTTCGCTGAAGAAGACGCGGGCGCCGTCCAGGTTCAGCTCCTCCCCGTCGGTGAACAACACGACCAGATCGCGCGGGGCGGGGCCGCGCGCCTGGATGGCGCGGACGGATTCCAGGATGGCGGCGACCCCGGCTGCGTCGTCGGCGGCGCCCGGCGAGCCGGGCACGCTGTCGTAATGGGCCATCAGCAGGATGGGCGGCAGGGATCGATCCCGTCCGGGCAGAACGCCGACCAGATTGGCGACCTGATGGTTCGCCGCCGTCGGGTCGATGTTCCAGCGCTCCAGACGCTTCAAGGCGGCGGGCGACAAGGCGCCGGTCTGGACCTGGGGCGACAGGCCCAACTGGGCCATGCGGACGCTGAGATAGCGCAGGATACGCGCGTGTTCGGCCGAACCGAGGGGATGGGGCGCACGGGCGATCTGGCGCACGTCGGCCATGGCGCGCTCGGCCGAGAAGACGGCGGCGGGGACCGTGGCGGGCGCGGGGGCGGGCGTGCGCAACGATAGGGACGCCAGGGACAGGGCGACCAGCAGGGCGCCGAACAGCAGGCCGAGCCGCATGAAACATCCCTCCGAACCGCGTACGACTATAGGCCGTCTGGGGAGGGGGTCGGCAAGAGATCATCCTTCCCCCGCAAGCGCGAGGGTTTCGGTCAGGCCGCGCGGCTGAGGGTGGAGGGCGTCTTCACATACAGGCCCGGCCGCCCCGTTACGGCGCGGAAGGCGACCGTGTCGCTCTCGACCCGTTCGTCCTGACCCAGGAACAGACAACCGTCATCGACCAGGCGTTGCTCCAGCACGTCCAGGGCGCGGGCGCGCTGGGCCGGGGCCATTTCGCCCAGGACATTGCGGCAGAAGACGATGTCGAAGCGGCGATCATCGGCGGGTTCGTCCAGCAGGTTGGCGGCCGCGAAGGTCATCGTCTGACGCAGGTCGGGCCGGGCGCGCCACTGGTCTTCCGTCTGCTCGAACCAACGCAGCATGGACGCCGCCGACAAGCCGCGCTGGATCTCGAAGGTCGTGTACAGGCCGCTGCGGGCCTTTTCGACCGCCCGTTGGTTCAGATCGGTGGCGTGCAGGTCGAAATCGGCGCCGGTCTCGGCCGCCGCCATGGCGATGGAATAGGCTTCCTGCCCCATCGAGCAGCCCGCCGACCAGATGTGGATCTTGCGGTCGCCGCGCGCCTTGACCAGGGCGGGCAAGAGGTCCTGGGCCAGGGTCTGGAACGGCGCGCGGTCGCGGTTGAACCAGGTCTCGGGGTTCAGCAGGCTTTCGATCACCGCCCAGCCGAGCGAGGCGACGGGCCGTGACCACAGGGCGTGCAGCATGGCCGAAACGGTCTCGAACCCCTCGCGTCGCGCCACCGGACCCAGGCGGTGCTCGGCCAGGGACAGCCGTTCGCGCGAGAGCCGGTACCCGGCGCGCGAGGCCAGCAGGGCCTGGAGCTTTTCGAAATCCTCGGGCGTCATGGCGCTCACAGCACCCCCGCCTCGGTCAGTTTGGATTCCAGAATCTGGCCGTCGAACGGCTTCATCACATAGTCGTCGGCCCCCGCCGACAGCGCTTCGGCGATACGATCAGCGCGGGTCTCTATGGTGCAGAACAGCACCTTGGGCCGGTCGCCGCCCGGCAGGGCGCGCAGACGGCGCAGGAAGGTCAGACCGTCCATGACGGGCATATTCCAGTCCAGCAGGATCACGTCCGGCAGGGTCGAGGCGCAATAGGCCAGGGCTTCGGAGCCGTCGGCCGCCTCATCCACTTCGAAGGTCAACGCCTCGACGATGCGGCGCGCGACCTTGCGGATGATCCGGCTGTCATCGACGATGAGGCAGGTTCTGACGGTCAAGGCGGCGCCCGGCGAGGATTCGAAGCAATTCGATCGACATGGATCTTCGCGCCATGATCGCAGCCGGTCGGTTAACGAGCCGTTGGTGACGTGGCCTAAAGCGGCATCCGCGCGGTCAGGACGACCCGGCCCTCGTCGGCGGCCACGTCGAGGCTTCCGTCGGCCTCATGGACGGTCAGCCACAGCCAATAGGGCTGGATCCATTGGCCTTGCAGCCCCTCGGTCAGGGGGCGGCCGCTCAGACCGACGGCGGCTTCCGGCTTGAGACGCGCGCGCGCGCCCTCGGCCACGCCTTCCAGGACCAGGACGTCGCCATCGATGCGGCTGGCGATGACGGCGGTTCCGCCGGCGGGCAGGGCGGCGGCGGTCAGATAGCCCAAATTCACCAGGGCGCGGGCCTGGGGCTTGCTGAAGGCGCGATCCTCGACCCGCCAGTCGACGACGGCGCGGCCTCCGTCGGTCATGCCCGCGACCAGGGTCTGGAGTTCACGCCCGTCGAATCTCTCGCTGGTCGTGGCCGCGCCGAAGGCGACGCGGGCGAAATGGACCAGGGCCACCATCTTGCGCGCGCTCTGATCGATCAGGCCGATGGCGTCGTCACGCATATCCTGGGCCGACGGGTCGTTCAGCAGGTCCAGGCCCGAGACGATGGCCCCGGCCGGGCTGATGAAATCATGGCACAGCTTGGCCGCCACCAGGGTGGCCAGGTCGGTCGAAGAAGCGGTCTCGGTCATGGGGCGGAAGCTGACGTGATTTGCCGGTTCTTGAAACCGGGGGAATGGGCTAACCACGCGCCGATGACGACCGAATTGATCCGCGACCTCGAAAGCGGCGCCCTGACCGAAGCCATCGCCGACATCGCCGAGGCGGCGGCGGCGGTGATCCTGCCCTATTGGCGCACCGGTGTGGCCCATCGGTCCAAGGCCGACGACAGCCCGGTGACCCAGGCCGACCACGAGGCGGAGGCCCTGATCCTGGCGGCGCTGGCCGAACGCTGGCCAGGCGTCCAGGCGGTGGGCGAGGAACAGGCCGAGGCGGACGGCAAGCCCGCCGTCCTGGATGAGGTCTTCTGGCTGATCGATCCGCTGGACGGCACGCGCGGCTTCGTGGAGGGGCGCGAAGCCTTCACCGTCAACATCGCCCTGATCCAGGGCGACGCGCCCGTGGCCGGGGTGGTGACGGCGCCCGCCAGCGGTCTGACCTGGCGATCGACGGCGCCGGGGCGAGGCGCGGCCATGCGTCGCTTCGGCGAGGCGTGGCGGCCGATCAAGGTGCGCGACCGCCCGGCCGAAGGGTCCGCCCTGATGAGCCATAGCCTCACCGACGAAGAGGCGGCACGCCTGGCGGCGCGGCACGGGTGCACCCGGTGGCAGGGCACGGACTCTTCGTTGAAATTTTGCCTGATCGCCGAGGGTCGGTTCGATGCCTATCCGCGCAGCGGTCCGACTTCGGAATGGGACACGGCGGCGGGCCAGGCGGTGCTGGAGGCCGCGGGCGGGCGGGTGCTGGCCGACGACGGCGGCTCGTTGCGCTACGGCAAGCCCGGCCTGTTGAACGGCCCGTTCGTGGCCATCGGGGGGTAGGACCCCTTCTCCCCTTGCGGGAGAAGGAAGGTTATGTGCGAACCTTGATCAAGTCCTCGGCTCTTTGCACCAGGGCCGGAACGCCGTGATGGCGGGCGACCTCGGCCGCTTCCGACAGGGCCAGGGCGACGCCGGGCGGGGTCTGGCCGCACAGGCGTCCGACCGCCAGACCGACGCGGGCCAGGCCGATCTGGTCGGCGGCCCAATCCAGGGGCGCGGCGTCCGCATCCTCGCTTTGCAGCCGCACGCGCAGGCGGGCGGCGACGGCGGCCAGGGCGGTCAGGTCGCCCTGATCCTCGGCCTGTTGCACCGCGCGGGCGGTGT
>JAFLCT010000153.1 GCA_017302335.1 Caulobacterales bacterium | reverse complement strand
CCGGCCTCCTGCTCCCGCAAGATCCCGATGATTTGCTCTTCCGTGAACCTTGATCGCTTCATTCTTGTCCGTCCTTCGTTGGGCGGACTCTAGCTATTCCTGGAGGAGTTTCAGGGGGTCACGTCACATGGCCTACGCCGTCGCCGCCGGCGCTGCGGAAGCCGGAGCTTCCGTCGATGTGAAACGGGTGCCGGAGACGGCGCCTGACAGCGTCGCCAAGGCGGCCGGCTTCAAGCTCGATCAGGCGGCGCCCGTGGCGCAAGTCTCGGATCTCGAAAACTACGACGCGATCATCGTCGGCGTTGGTACGCGTTTCGGCCGTATGGCGTCGCAGATGGCGAGCTTTCTCGATCAGGCCGGAGGTCTGTGGGCGCGGGGCGCTCTCCACGGAAAAGTCGGCGGTGCATTCACCTCGACGGCGACGCAGCATGGCGGTCAGGAAACGACGCTGTTTTCGATCATCACCAATCTTCTGCACTTCGGCATGACGATCGTCGGCCTGGACTACGGGCACGCCGGTCAGATGACCCTCGACGAGGTCACCGGCGGCTCGCCGTACGGCGCGACGACCATCGCGGGAGGAGATGGATCGCGTCAGCCGACCGAAAACGAACTGGTCGGCGCGCGCTACCAAGGCCGGAAAATCGCCGAGACCGCGGCCAGGCTCGCAGCCTAGGGGCGCATCCTCGGGCAGACGTTGGATGGCTCCCGAAATGTCGAGACAACACTCCATCCGAAACGGAAGAGCCGCCTGGGCGCTCGACGGATGGCCGACGAAGACCCTGCACGTGGCGTGTGACCGGGCGCTCGAAACGCTGGTCAGCTGTCGGCTGCGCACCTTCTTGTCGCTCGATGTGAGCGCGCGCGTGCAGTTGTCGATCCAGGACTTCGATGAGACGGAGCCGAGCCCCGTTACGGATGTCCTGTTGAGGCAAGGGGGCGGACGCCCTCTCTCCGGATGGGCTGTGCAGCTGACCGCCCGCGACCGGTATGTCTTGGTGGCTGCGCCCGACGTCGCGCGCGACATCGCGCCCGAGGTCATTCCCATCCTGGCCGATCGTTTCTCCCGGATCCGCGACAGGTCAGCCCGATACCTTCTGTTGAACGCCGATGGGGGCGCGAGCGTATCAACGCGGCTGATCAGCAACGACAGCGCAATCGTCCTCGCCGCCGCGATGGAGGGGCTGGGGGTCGCCGCGTTGCCGGAGCTGATGTGCGGCGCCGCTGTCTGGGAAGGCCGGCTCCAGCTGGTGAGCGGCTTGGAGGCGACGACAGTGATCGAGCTGGCGACGCCCGCGCGCGCGACCCCGGCGTGCGCAACCCACCTGACCGCGCGATTTGCAGACGCCCTGTTAGCTCACACCGCAGCGTCGGCATGAACCGACAAGACCGACCCCGGCGTCCAAGTCATCCTGGTACTCTTCAATGGACGAGCGACCCTCGATGACCGATTCAGCCAAACTCCCGGACCGGCTTCTGCCGATGTCTCGCCGGCTGGTGCTCGGCTCGAGCGCCGCGCTCGTGCTGGCGGGAGCGACCACCTCATCCTCGCGCGCGACACACCCCTCCGTCAAAACCAAGGAGAGAGACATGGGATACATCACCGCCAACGACGGCGCTCGCATCTTCTACAAGGACTGGGGATCGGGCCAACCGGTCGTCTTCAGCCACGGATGGCCGCTCACGGCGGATGCGTGGGACGCCCAGATGCAGTTTCTGGGCCGGGAGGGCTACCGGGTTATCGCCCACGACCGCCGTAGCCATGGTCGCTCGGACCAAACCTGGGACGGCAACCACATGGATCAGTACGCCGACGATCTCGCCGGCCTGATCAATGAACTCGACCTCCACGACGTCGTGCTGGTCGGTCATTCCACCGGCGGAGGCGAGGTGGCGCACTACATCGGCCGACACGGCACCGCGCGGGTCGCCAAGGTTGTGCTTATCGGGGCGGTGCCGCCCCTGATGCTCAAGACGGACAGGAATCCCGGCGGGCTGCCGATTGGCGTCTTCGACGGCATCCGCAAGGCGACCTTCGACAATCGTAGCCAGTTCTTCAAAGACCTCGTCACCACCTTCTACGGATACAACCGCCCCGGCGCGACGCTGTCGGAAGGCGTCCGGGACAGTTTCTGGCTCCAAGGGATGATGGGGGGCATCAAGGGTCAGCTCGACTGCATCCGCGAGTTCTCCGAAGTCGACTACACGCCCGATCTTCGGCGTATCGACAAGCCGACCCTGATCCTCCACGGCGACGACGATCAGATCGTGCCCATCGATGCTGCGGGCCGCATGTCGGCCCAGATCATCCCCGGCGCCCAGCTCAAGGTCTACGCGGGCGGGTCCCATGGGATCGCCACGACGGAGCAGGATCGTTTGAACGCTGACCTTCTCGCCTTCATCCGCGCCTGAGGCTGGCCCGCCATGGAGCAGAGGCTGACCAAGACCGTCGTCCTGCTCCATGGCCTCTGGGTCACGGTCGACTCCTGGGAGGCCTTCCGTCGGCCTTGGGAGGCGGCAGGCTGGGCCGTCATCACGCCGACTTGGCCGATGTTGCGGGGCCGGACCGCCGCCGACATCAATACGGACCCGCCCGCCGAGCTCGGCGGGGTGTCCGTCACGGATGTCGTTGCGTCTCTTCAGGAGCAGATCGAACGTCTTCCCGAACCGCCGCTCCTGTTGGGCCATTCCTTTGGCGGGCTGTTCGCCCAGATCCTCCTTGACCGCGGGGTAGGCTATGCGGGTATCGCGGTGAACCCGGCGCCGATAGGTGGGATCGTGCACGGTTGGCTGACGCTCACAGCGGCCCTGCCTCCGATCCTCCGTTTGAATGGTTGGAACCGGCCCTACGCCTTCTCCCGGTCGCGATGGGCCAACCGCTTTGCAAACGCCGCCCAAAAATCGTGCAGGATCAAGCATTCGACGCCTATGTCATTCCCGCCCCCGGAAGGGTCTTCTACGAGGCCGCATCCTGGCGTGGCACGCGGGTCGCGCCGCAGCGCCGCACCCAGCCGTTGTTGATCACCGCCAGCGACCGCGACCGTCTCGTCACGCCCTATCTCTCTCGCGCGGCCTATCGCATTCAGGGACAGTCACCTGCGCGAACAGACTTCAGGCATTATGAAGGTCGGTCACATCTTCTTCTCGCGGAGCCTGGTTGGGAAAGCATCGCTTCGAACCTGATTGCTTGGGCCGAGACGGCGTTCAACGAGCGCAAAGACTCCAGGGTCTGAGGGTGCGGTCGATCTGCGCTACGGCGGGGTCCTCGGTCGTGCATATCGAACACGAATGGAGCGGAGCGGAGATTCAGCCGGGTTGGCCGGCCCTCTCGCGTTCCAAGCTTTGCTGCTGGGACGCGATCATCCAGGCGGGATCCTCCCGCTGCTCCCCACAGGCCTTCCAATAGCTGAAGGCGCCGGCGAAAAAGAGAAGCACAATCACGATGTCCAGCGTGCGTCGGATAGGGGCTTCAGGGTCGCGCCTTGCCATCGTCGCTCCGTTCGGATGATGCGTGAGACTTCACCGCCGCGGTAGCCGAGATGGGCCTTCAACTCTTGGAGGGTCGCATTACACTTGGCCGTTCCGACCTCGAACGAAAGCGCAGGATTGGGCATCCTAGTCCCACCCGGAAGTGATTAGCCTTCCTATATGATCCGCTTCATGGCGCTGTAGCTGTGTCGTCAGCATAAGGATCCCGCCACGATCCCAACTGTGCCGCCTATCGGCCACACGGTCGTACGGAGTGATATTGAGTCGCTTAAGTGAAACAGGAGTTAGGTTTCCTGAAACCGGACAGTACTACCGCTTCGAGTCAGAGGCATCACTCGCCTGCTCAAGTTCGGCTGGTCCGTGTCAGACGCAAGTCCAGTCGATTGGATTCCGAAACTTAATCTGTCGGGACGGCGAGGAGTCCAACTTTTTCTGTCGAAGTCCAGCTTGTTGTGTCGTCCGACACCGGTGGTGGCTGGGGGCGGGATCG
>JAFLCT010000152.1 GCA_017302335.1 Caulobacterales bacterium | reverse complement strand
TGGCGCCGCCAGCCTTCGCCAGCGTCATCGTGATCGCCGCCGTCAGCGTCGTCTTGCCGTGGTCAACGTGACCAATCGTGCCGATGTTGCAATGCGGCTTGGTGCGTTCAAACTTTTCCTTGGCCATTCTCTTCTCTCCGTTCCCCTGATGAGGGGGTTGTTCCTAGAATTCAGGGGGGTGGGTTAGGCGTATTTCTTGATGACTTCGTCGGCGACGTGTTGCGGCACCGGCTCGTAGTGGTCGTACTGCATGGTGAACTGGGCGCGGCCCTGCGACATCCCGCGAAGGGTGTTCACATAGCCGAACATATTGGCCAGCGGCACGAAGGCGTTCACGACGGTGGCGTTGCCGCGCATATCCTGACCCTGGATCATGCCGCGACGGCCGTTCAGGTCGCCGATGACCGAACCCAGATACTCTTCCGGGGTCACGACCTCGACGGCCATGATCGGTTCGAGCAGCTTGGGTCCGCCCTTCTCACGCAGTTCCTTGAAAGCCGCGCGCGAGGCGATTTCGAAAGCCAGCACCGAGGAGTCGACGTCGTGGAAGGCGCCGTCGACCAGGGTGGCCTTGACGTCGATGACCGGGAAGCCGGCCAGCAGGCCGTTGTCCTTGGCCGACTTCAGGCCCTTTTCGACGCCCGGGATGTATTCCTTGGGCACCGCGCCGCCGACGATGGCGGATTCGAAGACGAAGTCCGAACCCGGTTCGCCCGGCTCGAACACCAGTTTGACGCGGGCGAACTGGCCCGTACCGCCGGTCTGCTTCTTGTGGGTGTAGTCGATCTCGGCCTTGCGGCTGATGGACTCGCGATAGGCCACCTGCGGCGCGCCGATGTTGGCCTCGACCTTATAGGTGCGCTTCAGGATGTCGATCTTGATGTCCAGGTGCAGCTCGCCCATGCCCTTCAGGATGGTCTGGCCCGACTCGTGGTCGGTCGAGACGGTGAAGGACGGGTCTTCCGAGGCCAGCTTGGCCAGGGCGACGCCCAGCTTCTCCTGGTCGGCCTTGGTCTTCGGCTCGACGGCGATCTCGATCACCGGGGCCGGGAACTCCATGCGCTCCAGGATGACCGGCGACTTGATCGGGTCGCACAGGGTGTCGCCGGTGCGGGTGTCCTTCAGGCCGGCCAGGGCGACGATATCGCCAGCGTAGGCTTCCTTGATGTCCTCGCGGTTGTTCGAGTGCATCAGCAGCATACGGCCGACGCGCTCCTTCTTGTCGCGGGTCGAGTTCAGCAGACCCATGCCGGTCTCCATCTTGCCCGAATAGATGCGGCAGAAGGTCAGCGAGCCGACGAAGGGGTCGTCCATGATCTTGAACGCCAGGACCGACAGGGGTTCGTCGTCCGAAGCGCGGCGCACGACCGGCTCTTCGGTCTTGAAGTCGATGCCGGGGGTCGGCGGAATGTCGACCGGCGACGGCAGGTAATCGACCACCGCGTCCAGCAGCGTCTGCACGCCCTTGTTCTTGAAGGCCGAGCCGCACAGGATCGGATAGAAGGCGCCGGTCAGAACAGCCTTGCGGATGCACTTCTTGATGGTCTCTTCCGAAGGCTCGTTGCCTTCCAGATAGGCTTCCATCGCCTCGTCATCCAGCTCGACGGCGTTGTCGATCAGGTACTGACGCGCCTCGACGGCCTTGTCCATAAGGTCGGCCGGGATCTCTTCGTCGCGGAAGTTCGCGCCCAGGGCGTCGTTGTCCCAGACCACCGCCTTCATGCGGACCAGGTCGACCAGGCCCGACAGCGAGCTTTCGGCGCCGATCGGGAACTGGATCGGCACGGCCTTGGCGCCCAGACGGTCGCGGATCGACTCGACCGACTTGTCGAAGTCGGCGCCGATCTTGTCCATCTTGTTGACGAAGACGATGCGCGGAACCTTGTATTTGTCGGCCTGACGCCAAACGGTCTCGGTCTGCGGCTCGACGCCGGCGTTGCCGTCCAGCACGGTCACGGCGCCGTCCAGGACGCGCAGCGAACGCTCGACTTCAATGGTGAAGTCCACGTGGCCGGGGGTGTCGATGATGTTGAGGCGCTTCTCTTTCCAGAAAGCGGTCGTCGCGGCCGACGTGATGGTGATGCCGCGCTCCTGCTCCTGGTCCATCCAGTCCATGGTAGCGGCGCCGTCGTGGACTTCGCCGATCTTGTGGGACTTGCCGGTGTAATACAGGATCCGCTCGGTCGTCGTGGTCTTGCCGGCGTCGATGTGCGCCATGATGCCGAAGTTGCGGTAGTCTTCGATTTTATGCGTGCGGGGCATAGGAGGCTGCCTTGGGGTGCTGTGCAGGACGCCAGCTCAGCGCCCTCGGGAGATGTCGGATAAAGCGGCGCGGGCGATTTAGCTGAAACCGCCCGCGCCGGATAGTCGCTACATAGGCGCCGAAGGGGGCGCCTTGAAGGCCGTTACCAGCGATAGTGGCTGAAGGCGCGGTTGGCCTCGGCCATCTTGTGGGTGTCTTCGCGCTTCTTGACCGCGGTGCCGCGGTTGTTCGAGGCGTCCAGCAGCTCGGCGGCCAGCTTCTCGGTCATGGTGTTCTCACCACGGTTGCGAGCGGCGTTGACCAGCCAGCGGATGGCCAGGGCGCGACGGCGATCGGGGCGGACCTCGACCGGCACCTGATAGGTGGCGCCGCCGACGCGACGCGAGCGGACTTCGACCGACGGGGCCACGTTTTCCAGCGCGGTATGGAAGGTGGCGACCGGCTCTTGGTCCTTCTTCTTCTCGGCCAGGATATCGAAGGCGCCGTAGACGATGTTCTCGGCGACGGCCTTTTTGCCTTCGTACATGACGTAGTTCATGAATTTGGTGACGATCAGATCGCCGAACTTGGGATCCGGCAGAACTTCACGCTTCTGGGCGCGGTGACGACGCGACATGGGCTATTCCTCGTAGGTCCCGACAGCCGCCGGGAAAATCTCTGATGGCGAAAGGCGGTCGGCTTACTTCGGACGCTTGGCGCCGTAGTGCGAACGGCGCTGCTTGCGGTCCTTGACGCCCTGGGTGTCCAGCACGCCGCGCAGGATGTGGTAGCGAACGCCGGGCAAGTCTTTCACGCGGCCGCCGCGGATCAGAACCACCGAGTGCTCTTGCAGGTTGTGGCCTTCGCCGGGGATGTAGCACACGGCTTCATAGCCGTTCTTGGCCAGACGGACCTTGGCGACCTTACGCAGAGCCGAGTTCGGCTTCTTCGGGGTCGTGGTGTAGACGCGGGTGCAGACGCCGCGACGCTGGGGCGAGCCCTCCAGAGCCGGCACCTTGTTGCGGGTGGGCTTGGGCTTGCGCGGCTTGCGGATCAGCTGGTTGATCGTGGGCATTCGAACAGTCTCGACTTCTGTGTGGAGGCGTGTGCCTTTCGGCCGGAGCGCCTCGTGACCTTCTTTTGAACGGGGAGGTTTCCCCGCCCGGGTTGCCTTTGCGAGACCGGACCGCCGCCTCAAACAGAAAAGCCGGAACGGGCGCTTCGGCCGTTCCGGCGGGCACAGCCCGTCCGCTCGATTGTGACGATCAGGACGGCCGCCGAAGCGCCCATCTCGAAAGTGCGCGCCAAATACGCTTCGGAGGCCCGCGGGTCAAGGGCGATGGTATGGCGCCGCCAGCCCCAATACGGCCATGCTCGCCCGGTCCTCTGGCGTTATCAGGGGAGGATGCGTGGTTCGGTTCGACTGGACGTGGCCTGAAACGGCTGAGCGGGCCAAAAGGCCCGCGCTGATCGCGGCGTCCGTGGCGCTGCATACCCTCGTGCTCGGCTATATGGCCCTGCGGAATTTCGAGGCGCCGGCCCTGCACGATCAGACGATCCCCCAGGTCGCCATCCCCATCGACCTGACGCCTCGTCCCCTGCTCAAGGATGAGGCGCCGCGTCCGCCCGCAACGGCGGCCTCGGTCGTCGAGACCCTGGCGCCGCCGCTGGCCTCCGCTTCTCCCCTCGCCCTTCCGCGCGGCCGCGAGAAGGAGGATGAGGATCAACCCGCCGCCCCC
>JAFLCT010000151.1 GCA_017302335.1 Caulobacterales bacterium | reverse complement strand
GTCAGGGTCTTGAACTCCGCATCCGCCTCGTCGAAGCGGCCCCGGTTCTCCAGGATCAGGGCGCGGTTCTGGCGCGCGAACAGGGCGGTCAGGGCGTCGGCCTGGGCCGGGGGCTGGGCCAGAGCGCGGGTCCAGTCGCCCGCCGCCGCCGCGATCCAGGGCGCGATCAGCAGCCCGACGCGCGCATGGGGCGCCTGCACGGGATCGGCGGCCAGGGCCGCGTCGGCCTGGCGCGCCCGGCCATGGGCGAAATCCTGAACCGCGCGCACGACCAGACCGGCCTGGGACAGGGTGGCGGTCGCCTCCTCGGCAGGCGGAGCCAGTCGCGCCGCATCATCCAGATCGCCGCTCAGCAACAGGGCGGTGAAGGCGCGGTCGCGCACGGCGGGCTGTTCGGGAACCAGATCCGAGGCGGCGGCCAGATAGGCGGCGCCGGTCGCTCCCTCCCCACGCGTCAACGCCAGCCGCCCGGCCAGATACAGACCATAGGCGCTGCGCCCCTCCTCATCGCGCGGCACCGGCGACCAGACGGTCGGTATGGGCGTGACCGCAGGCGCTTCGGGTGCGGCCTCATCTTCACCGGGTTCGCCCTCGACCGGGGCGGCAGCTTCCGGCGCGGCCTCATGGGCCGGAGCGGGCGTGGCCGGGGCGGCCGTCGGCGGCGTCTGAGTCGGAGGTGCGGACGGCGGCTGTTGCGCCCAGGCGCCGGGCGGCGCGGCGATCAGGGACAGGGCGGCCGCGGCGACGGCGGACAACAGAAGGGCGCGCGGGCGGGCGGACGTCATCGCGCCACCTTGCCCGAACCTTGCGGCGCCGCAAGGGCGCGCGGGTCACATATTCGGATAGTTCGGGCCGCCGCCGCCCTCGGGCGTGGTCCAGACGATGTTCTGCGACGGGTCCTTGATATCGCAGGTTTTGCAATGGACGCAGTTCTGGGCGTTGATCTGGAAACGCGGCTCGCCGCCGTCTTCCGGCGTCAGCACCTCATAGACCCCGGCCGGGCAATACAGCCGCGCCGGCTCGCCATATTTCGGCAGATTGACCCTGATCGGCGTCGACGGGTCCAGAAGCCGCAAATGCACCGGCTGGTCCTCGGCGTGGTTGGTGTTGGAAATGAACACCGACGACAGCTTGTCGAACGACAGCTTCCCATCCGGTCTGGGATAGGCGATGGCCTTGTGCTTGGACGCCGGTTCGGTCGCGGCGGCGTCGGTTTTCCCGTGCTTCAGCGTCCAGGGGACGTTCAGGCGCGTGATCGTCGAGAACCACATATCGGCCACGCCCAGGGCGCCGCCCAGCGTCGTGCCGAATTTCGACAGATAGGGCTTGGCGTTGCGGACCCGCTTCAGTTCTCGGCGAACCCAGCTCTTCTCATAGGCCGTCTGATAGGCGTCCAGTCGGTCGCCCGACCGGCCTGCGATCACGGCCTCATAGGCGGCGTCGGCGGCCAGCATTCCAGTCTTCATGGCGTTGTGGCTGCCCTTGATGCGCGGAACATTGACGAAACCGGCCGCACAGCCGATCAGCGCGCCGCCGGGGAAGGTCAGTTTCGGCACCGACTGAAAGCCGCCCTCGGTGATCGCCCGCGCGCCATAGGAGACGCGCGTCCCGCCCTC
Source organism: Caulobacterales bacterium (assembly GCA_017302335.1). Taxonomy (GTDB): domain Bacteria; phylum Pseudomonadota; class Alphaproteobacteria; order Caulobacterales; family Caulobacteraceae; genus Brevundimonas. The sequence goes on along the minus strand of JAFLCT010000151.1, from coordinate 2,383 downwards.
CAGATGTTCGGCGATGGCCGGATGGTGTTTGAAGCGCTGGAACTCGTCGAACGGCGACAGGAACGGGTTCCTGTAATTCAGGTGCACGACATAGCCGATGGCCACATAGCGGTCGCCGAAATGGTACAGGAAGCTGCCGCCGCCGGTCTGTTCGTCCAGCGGCCATCCGGTGGTGTGCTGGACCAGGCCCGGATGATGTTTCTCGGCCGGGATCTGCCACAATTCCTTGATGCCGATGCCGAATTTCTGAGGTTCGGCCGCATCGCAAAGGTCGTGACGCGCCATGATGGTCTTGGCCAGCGACCCGCGCGCGCCCTCGGCGACGAAGACGTATTTGCCATGCAGCTCGATTCCCGGCTGAAAATCGTCGGTCGGCTTGCCCTCGCGGTCGATGCCGAAGACGCCGGCGACGACGCCCTTCACCCGACCGGACGGCTCGTCCCAGACCACATGACTGGCGGCCATGCCGGGATAGACCTCGACGCCCAGGGCCTCGGCCTGTTCGGCCAGCCAGCGGGTCAGATTGCCCAGCGAGCCGATATAGCAGCCGTCATTGTGCATCAGCGGCGGCAACAGCGGCATGGGCAGGCTGAGTTGCCCCTGCGGACCCAGCACCAGGAATCGATCCTTGGTCACCGGCGTCTCCAGCGGCGCGCCGCGATCCTTCCAATCAGGGAACAGTTCGTTCAACGCCTTGGGGTCGATCACCGCGCCCGACAGGATGTGGCCGCCGATCTCGGCCGCCTTTTCCAGCACGGCGACCGAGATGTCCTTGCCGTCCCGGTCCGCCCGCTGCTTCAGCCGGATGGCCGCCGACAGCCCGGCGGGACCGCCGCCGACGATGACGACGTCATAGTCCATGATCTCGCGTTCCACCCCGGCCAGGGCTTCGGCGGGCGGCAGTTTGTCGATCACCGCTTCCTGCCAGGCGTTCCGGGCGCCGCCTTCGATGGTGTCTTCGGCCATGGCTGATGTCCTGCGCAGCGCTTTGTCGTCATCCGCTTATCGGGACGTGACGCGAGGGCGGTCAAGGCTTATCCCTGCCGTCATCCGATGACCGACGCCGTTCCTGACCCTCGCGCGCTGGAAAGCCTGCTCGCCTTCTGGCGCGATGCGGGGGTCGACGCCTGCTACGCCGAGGCGCCGGTCGATCACACCCGCGTCAAGCCGACGCCCAGCCTGAAGGCCGTGGCCAAGGTCTCGGCCGCGGCGGTTCCGACGTCGCCCGCCGCGGATATCGGCGAGGCCCTGGACGAGGCGCGCAGGCTGGCGGCGGGCGCGGCGACCCTGCAAGACCTGGCCGGGGCCGTCGCCGCGTTCGAGGGCTGCCCTTTGCGCGGCATGGGCGCGACCCAGGCCGTGTTCGGGCGCGGCGATCCCGACGCCCCGGTCCTGATCATCGGCGAGGGGCCGGGCGCGGACGAGGACCGGCTGGGTCAACCCTTCGTCGGCAAGGCGGGCCAGTTGCTGGATCGGATGCTGGAGGCGGCGGGCCTGACCGGCCGGGTCTTCATCACCAACACCGTCTTCTGGCGCCCGCCCGGCAACCGCACGCCGAATCCCCAGGAACAGGCCGTGTGCGCGCCCTTCGTCGAGCGCGCCTTCGCCATTCTGCGACCCAAGGTCGTGCTGCTGGTGGGCGCGGCGGCCACGAAATCGGTGCTTCAGACCGACGAGGGCATCATGCGGGTGCGCGGCCAATGGCGCGACTGGCGGCTGGCCGAAGGGGCCGTGTCCGCCCCGGTCATGCCGACCCTTCACCCCGCCTATCTGCTGCGCCAACCCCTGGCCAAGCGCCAGGCCTGGGCGGACATCTTGTCGCTGGCGGCCCGGCTGGACGCGGTCGAGGTTGAGTCCAAAGGTTAATTCCGGCATTCTTGTCGGCTGACGACCAGCGCCGAAGACCGCCCATCCTGAAATCCAGACCGGGCCTGAATCGAGACAGGCCTGAGTTCACGGGTATCGGGAGCGAGGACCGAGGGGGCCGCCGCGTATGCGTATTTTCAACCGCGCGTTCCTCGCGCCGACGCTCATTCTGTTGCTGTCCGCTGCGGCGGCGGACGCCTCTGCGAGCGAAGCCTCGGGCGACATGAGCGGGCGCCCCCAGGCCCTGTCGAGCGCCGACCGCCTGTCCTACACCACCGCCTTCGACGCCTTGCGGCGCGGCGACCTGGAACTGGCCCGCGCCTCGGCTCGCCAGGCTCGGGACCGCATCCTGCTGGGCCAGGTCGAGTTCGAACGCCTGTTCCATCCCGACTACACCGCCACCTTCGAGGAACTGTCGGCCTGGCTGGACGACTATTCCGACCTGCCGATGGCCCCGCGCGCCTATGCCCTGGCCCTGCGCCGCCGACCGGACGGCGCGCCCGAGCCGAAACGGCCC
>JAFLCT010000150.1 GCA_017302335.1 Caulobacterales bacterium | reverse complement strand
GAAGGCCATCATGGACTCCAAGGAGCGCATCCCCACGGCCAGCCGCCGGGGCGAGCACTTCTACAACTTCTGGCAGGACGCCGAGCACCCGCGGGGTCTGTGGCGGCGCACCTCGCTGGCCGGCTATGCCCAGGCCCAGCCCGAGTGGGATGTCGTGCTGGACCTGGACGCCCTGGCTGGGCCGCCGCGCCCCAATCCGAACCGGGGCCGTCCCGCGCCCGGTCAGCAGGGCCGGGGAACCGCGCCCCAGGCCACGGGGCCGCAGGTCACGGCCATCTTCAACCAGGTCTATAGCCACTGGAACGTCTTCATCGCCTGCAATATGCCGGGCGGCGACCAACTTCGGATTCAGGTCGACGTCAGCCTGTCGGCGAACGGCCGGATCACGGCGGGACCGACCCTGGTCAATCCGCGTTCGGACCCGGTCTATCGCGCGGCGGCCGAAGAGGCGGTGCGAGCCTTGCGCGCCACCGCCCCGTTTGACGTGCCCGATGGTTTCCAGGGCGGAGCCTTCCGCCCGACCTTCAACACCGAACGAGCGTGCCGCGACCGCTGACCCGCCGCTTGGGGCGCGTGACCGCAAAGTCGCCCCATTCGCCGCCATGCTGGTTTTCGGTAACCGGTCTGGCGATAAGGACCGGGGTAGGTCGTCGCCGCCCAAGGGATTTCGTCATGCGTCTGAAACTGCTTCTGGCCTCCGTCGCGGCCGTGACCATCGGCTCTCCCCTGGCCGCGCAGACCCCGCCCGCGGCGACGCCCCCGCAACAGCAGGGACCGATCGAGGTCGACATCGACCAGGGCGTGCTGCGTCCGTTGCAGATCGCCGTCGCCCCCTTCAGCGGCCAGAACGGGTCCGAGATCGCCAGTGTCGTCTCGGGCGACCTGCGCCGTTCGGGCTTCTTCGAGCCGATGAACCCGGCTGGTTTCGTCGAGACCGGCCTGACCGTGGCCAACGCCCCCGACTTCCCCAAATGGACCGCCATCGGCGCCCAGGCGGTGCTGTACGGCAGCGTCACCGCGCGCCCGGACGGCCGCAACGACGTGGGCTTTCGCCTGTACGACCCGTATCGCCAGTGCCAGTTGGTCAGCTATCAGTTCACCGCCACGCCGGAACAGTGGCGCCGCATCGCCCACAAGATCGCCGATGTCGTCTATCAGCGCATGACCGGCGAGAGCGGCTTTTTCGACACCCGCGTCATCTATGTCGCCGAGAGCGGCACCCAGTTGAACCGGCTCAGCCGCCTGGCCATCGTCGATCAGGACGGGTTCAACCCCGTCTATCTGACCCAGGGCGACGAGGTGATCATGTCGCCGCGCTTTTCGGCCTCGAACCCGGAAGAGATCACCTATGTGGCGCTGGGCCGGGATTACAGCCGCATCTATCTGTACAATTTGTCGACCGGCCGCCGCGAGAGCCTGGGCGAGTTCGACGGTCAGGTGCTGGCCCCGCGATTCTCGAACGACGGGTCCAAGATCGCCTTCTCGATCATCCGGGGCGGCAACACCGACGTCTATGTGATGAACCTGCGCACCCGGCAATTGTCGCGCCTGACCTCGGACCCCGGCATCGACACCTCGCCCTCGTTCAGCCCGGACGGGTCGATGATCGCCTTCAACTCGGATCGCTCGGGCAGCCCGCGCATCTATGTCATGCGGGCCGACGGCTCGGGCCAGCGCGCGGTGTCGCGCGGCGGCGGGATCTACACCGCCCCGGCCTGGTCGCCGCGCGGCGACCTGATCGCCTTCACCAAGCAGCAGGGCGGCCGTTTCCACATCGGGGTCATGGATTCCGGCGGCGGCGGCGAGCGCATTCTGTCGTCCAGCTATTTCGAGGAAGGCCCGTCCTGGGCGCCGAACGGCCGCTACATCATGTTCGCGCGCCAGACACGCGGCGGCGACACCCGGCTGTGGACGGTGGATCTGTCGGGGCGGGTGACGGCCCAGGCAGGCTATGACGGACGCGGCTCGGACCCGGCCTGGTCGCCGCTTTTGGACGCCCCGCCCGCCAGCCTGGGCCTGAACCAGGGCGCCGATAGCTGCCCGGCCTGATCCTTAAGGGGCGCCCGCCAGGTCAACTGTGCGTTATAATGGCTGGCGCCCCATTCCCGCCACCGCTAGCAGGCTGAGTACAGTCACGCTTCGCCGCCGCCGTTTCAGGAGACGACCCATGATGAAATCCACCACCCTGGCCCGCCTGTCCGTCGTGGGCCTGGCCGTCGTGGCCATGGCCGCCTGCACGCCGCGGCGCCCCGCCGTCGAGGGATCGACCCCCGGCGGCCCGACCGCGCCCGGCGGCGACACCTATCCGACCCGCCCCGGCGGCGGCGTCGAAGGCGGAAACATCGGCTCGGCCGTTCCCGGCTCGGAACAGGACTTCGTCGTCAATGTCGGCGACCGCGTCTATTTCGATCTGGACAGCTATGAGGTCCGTTCGGACGCCTTCCCGCGCCTGGACGCCCAGGCCGCCTGGTTGAGCCGCTATCCGCAGGTGCGCATCCGTATCGAGGGCAACGCCGACGAGCGCGGCACCCGCGAGTACAATCTGGCCCTGGGCGCCCGCCGCGCCGAGTCGGTGCGCAACTTCCTGGTCGAGCGCGGCGTCGCGCCCGGCCGCATCGACACCATCAGCTATGGCAAGGAACGGCCGATCGCCGAGGGATCGAGCGAAGACGCCTGGGCGCGCAATCGCAACGCCCACACGGCCATCGTCACTGGCGCGCCGCGCTGATCGCATCCCGGCCGTCCTGGCGGGGCGGCCGGTCTTCTGAGGGCGGGGAGACGGCGCATTCCCCCGGCGTCGGCTTCCCGCCCTTGCCTTGTCCGCGAAGGCCGTGGGCGCGGTCCAGGCCTTGCCCGCGCCGCAAATCGATGTGACCGTTCCGACCATGACGCTGAAGCTTTCCCGAAACATCGTCCTGACCGCCGCGGGCGTGGCCCTGATCGGCGGCGTCGTCGTGGCCCAGACCGCGCCGATGGAGCCTATCCAGTGGGACAAGCGCCGACTGGACCAGTTGGACCGCAACGTCCGGCGGCTTGAGCGCGCGGTGACCCAAAGGAACGCCGCCGGCCAGCCCGTGTTGGTCGAGCCGGACCCCGAGGTCGTCGCCCTGCAAGGCCGGGTCGATACGATGGAGACGCGCGTCGGCGACCTGGAGGACACGCTGCGCCGGATCAACGCCGAGACCGAACGCCTGAGCTTCGGCATCGACGAGGCCCAGCGAGACAACACCGCCCTGCGCAACCGGCTGGTCGACGCCGATCGCCGCATCAAGGCGCTGGAGGACGCGGCCCAGGCCGAGGCCGAGCTGAACGCCCCGATCGTCGCCAACTCTCCCACCGGGGCGGCGCCCACCGACATCGCCGCCGCCGTGCGCCTGCTGGAGACCGATCCGGCGCGGGGCGAACGCGCGCTTCAGACCGTCATCGTCACCTGGCCCGACACGCCCCAGGCGCGTGAGGCCAATTCGCGCTTGGGCGACCTCTATGTCTCGCGCGATCAGCGGGCCGATGCGGTGCGGGTGTACGCCGCCGCCCTGCAAGGCTGGCCGACCATCAACTGGGCCGGGGAGACGACGCTGAAACTGGCCGACGCCCTGATCGCCACCGACCGCAAGACCCAGGCCTGCGCCGCCCTGGGCGAGTTCCAGCGTCGCTATTCCCAAGGCGGCACGGCGGCTCAGCGCACGCGCGCCGGCCAGTTGCGCGGCCGGGCCGCGTGTCCGGCCAACTGACAGACCTTCCGATCGGCCCGCTGACCGGCCGCGTCTTCCAGGCGCTGGACGCCCGGCTGGAGCACGATGTGGACCGCCCCATCGCCCTGGCCCTGTCGGGCGGCGGCGATTCCCTGGCCCTTCTGGACCTGGCGGCCGCCTGGGCGAGGGTGCGCAGGCGACATTTGCTGGCCCTGACCGTCGATCACGGCCTGAACCCCGACAGCCCCGACTGGAGCCGCCGCGCCCAGGCCGCCGCGTGCGCGGCGGGCGCGGACTGGCGCGAACTGTGCTGGCGCGG
>JAFLCT010000015.1 GCA_017302335.1 Caulobacterales bacterium | reverse complement strand
GCCCACGGCGGGCGGGGCGTCGGTCGAGGAGCGCGCGCCCGCGCGGTAGAAGACCACCACCGCCACGATCAGCAGCACCAGCACCAGGGCCGAGACGATCAGGGTGACCGGCGGACCGCCCGCACCGCCGCCGCCCGTGCGGCGCGGCCCGCGCGCATCATAGCCGCCGCCGCGGCGGAACGGCAGGTCATCGTCGGTCGGCGGGGTATAGGCGCCGCGCTCTCGGGATCGGGGATCGTCTTCAAAGGACATGGCGCGCTCCGCATCGAATCCCGGACCCGCGAATCGTCGCATCCGGGGCGTCAGTCTAACCCGCCCAGCGGTCGTTTCGAATCACAGATCGAGGGCCAGGTCGAGGGTGAACAGCTTCCTGTGCTCCTCGATGGCGTAACGGTCGGTCATGCCGGCGATATAGTCGCACACGGCCCGCGCCCTCTTGGCGTCGTCGCCGACCGCCCGCGCCTGCCATTCGGGGGGCATGACCTCCGGTTCGGCCATGAACAGGCGGAACATCTCGCCCAGGATGCGCCGCGCCTGCGACCGGGTGCGGTTGACGCGGTAATGGCGATACATCCGCTCGAACAGAAACCGCCGCAGCACCGCCAGGTCGCCCATCATGGCGTCCGAGAACTGAACCAGGGTGCGCCGCGCCGTGCGCACATCCTCCGTCGAGGCGATCCCGTCGGCGACGAGGCGCCGCTCGGTCTCGGCCAGGACGTCATCGACCATGACGCCGATCATCCGCCGCACGGCCTCGATCCGCACCATCCGGTCGTCCATGCCCGGCCAGTCGGCCCGCACCTGCCGCAGGATCGGCCCGATCAGAGGAATTTCAGCCAGGTCCTCCAGGGTGAACAGCCCCGCCTGCACCCCGTCGTCCACGTCGTGGTTGTTATAGGCGATGTCGTCGGCGACGGCCGCGCACTGGGCCTCCAGCGAGGCGAAACTGTCCAGCCGCAGATCCCAGCCCCCGGCGGCGCCGTATTCGGCGATGGCCCGCCAGGCCGGTTCATCCAGCCGGTGCGCCACCGGCCCATTGTGCTTGATGACACCCTCCAGCGTCTCCCACGTCAGGTTCAGCCCGTCGAAGGCCGGATAGCGGCGCTCCAACTTGGTCACCACGCGGAAGGTCTGGACATTGTGGTCGAAGCCGCCGAACCCGGCCATCTGGGCCTGAAGCTCATCCTCGCCCGCATGGCCGAACGGCGGATGGCCCAGATCGTGCGCCAGGGCGACCGTCTCGGCCAGGTCCGTATCCAGCCCCAGGGCGTGCGCCAGGGACCTGGCGATCTGGGCCACCTCCAGGCTGTGAGTCAGCCGGGTGCGGTAGTGGTCGCCTTCATGCGCCACGAAGACCTGGGTCTTCTCCTTCAGGCGGCGGAAGGCGGTGCAGTGGATGATGCGGTCGCGGTCGCGCGCGAAGGCCGGGCGGGTGCGACTGGCGCCTTCGGGAAAGCGACGGCCCCGCGAAGCGTCGGCGGTTTCGGCGAAGGGGCTGCGGGCGGGGATGTGCGTCAAGGGGCGCTCAATGGGGCGCGGGCCTTTGCGATCGCCCGCCGGCCACTCATATAGAGACCCGTGAGCAGCGTCGAATCCCCCGGCTTCCAGATTTCCCGCCCCGGCGACAGCCACGGCCTGACCCTGGCCGCGTCCGCCGCCGCGCGCCTGGCGAAACTGGCCGAGGGCGAAGGCCGCCCGGTGCTTCTGCGCGTCGCGGTCGACGGCGGCGGGTGTTCGGGTTTCCAATACCGGTTCGAACTGGTCGAGACGGGCCAGGCCGACGACCTGCCGGTCACCACCGACGGCCAGACCGCCCTGGTCGATCCGGTCTCTCTGCCCTTCCTGGCGGGGTCCGAGATCGCCTTCGTCGACGACCTGTCCGGCGCCCAGTTCGTGGTCCGTAACCCCAATGCGGCGTCAAGCTGCGGCTGCGGCGTCAGCTTCTCGATCTGACCCTTCCCTTTCCCCCTTGCAGGAGAAGGCGACAGCCGAAGGCTGACGGATGAGGGGTCTCTCAGACCCGCCCGTCCCCCCTTGCGATGATCCAGACACCCGCGCGCCCCCTCATCCGACCTCGCTGCGCTGGGCCGCCTTCTCCCGCAGAGGGAGAAGGATTCACATCTTGCATTTAGGAAAAATCCTAATTAGCCTTCTCCCTATGAACGCCCTGTTCAAGGCCCTGTCGCATCCCGTGCGTCGCCGCATCATCGAGATGCTGCGCAAGGGACCGATGGCGTCCGGCGACATCGCGAGCGCCTTCGACATGAGCTGGCCGACCGTCACCGGGCATCTGAACGCCCTGAAGGACGCCGGGCTGGTCAGCCCCGAGCGCGACGGGTCTTCCATCCGTTACCGGCTGGAGATTTCGGCGGTGGAAGAGGCCATGGCTTTTCTGATGGACATCGCCGGAACCGGACGCGCCGCGAACGCGCAGGAGGAGACATCATGAAACGCGCAAATCTTCTGGACCGACTGACGGGCGTCGCGACCGCGGCCCTGATCAGTTTCGGCGCCTGGATCGCCCTGGCCGGGCCGCAAGGTCCCCTGCCCGTGCATTACAACGCCGCCGGAGAGGTCGACCGTTGGGGCGGCCGTATCGAGGTCGGCGCTCTGGTGGCCGGTCTGGGCTTGCTGACCGCCGTCGTCGCGGGGCTGACCGGCCTGGCCGTGGCGCGCAGCGACGACCAGGCCCGCCGACGCGGCCTGATGGCGGCTCAGGCGGTCACTCTGATCGCCACTGTCGGCGCCGGGATCATGATCGCCGCCCTCAGCCTGTCCGGCGCGCCCCAGCTTCAGCCCGCCTGGCCGATGGCCCTGGTGTCGTTGCTGATGCTCGCCATCGGGACCACGGCGGGCCGCGTCGGTCCCAACCCGGCCGTCGGCCTGCGCACGCCCTGGAACTACAAGAGCCGCCTGGCCTGGGACCGCTCCAACCGCCTGGCCGGACGCCTGTTCTTCTGGCTGGGCCTGATCGGCCTGGCCGCCGCCCCCTTCGCGCCCCAGCCGCTGGGCCTCTATGTCCTGACCGCCGCCATACTGATCGCCGTCGCCGTGGCGGTGTTCGAAAGCTGGCGCGTCTGGCGCGACGACCCCGAACGCCAACCCTTCTGATCCTTCCACGCCAAGGAGACACCCCATGTCGGTTCTGACCCTGTTCAGCCTCAGCCTGCTTGTCGCCGCCCCGACCGAGACGGGCCTGACCGTCGCGGCCCAGCCCGCCCCCTTGCACGGAACCCTGCTGGCGCCCGAGGGTCCGGCCCGCGCCGCCGCCCTGATCCTGCCCGGCTCCGGCCCGACGGATCGCGACGGCAACAACCCTCTGGGCGTCGCCGCCGCCACCTATCGCAAACTGGCCGAGGGGCTGGCGGCGCAAGGCGTCGCTGTCGTCCGCTTCGACAAGCGCGGCGTGGCCCAGAGCGCGGCGGCCGCCCCGAACGAGGCCGACTTCACCTTCGACGACAATGTCGCCGACGCCCGGTTGTGGATCGACGAGACCCTGGCCCGCACCGGGCTGCGTTGCGTCTGGCTGGTCGGTCACAGCGAGGGGGCGCTGGTCGCCCTGGCCACGGCCAGGGACGACGACCCGCGCATCTGCGGCCTGGTGTTGCTGTCCGGCGCGGGGCGCAAGGCGGGCGACGTGTTGCGCGAACAACTGGCGTCCGCCCCCTTGCCGCCCGAGCTGCGCACGGCGGCCGAAACGGCGCTGAGCGAGCTTGAAGCGGGCCGCACCACCGAGGCCCCGCCGCAACTGGCCGCCCTGTTCCGCCCCTCGGTCCAGCCCTACATGATCAGTTGGCTGGCGTTGGATCCCGCCGCCCTGGCCGCCGCCTATCACGGCCCGATGATGGTGGCGCAGGGATCGACCGATCTGCAAACCACCCTGGCCGACGCCCAGGCTCTGGCCGCGGCCCGGCCGGACGTGCGCCTCGTCGTCTGGGACGGCGTGAACCACGTGTTGAAGACGGCGCCGGCCGACCCGGCGGCCAATGTCGCCGCCTATCGCGACCCGACCCTGCCGCTCGCCCCCGGCGTGGTCGAGGACGTGGCGGGCTTTATCCTGGCGCCGCGCTAAAGCGTCTCCTGAAACCGGACGGGACGGCCGTGCGCCGTCCCGATCAGTTCGCCGTCGCGCATGACCACCCGGCCGCGAACGATCGTCGCCATGGGCCAACCGGTCGTCTCCATGCCGTCGAAGGGGGTCCAGCCGCAGCGGCTGGCCATGTCCTCGTGACGCAGCACCCGCTTGGCTTTCAGATCGACCAGGGTCAGGTCGGCGTCATAACCCTCGGCCATCCGGCCCTTGTTGGCCGTGCCGAACACACGCTGCGCGCCCGCCGAGGTCAGGTCGATGAACCGCTCCAGGCTCAGCCGCCCGGCCGCCACATGAGTCAGCATCACCGGCACCAGGGTCTGCACCCCCGGCATCCCAGACGGCGACGCCGGATAGGGCCGGGCCTTCTCCTCCAGTGTATGCGGGGCGTGGTCGGACCCCAGAACGTCGGCCACGCCCTGGTCGATGCCGCGCCACAGGCCCGCGACATGGTGCGCGTCGCGGATCGGCGGATTCATCTGCGCCAACCCTTTCAGCCGCTCATAGGCTTCGGGCGCGGTCAGGGTCAGGTGCTGGGGCGTGATCTCGACCGTGGCCACGTCCTTGTTCTCGGCCAGGAAGTCGATCTCCTCGGCCGTTGTGACGTGCAGCACATGGATGCGTTTGCCGGTTTCCTTGGCCAGCCGCACCAGACGGCGGGTGCTCATGATCGCGCTTTCGGCGTCGCGCACCTCAGGGTGGCTGGTCCAGTCGCCGGGCCGGGCCAGGGGGCGGCGCTCGACCAGTCGGTACTCGTCCTCGGAATGGAAGGTGGCGCGGCGGTTGGTGTGTTTCAGCACCTCGCGCACCCCGTCATCGTCGGCCACCAGCAGGGTGCCGGTCGAGGCGCCCATGAAGACCTTGACCCCGCAGCAGCCCGGCAGCCGCTCCAGCTCCCCCAGGAAGCGGGCGTTTTCATGCGTGCCGCCGACATAGAAGGCGTGGTCGGTCCACATCCGGTCGCGCGCCCGGGCCAGCTTGTCGGCCATCGTGTCCGGGTCGGTGGTGTTCGGCTCGGTGTTCGGCATTTCGAACACGGCCACGACGCCCCCCAGGGCGGCGGCGCGGGACCCGGTCTCCAGATCCTCCTTCCACTCCAGCCCGGGTTCGCGGAAATGCACCTGGGTGTCGATGACGCCGGGCAGGACGGTCAGGCCCGCAGCGTCCACCACCTGCCCGGCCGAGGCCTGGCTCAGGTCGCCGATCTCGGCGATCTTGCCGTCGACCACCCCGACATCGGCCTTGCCGCGTCCGGCGTGATTGGCCACCTCGCCGCCGCGGACGATCAGATCATAGGTCTGGGGCATGGACCGAACTCCGTTCAGGCCGACCGTTCGGCCAACAGCTTGCGCGCCGCCTTCAACACTCTTTCGTAGGGCAGGTCCATCATATGCTGGATGGCCTGGTTCAGGCGCGGGTCCAGCGCCTTGAACTCTTCCAGCGTCCTGACGCCTCGGATCGAGACGCCCCGCCACGGCCCGCGCACAGTCTCGTCCGACGGTCCGAACACCGCGACTGACGGAACTCCCGCCGCCACCGCCAACTGGGTCCAGAGCGAATCGTTGCCCAGATAGAGCTTGGCGTGTTTCAGCGCCGCCGCCGTCTGCAACGGCGTCAGCTTGCCCTGCAATTCGATCACCCGCGCGCGCGGCACGGCGAAACGGATGGTGTGGGCGGAATCGCGCTCGATCTCCTCGCCGACGATCATCAGCCGTCCACCCGCCAGAGGCCCGTCATCGGCCAGCAGCGGCGTGGCGACCTTGGCGAACCGTTCGGCGGGCCAGCGTTTGCCCATCCATTCCACCCCCGGCCCGACCGCCAGGATCGGCCGTTCGTCGGGCTTGATCAGGGCGTCGGCGACGGCTTGAGTCTCCTCGCCGATAAACAGCCTGGGCGCCGGAACCTCGTCCAGGTGCAGCACGGCCGCCGCCGCCTTTACGGCGTGGACGCCCGGCTCGGTCTCGCCGCGTTCGGCCCGTTTCTGGCGCGTCAGCTTCTTGGCGATGCCGCAGCCGCGCATATCGACCACCAGGCCCCAGCGCGTCTTTCGCACCTGGTTCCACAGCCCGATCCAGTCCAGCGCCCCTTCTTTCTCCAGCACGATCAACCGGTTCAGGCGCGGCGTATCGGCGAACAACGGGGCGGATGTCGGCGATCCGACGACGGTGAAGTTGGCGTGGGCGATGGTCTCGACCAGATGCGCCAATACGCCCGAGGAGAGCACCGCTTCCTCGGGGTCCGCTTCCGCCAGATAAAGGATCGGAAACCGCCCGCTCATCAGAATCTTCCGTACAGAGATTCTCGGGCTTTGACGCTCATCATCCTTCCCCCCCGCTCGCGGGGGAAGCGGCCCGTCGATCGCGTAGCGATCCAGGGACGATGGGGGAAGTTTGGAGAAGACAAACTCCCCCTCTCCGACCCTTGCAGCGCTGCGCGCCGCCGTCGGGCCGCCTCTCCCGCAAGCGGGAAAGGGATTCTGCTTACTTCACCCGCACATAGCTTCCCGGCGCGGCGCCCAAGGCTTTCAGCTTGCCCGCGCCGGGTTTCCTCGCCTTGACCTTCTCGTCCCCGGCCGCCGCGTCCAGCCAGCCCTGCCACTCAGGCCACCAGGACCCCGGCTTCTGCTCGGCCCCGGCCAGCCAGATCTCGGCGTCGGCGGGCGCGTCGTCATTGGTCCAGTAGCCGTGCTTGTTCGCCGCCGGCGGATTGATCATGCCCGCGTTGTGGCCCGAGCCGCCCAGGATGAAGCGCGTCGACCCGCCGAAATAGTCGCGGCCCGCATAGGTCGCCTTCCAGGCCGAGACGTGGTCGTCCTTCAGGGCCACGATCATGACCGGCGTCTTGATCGCCTTCAGATCCAGCGCCACGCCGTCGATGGTGATCCCGCCCGCGTCCTTCAGCCGGTTGGCCTTCAGCACCTCGGTCGAATAGTCCTTCAGGAAGGCGGCCGGAATGCGCGCGCCGTCGTCGAACCACCACAGCAGGTCTGACGCCCGCGCCTCGTCGCCCAACAGATAATGGGTCACCACCGACGACCAGATCAGGTCGTTGGCCCGCACGGTCGAGAACAGCCGCGCCAGGTCGTGCGCCTCGACATAGCCCTTGCCGTCCAGATAGCGGTGGAAGGCCTTCAGGTCCTCCTCGGCGGTGAACACCGACCATTCGCCGATGTCGCTGAAATCGACCAGCGAGGCGATCAGGGTGGCCGAGGCCACGCGATCCGCCTGACCCTTGCCAGTCAGATAGGCCAGGGTCATCGCCGTCAGCGTGCCGCCCAGGCAATAGGAGACCAGATCGACATCGGTCTCGCCCGTCGCCTTCTGCACGGCGTCCATGGCCGCCACGATCCCGTCGACGACATAGGCGTCCATGCCCTTGTCGGCCTGCGCCTCATCCGGGTTGGCCCAGGATACGACGAAGACGGTGTGGCCCTGATCCACCAGCCATTTCAGATAGCTGGCCTTCGGCGTCAGGTCGAAGAGGTAGTATTTGTTGACCAGCGGCGGAATGAACAGCAGCGGACGGCGATAGACCGTCTCGGTCGTCGGCGCATACTGGATCAGCTCCAGCAGGTCGTTCCTGAACACCACGGCGCCCGGCGTGGCGGCGATGTTGACGCCCAGTTCGAAGTCGTTCGGCGCGCGACGGCCGACCAGACCCTGGCCCTTGGCCACATCCTCCAGCACGTTCGACAGGCCGGTCAGCAGGTTCAGCCCCCCGCTTTCGATGGTCTTGCGCACCACCACGGGGTTCGTATGGGCGAAATTGGCGGGCGACAGGGCGGCGGTCAGTTGCCGCGACAGGAAATCGACCTGGGCGCGGGTCGCCTCGTCCACCGGGGCGGTCGCCACCAGGTCCTGCATCTGTTTGGCCGACAGCAGATAGGCCTGTTTCAGCCAGTCATAGACCGGTTCGTCGCTCCATTCCGGGGCCGAGAAGCGGCGATCGCCCTTGGCTGGGGTCGCGGCTGGCTCGGCCGCGCCGGTGGCCATGCGCTCGCCCATGGTGCGCCACAGCGCGGTCCAGTCGGTCCAGGCCCGCGCCTGCGCCTCATACAGGCTGGCCGGCTGGGTCATCAGGGCGGTGTTGAAGGCCATCACGGCCTTCGGCAGGGTCATCGGATCATAAGGCAGGGGCTGGGGATCAGCGGCCTGCCCCATGGCCGTCTTCATCGCCTCGGCGGCGTTGGTCGTCAGCGTCGTCAGGGCCTCGGCCACCACCAGCGGATCGGGCCACCCGGCGGTCGGGGCGAAAACGGACTCGTGGGTCTGGTTTTTCTCGGCGGCCACGGGCGGCTCCATCTCGAAAGGCGAGGACTCAATCCTTCCCCTGCTTATGGGGGAGGCGTCCCGTCGATCGCGTAGCGATCCTGGGACGATGGGGGAAGTTCAAAGACTCCCCTCTCCGACCCTCGCGGCGCTGCGCGCCGTCATCGAGCCGCCTCTTCCGCAAGCGGGAGAGGAATTTAGTGCGCCGTCAGAACGTCGACAGCGTCACAATCCCGCGGCGCCACGAACAACAGCGCCAGCGCGCGATCCGGGTTCTCGGCGGCCCAGACGGGGCACAGCTCCGGCGCGGCGTCGATCAGACGGGCGGTCGTCTGCGGGGTGGGGGCGTATTCGGTCGAGTCGAAAGCCATGGCGCGGGGTCCGGTGCGAAAGGGTCGTTCGGCGAGCGGCGCTATCGCATGGCGTTTCTGCATTAGCTATGCCATGATATGCGCAATCAGTGTGCGTTTTTGCACAAGGGGCGCGACCGCGGTGTCGGACTTCAACTGGAACGACCTGCGCGCCTTCCTGGCCGTGGCCCGCACGACGCGCCTGACCACGGCCGCCGCCCGGCTGGGCATGGATCACACCACCATCGGCCGTCGCATCGCCGCCCTGGAGACCGGCCTGGGCGCCCGGTTGTTCGACCGTAGCCCGCAAGGCTACGCCCTGACCCCGCACGGCGAGCGGCTGATGCCTGCGGCCGAGCGCATCGAAAGCCTGACCCTGACCGCCGCCGCCGACCTGGGCGAGGCCGACCAGGCGGTCACCGGCGTGGTCCGCATCGGCGCGCCAGAAGGGTTCGGCAGTTATGTCCTGGCCCCCCTGATGGCGCCCCTGGCGGAACGGCATCCCGGTCTGGACATCCAGTTGGTGGCGATCTCGGGCGTGCTGAGCCTGTCCAAGCGCGAGGCCGACATCGCCGTGACCTTGTCCGCCCCGCGCGAGGGCCGTCTGGTCTCGCGCAAGCTGACCGATTACGGTCTCAGCCTGTACGCCGCGCCCGCCTATCTGGACGCCCGCCCCCCCATCCGCACCCGCGCCGACATGGCCGGTCAGAGGTTCGTCGGCTATATCGAGGACCTGCTCTACTCGCCCGAGCTGGACTATATGCAGGCGCCCGACGTCGACATCCACGTCTCGGTGCAAAGCTCCAATCTGATCGCCCAACTTCAGGCCACGCTGGCGGGCGCAGGTCTGTGCGTCCTGCCCGACTTCATCGCTGTGAGACAGCCGGGATTGGTCCGCGTCCTGCCCGAGACCGTCCATCTGGAACGCAGCCTGTGGCTGGTGGTCCATGCGGACCTGAAGAACCTGGCCCGCATCCGCGTCGTCACCGACATGATCGTCGCCTCTGTCCGCGCCGACCGGGACCTGTTCAAAAGGTAATGTGCGGGACCGGTGACGAGCGCCGGGCTTGGCCCTAACCTGCCCGTCGCAATGTCGGAGACCCCCATGAAGACCCGCACCCTGTTCCTGTCCGCCGCCGTCGGCGCCCTGGCCGTCGGCATGGGTTGCGGTTCCGCCCTGGCCCAGACCCCGGTCGCGGCGGAAGCCCCCGCCGCCCAGCCGCTGATGCCGATCGAACGGTACCAACTGGCCAACGGACTGAATGTGGTCTTCCACGTTGATCGCTCCGACCCGGTCGTCGCCGTGGTCCTGGCCGCCCACGTCGGCTCGGCGCGCGAAGAGCCGGGCCGCACCGGCTTCGCCCATCTTTTCGAACACCTGTTCTTTCTGGATTCCGAGAACCTTGGGCCGGGCGGACTGGACGCCATGAGCGCCCGCATCGGCGGCTCGGGCGCCAACGGCTCGACCAGCCGCGACATCACCGACTATCTCCAAACCGTGCCCAATGACGCCCTGGAGAAGATGATCTGGGCCGAGGCCGACAAGCTGGGCTATTTCATCAACACCGTCACCGACGCCGTGCTCGCCAAGGAGAAGCAGGTCGTCAAGAACGAGAAGCGTCAGAGCGTCGACAACCGGCCCTACGGCCATACGGGCGCGGTGATCTCGTCCGCCCTGTATCCGGCCGACCATCCGTACAACTGGGAGGTCATCGGCTCGCTGGCCGACCTGGACGCGGCCACCCTGTCGGACGTGCAGACCTTCTATCGCCGCTGGTACACGCCGGACAACGCCACCCTGGTCATCGCGGGCGATTTCGATCCCGCCCAGGCTCGCGCCTGGATCGAGAAATATTTCGGCGAGATCGCGCGCGGCGCGGGCGTGCCGACGCCCCAGCCGCGTCCCGTCGCGCTGCGACAAACCGTGCGGCTGATGCATGAGGACGGCTTCGCCCAACTGCCCGAGCTGACCCTGGTCTGGCCGACGGTCGAGCGCGGAAACGCCGACGAAGCCGCATTGGATGTCCTGACCACCCTGTTGACCAGCGGCAAGGAAGCGCCGCTGAACGCCGTGCTGATCGACGAGAAGAAGGTCACCTCCCAGGTCGGCTTCGGGTCGCAGAACAGTCAGATCGCCGGTGAAGCCTATCTGACCGTCCGCGCCTTCGACGGCGTCGATCTGGACGCTGTCCAGACCGCCCTGGACGAAGGCTTCGCCCGGTTCGAAGCCCAGGGCGTCGACGCCGCCGCCCTGGAGCGGGTCAAGACCACGGCCGAGGCCGATTTCTACGCTCAGTTGGACAGCGTGCTGGGCAAGGGCGCGGCCCTGGCCCGCTACGACGCCTTCGGCGGCAGCCCTGATCGCGACCTGGCCCGCCTGCGCGCCGTCACGGCCCAGGACGTCATGCGCGTCTATCGCCAGTACATCGCCGGTCGGCCGTATGTGGCGACCAGCTTCGTGCCGCGCGGTCAGGCCCAACTGGCGCTGGACGGTTCTTCCGTCGCCGCCGTGGTCGAAGAGCCGATCGTCCAGGGCGCCGAGGCCCCGGTGAACCAGCGCGCGGGCGACCGCCCCTACGAACGCACCCCCTCCAGCTTCGACCGCACGGTCGAACCGCCCGCCGGTCCCGCTCCGGTCGTGACGCCCCCGACCATCTGGGCCGCCGACGTATCGAACGGCCTGTCCCTGTCGGGCGTTCAGAATGACGAGACCCCGCTGGCCACCTTCGACCTGTCGATCGAGGGCGGCCGCCTGTTCGACGATCCGGCCCGACCCGGCGTCGCCAACATGGTCGCCCGAATGCTGGATCGCGGCACCGCGACCCGGACCCCGGCCGAGCTGGAGAACGCCTTCAAGGCCCTGGGCGCGCGGGTCAGCGTCGATGTCGGCGACGAGCGCATCGTCATCTCGGGCCGCACCCTGGATCGCAACCTGACCGCCACCCTGGCCCTGATCGAAGAGATGCTGGTCACGCCGCGCTGGGACCCCGCCGAGCTGGAACTGGCCCGCGCCGCCGTTATCGCCGAAATCCAGGACGCGCGTTCGCAACCCGCCGTCCTGGCCGGTCGCGTCTATGATCTGGTCACGAACGGTCCCGACAGCGTGCTGTCGCACAGCATCCTGGGCACGGAATCCTCGGTCGCCGCCCTGACCATGGACGATCTCAAGGCCTATCACCGCGACCATCTGGTTCCCGGCCTGGCCCACTTCCGCATCGTCTCCCCGTCCGACAGACAGGCCGTGGTCCGGGCCACCGAGGGCCTGGTCGCCCACTGGCCCGCTCGCGCGGTGGTCCAGCCGGTCGTCCCCGCACCGGTCATGCCGACGCAGTCGCGCATCTATTTCTACGACGTGCCCGGCGCCAAACAGTCGGCCTTCCTGTTCGGCTACCCGGCCCTGCGCCGGGGCGACGCCGACTTCTATCCGGCCACGGTGATGAACTATCGCCTGGGCGGCGGCGGCTTCGCCTCGCGCCTGACCCAGCAACTGCGCGAGGGCCAGGGCTACACCTACGGCGTCCGTTCCGGCTTCAGCGGCGACGAGCGCACGGGCGACTTCACCCTGACCAGCAACATCCGCTCGAACGTGACGCTGGAGGCGGCGCAACTGGCGCGCTCGATCATGAGCGACTACGGCGCGACCTTCACGCCCGAAGATCTGAATGTAACCCGCAGCGCCATGAGCCGGAGCCGCGCCCGCGCCTTCGAGACCGCCCGCGCCAAACTGGCCGTCCTGGCCGCCGTCGATGAACTGGGTCTGCCCGCCGACTATCTGCGACGCGAGGCGGCGATCATCGACGAAATGACCGTGTCGCGTATCCAGGACCTGGCCCAGCAGTACATCCGCACCGGTCAGATGATCTATGTCGTCGTCGGCGACGCCGCGACCCAGGCCCCGCGTCTGGAAGCCCTCGGCTACGGCGCGCCGGTCATGATGAACGAGCGACTGGCTCAGGCCGACCGTTGATGGAGCATTGGGCCGGGGATCTCGGTGACTTCATCACGCGCAACGCCGCTTGGGGTGCGCCCGTCCTGGGGCTGATCACCTTCGGCGAGTCCATGGTGTTGATCGGCGCCTTCTTTCCGGCCACGGCCCTGATGCTGGTGGCCGGGGGGCTGATCGCGGCCGGCGTCTTGGACGGTCCCACCGTCTTGGCCTGGTGTATCGGCGGGGCCGTGGTGGGCGACGCCGTCTCCTATTGGCTGGGGCGCAGCCTGGGCGGACGAGCCTGGCGCGTGCCCGCCCTGCGCCCGCACCGCCGCATCATGGCGCGGGCGCGGCTGTTCTTTCGCCGTTACGGGGTCGCCTCCATCTATCTCTGCCGTTTCATGGGACCCGTGCGGGCCTTCGTGCCGTTGATCGCCGGGGTCACGGCCATGCCGAACCTGAAATTCCAGCTCGCCAATCTCGGCTCGGCGATCATCTGGGTGCCGGTCATGCTGGCCCCCGGCTATCTGGCCGGTCGCGGCGCCAAGATGATCGGCGGCCAACACGCCATGGAATACGCCCTGGGCGGCATAGCGGCCCTGGCCGTCCTGGCCCTGATCGTCCACGCCCTGCGCGAAAAGCGGGCCGCCGATCCGGGCGAGCGGCCATGACTTTGTGTTTCGGGCGCTGAACCCGCCTTAACCCGCGCGGGTTTCGTGTCACAAAGGGGTTCGCTCCCTCGCCGCCCACGGACCCCCCATGATCAGAGCCAGACGCGCGCGCATTGTCGCCACCCTAGGCCCGGCCAGCCGAGCGCCCGGCACGGTCAAGGCCCTGGCCCAGGCCGGCGCCGACGTCTTCCGCCTGAACTTCAGCCACGGCAGTCATGAGGATCACGCCGCCGCCCTGAAGGCCGTGCGCGGCGCCGAAATGGCGTTGCAACGCCCGTTGGGGGTTCTGGCCGACCTGCAAGGTCCCAAGCTGCGCCTGGGTCGCTTCAAAGACGGCGAGATCGCCGTGAAGCCCGGCCACACCATGCGCTTCGACCTGGACCCGACTCCGGGCGACGAGACGCGGGTGCAGATGCCCCACCCGGAGATCTTCAAGGCCCTGCGTCCCGGCATGGCCCTGCTGATCGACGATGGCCGCATCCGTCTGCGCGTCGGCGATCGCGCCGACGACTGGGCCGAGGTCACCATCGAGAGCGGCTCCAAACTGTCCGACCGCAAGGGCGTGGCCGTGCCGGACGCGGTCATCCCGGTCTCGGCCCTGACGCCCAAGGACCGAGAGGACCTAGCCTTCGCCCTGCGCATCGGGGTCGACTGGGTGGCTCTCAGCTTCGTCCAGAAGGCCGAGGACATGGCCGAGCTGAAACGGCTGGTCGGCGGCAAGGCGGCCTGCCTGGCCAAGATCGAAAAGCCCCAGGCCCTGAACGACCTGGAATCCATTCTCGACTATTGCGACGGCGTCATGGTGGCGCGCGGCGACCTGGGGGTGGAGTTGCTGCCCGAAGAGGTGCCCGTGGCGCAAAAGCAGATCCTGCGCGCGGCCCGTCGGCGCGGCGTTCCCGCCATCGTCGCCACCCAGATGCTGGAATCGATGACCAGCGCCCCGGCCCCCACCCGAGCCGAAGCCTCGGACGTGGCCAACGCCGTCTATGAAGGCGCCGACGCCCTGATGCTGTCGGCCGAGACGGCCTCCGGCGACTATCCGCTGGAAGCGGTCGGCATCATGAACCGGATCATAGAGCGCGTGGAACGCGACCCTCTGTGGCCCAGCCTGATGGACGCCGAACACGCCGGCATGGACGAACATGACGTCGACGCCCTGGTCGCCGCCGCGAGAAAGGCGGCCGAGGCCCAATCGACAGCGTGCACGGTCGTCTTCACCACCCTGGGCGGCACGGCGCGGCGGATGTCGCGCGAACGGCCCTTGCAGCCGGTCCTGGCCCTGACCCCCAATCCCGACACCGCACGGCGCCTGGCCCTGGTCTGGGGGCTGGAGTCGCGGCTGGGCCGCCAGCCCGACTCGCTGGAGTCCGTCACGGAGGACGCCGTGGCCAGCGCCGTGGAATTCGGCCTGGCCGAGCCGGGGCAACGCATCCTGATCCTGGCCGGCACCCCCTTCGGCGCACCGGGCGCCGCCAATCTGCTGCGCCTCGCCCACGCCCCGTCGGGACCCCGGAAACGCAAGTCCTGATCCTTCGCAGCGTCGCGGGGACCTGGATCGACCGAACGCAACGTGCGCTCACGCTTTGTTACGGTCCCGGCCTCGCCTTCGCGCGCCGGTCGCGTTAGTCAGGCCGCGACAACGGCGGACTCGGGAGCACGGCGATCATGACTCAGTGGGTTTACGGCTTCGGCGGCGGCTCGGCGGATGGCGACGCCTCGATGAAGAACCTGCTGGGCGGCAAGGGCGCCAATCTGGCCGAGATGTCGTCTTTGGGCCTGCCGGTGCCGCCGGGCTTCACCATCACCACCGAAGCCTGCGTCCACTATTACGCCCACGGCGAGACCTATCCGGCCGATCTGGCCGCCCAGGTTCAGGCCGGGCTGGCCAAGGTCGAGCAGATCACCGGCAAGCGGTTCGGCGACGCGGCCAATCCCCTGCTGGTCTCGGTGCGTTCGGGCGCGCGGGCCTCGATGCCGGGCATGATGGACACGGTGCTGAACCTGGGCCTGAACGACGAAACGGTCGAAGGGCTGGCGGCCCTGTCCGGCGACCGGCGCTTCGCCTTCGACAGCTATCGCCGCTTCATCACCATGTACTCCAATGTGGTGTTGGGCCTGGGGCACGACCTGTTCGAAGAGGTGCTGGACGACCACAAGGATCGGTTGGGCGTGACCGTCGACACCGATCTGGACGCCGCCGACTGGGAAAGGGTGGTCGCCGAGTACAAGGCCGTGGTCGAACGCGAGCTGGGCCAGGACTTTCCCCAGGACCCGAACGACCAGTTGTGGGGGGCGGTGGGCGCCGTCTTCGCCAGTTGGATGAACGACCGGGCCAAATTCTATCGCCGTATGCACGACATCCCCGAAAGCTGGGGCACGGCGGTCAATGTGCAGTCGATGGTCTTCGGCAACATGGGCCAGACCTCGGCCACCGGGGTGGCCTTCACCCGCAACCCCTCGACCGGCGAGGCCAAGCTTTACGGCGAGTTCCTGATCAACGCCCAGGGCGAGGACGTGGTCGCGGGCATCCGCACGCCGCAGTCCCTGACCAAGGCCGGGCGCGAGGAGATGGGCGAGACCGCCCCCTCGATGGAAGAGGCCATGCCCGAGGTCTTCGGCCAGTTCGTCGCGGTCGTCGGGCGGTTGGAAAAACACTATCGCGATATGCAGGACATCGAGTTCACGGTCGAACAGGGCCGTTTGTGGATGCTGCAAACCCGCAACGGCAAGCGCACGGCCAAGTCGGCGCTGAAGATCGCCGTCGATCTGGCCGCCGAGGGGGTGATCGGTCAGGAAGAAGCCGTCAGCCGGGTCGAACCGGCGGCGCTGGACCAGCTTCTGCACCCCACCCTGGACCCCAAGGCGCCGCGCAACGTCGTGACCACCGGCCTGCCCGCCTCGCCCGGCGCGGCCACCGGCAAGATCGTCTTCGACGCCGACGAGGCCGAGCGGATGAGCCAACTGGGCGACGCCGTCATCCTGGTCCGCACCGAGACCAGCCCTGAGGACATCCACGGAATGCACGCCGCGCGCGGCATCGTCACGGCGCGCGGCGGCATGACCAGCCACGCCGCCGTCGTCGCCCGCGGCATGGGCCGCCCCTGCGTCTCGGGCGCCGGGGACATCCAGATCGACGAACGGGGCCGGACCTTCACCGTGCGCGGTCGCGTCTTCAAGGCGGGCGAGATCATCACCATCGACGGCTCCAAGGGCGAGGTCATCGACGGCGCCGTGCCGATGATCGAGCCGGAGCTGACCGGCGACTTCCAGACCCTGATGGGCTGGGCCGACGGCATCCGCCGCCTGAGGGTGCGGGCCAACGCCGAGACCCCGACCGACGCCCGCACCGCGCGCGGCTTCGGCGCCGAGGGCATCGGCCTGTGCCGGACCGAACATATGTTCTTCGACGATGCGCGGATCGCCGCCGTGCGCGAGATGATCCTGGCCGACGACGAGGCGGGCCGCCGCGCCGCCCTGGCCAAGATCGCCCCGTTCCAGAAGGCGGACTTCGTCGAACTGTTCGAGATCATGGCCGGTCTGCCGGTGACCATCCGCCTGCTCGACCCGCCGCTGCACGAGTTCATCCCCCACACCGAGGCCGAGATCGACGCCCTGGCCGCCTCTCAGGGACTGGACGCCGCCAAGCTGAAGAAACGGGCGCGGGAGCTGCACGAGACCAACCCCATGCTGGGCCATCGCGGCTGCCGCCTGGGCGTGGCCTATCCCGAGATCTACGAGATGCAGGTGCGCGCCATCCTGGAGGCGGCGCTGGAGGTGAAGGCCAAGACCGGCCAGGCGCCGACCCCCGAGATCATGCATCCGCTGGTGGCCCTGGGCGGGGAGATGAATTTCCTGCGCGCCTTGACCGACCGCACCGCCGATGCGGTGTTCGCCGACGGCGGCGACCGCGTGGACTACAAGGTCGGCACCATGATCGAACTGCCGCGCGCGGCCCTGCGCGCCGGCGACCTGGCCGTGGGCGCCGAGTTCTTCAGCTTCGGCACCAATGACCTGACCCAGACCACCTTCGGCATCAGCCGCGACGACTCCGGGCGGTTCCTCCAGGCCTATCTGGACAAGGGCATCTTCGAAACCGACCCCTTCGTGCGGCTGGACCGCGACGGCGTCGGCGACCTGATCCGCATCGCCGCCGAACGCGGCCGGGCGGCGCGACCGGACATCAAACTGGGCATCTGCGGCGAGCACGGCGGCGACCCGTCGTCGATCGCCTTTTGCGAGACCGTGGGCCTGGACTACGTCAGTTGCTCGCCCTACCGCGTGCCCATCGCCCGGCTGGCGGCGGCCCAGGCCGCCCTGTCGGCTCGAAGCGGGCAGGAACGCGAAAAGGACAGATAGGTCCCCCGACAGGCGACAGGCCTGTTCTGGAAGAGAATTCCCCGTTCGGGGCGCATCGCATTGTGCCCCCCGTGATCTCCGTGATAGCGAAAATTCGGGGGATGGCGACGCGCGTGTGAAGCGGCCATCGAGGGAGTCTGTGGGCGTAGGGGACTGTGTACGATTTTCCGCTTTCCTCAGCCCTGTCCAGAGGGGCCGTCACCGAGCGTGCGGCGCCGTCGGTCGAGCCGCCCCTGACCTTTGACGGGGTTGTCGGCGCCCCGCCCCGAACACGATCCCGACATCGCCAAGGTCTCTATCTGCCGGTGTCGGCCAAATTCGCCCTGGCGGTGGCGCTGGCCAGCCTATGGGCGGGGTTGAGCATCTGGCTGTCGCAAGGCTGGCTGGCCGATCTGGCCCATCGGTGGGGGTGGCTGTTCGCCGTCGGGGCGGTGACCTTCATCGCCTATGTGCCGGGCTTCATGAACGCCTTCATCGTCGCCACCCTGCTGAATGACAAGCGGCCGCCCCGACGCGCCCTGGCGCGATACCCCGGCGTCAGCATTCTGATCGCCTGCTACAACGAAGAACAGAACATCGGCGACACCCTCGCCTCGCTGGCGATCCAGGACTATCTGGGCGAACTCGACATCCTGCTGCTGAACGATGGTTCGACCGACGGCACCATCGCGGCGGTCAAGGCGGCGGTCGCCAGTCTGAACTTCCCCCTGGGTCGCAGCGTGCGGATCGTCGACTTCCCCAAGAACGCCGGCAAGGCGTCCGTCCTGAACTATGGGCTGAAGGTCGCGCGCCACCCCCTGATCGTCACGGTCGACGGCGACTGCTGGCTGGTCAAGGATTCGCTGTCCCACATCGTCGAGCGCCTGATGGCGGACCCGGCCGATACGGTGGCGGTCGCCGGTTCCGTGCTGGTCAAGAACTCGCGGCGCAACTGGCTGACCCGCGCCCAGGAATGGGACTATTTCAACGGCATCGCCGCCGTGAAACGGATGCAGAGTATGTATCACGGCACCCTGGTCGCCCAGGGAGCCTTTTCCCTCTACCGGCGCGAGGCCTTGGAAAGCGTCGGCGGCTGGCCGAGCTGCGTCGGCGAGGACATCGTGGTGACCTGGGCCTTGCTGAAGGCGGGCCACCGCGTCGGCTACGCCGAGGACGCGCTGGTGTTCACCAATGTTCCGCACACCGTGAAACAGTTCGCCAATCAGAGGAAACGTTGGTCCAGGGGTCTGATCGAAGCCTTCAAGGCCCACGGCGACCTGTTGCGGGCGCGTCGGCTGACCACCCTCTTCATCTGGTGGAACCTGTGCTTTCTGCCGATCGACCTGGTTTACACCTTCGTCTTCATCCCCGGCTTGGTGCTGGCGGTGATGGGCGACTACATCATCGCCGGGCCGATGACCCTGCTGGTCCTGCCGTTGGCCCTGTTGTGGAACTTCTTCGTGTGCCGTCTCCAGCGCAGGATGTTCCACCGCCAGGGCCTGACCGTGCGCCGAAACATCGGCGGCTTCATTTTCTACGCCTTCGCTTACAGCCTGTTGATGCAGCCGGTGTGCGTGTGGGGTTACGTCGACGAACTGCTCGGTCTCAGAAAGACATGGGGCACCAAGTGACAGCGCGTGCGGGCGATTAATTTCGAGACCGTCGTACAAACAGGACTTACCAACACGTAAGTCATCGCACGCCGCATTTCAGTCACTCTTGGCGGAACATCGTGTGTGTCTTATATTCCACGATTAAGTCAGTGTAATGAATCGGCCATGGAACAGCCGTGAATGCTTTCTTATTTCTGCATCCGCCGGGGGCGGCGACAGCGATCATTAGAAATCGCTGCAACCAAAGGATACAGAACCCATGCGCAATCTTCTTCTCGCCACCGCCGCCGTCACCCTGATCGCCGCGCCGGCTTCGGCCCAGAGCGTATCGGACGCCTATGGTTCGATCGGCTACAGCAGCGTGCGGGGCGATAGCGCCGACCTGGGCGCCGTGACCGCCCGCGTGGGCGCCAAGCTGACGCCGTACATCGGCATCGAGGGCGAGGCCTCGCTCGGCGTCGGCGATGACGACGTCGTCGGCATTCCCGGTTCGACCGCTGAGTTGAAGCACGACCTGGCCGCCTATGTGACCGGGACCATCCCCGTCGCCTCGAACTTGGAGCTGTTCGGCCGTCTCGGTTACGGCACGACCAAGATGACCGTGGAATCCAGCACCCTGTCCGTTTCCGACAGCGAAGAGAGCGTCAACTGGGGCGTCGGCGCCAACTACTTCCTGGACGGCCAGAACGGCGTCCGCGCCGACTGGACCCGCCGCGACTTCCGCAACGGCGGCGGCGACGCCGATGTCTGGTCGCTGAGCTTCGTGCGCAAATTCTGATCGCACACGCCACGCCTGAAAGACGAAGGGCGCGCCCAGCCGGGCGCGCCCTTTTCGTTTGGACCCGATGAGGCGTCAGGCCACGCCCGGTTGCAAGGCCCAGCGCATCGAGCCTTCGCCATAGGGGCGGAAGAACAGGTCGCGGTATTTCTCGAACACCTCGACGATCTTGGCCGTCAGATCCTGGGCCACCTGTTCGCCGCGCTGGCGTTTCATGGCCGCGACGCAATCGACGACCACGGCCTGATGGGCCGATCCGCCCATGCGTTGCAGCACCAGGGCAACATCGGCCGCCAGCGGGTCCAGCTTGCGGCCCCAGGGACCGGCGTTCGTCGTGGCGTTTGTCATGCGGGCGCCCCCATCGATCTCGACGTTCTGGAAAACGCCTCGCAAAGACTCGCGACGGATGCAAGCGTCAGCGCGGATTCGTGATCCGGGCGAGCCGAATTCAGGCGCGTTTCCTCACGAACACAGTGCCCGCCGAATAGCCCGCGCCGAAACTGCAGATCAGGCCGACGTCGCCGGGCTGGAATCCTTCGTGATGGCGGTGGAAGGCGATGATCGATCCGGCCGAGGAGGTGTTGGCGTACTCGTCCAGGATGATGACGTTCTCGCCCGGCGCCGGATCGCGGCCCAGCACCCTGCGGCCGATCATCTCGTTCATGTTGATGTTGGCCTGGTGCAGCCACAGCCGCTTCAGGCCCGTCGGGTCCAGGCCCAGATCGCCCGCATGGTCGACGATCATCTCGGCCACCATGGGCACCACGTCCTTGAACACCTTGCGGCCCTGCTGAACGAACAGCTTGTCGGTCGGTCCGCCCGGCGCCTCGGGCGCTTCGCCGGTCGCCAGGGCGGCGGTGTTCAGGAACCCGAAATTATTGCGGATGTTGTTGGAAAAGACGGTCTTCAACCGGGTTCCCAGAATCTCCCAGCCGCCCTTGGCCTGGTCCTCGGCCTCGACGATCACGGCCGTGGCCACGTCGCCGAAGATGAAATGGCTGTCGCGGTCGGTGAAATTCAGATGCGCCGAACAAATCTCGGGATTGACCATCAGCACCGCCTTGACCGAGCCGGAGGCGATGAAATCGGCCGCCGTCTTGATGCCGAAGGTGGCCGAGCTGCACGCCACATTCATGTCGAAGGCGAAGCCCTCGACGCCCAGGGCCTGCTGCACCTCGATGGCGATGGCCGGATAGGCGCGTTGCATATTCGAGGCGGCGCACAGCACCGCGCCGATCTCCGAGACCGGCTTGCCCCAGGCTTCGATCGCCTGACGCGCCGCCTTGACCGCCATTTCGGCCAGGATCGATAGCTCGTCGTTCGAACGTTCCGGCAGATGCGGCCGCATCCGTTCGGGGTCCAGAACCCCGGCCTTGTCCAGCACGAAGCGGGATTTGATGCCCGACGCCTTCTCGATGAACTCGGGCGACGACGGGGTGCGCGCCTCGACCTCGCCCGACGCGATGGCGTCGGCGTTGGCCGCGTTCCATCGCTCGGCCCAGGCGTTGTAGGCCGCGACCAGCTCCTCATTGCTGATGGACTGTTCAGGGGTGAACAGACCGGTGGCGGCGATGACTGCGTTCGGCATTCTGACTTCCCTATCGCTCGGCGCGCGGCGCCTCTCTGCTTGAGGGAGGGTCCGTTCCAGTGACGAACCCTCTCAGTAGGACGGCGGCGGCGTGCGGTCGAGACTGGCGCGGATTCCCTTCCACCAGCGGGCGATCTGGTTCGGCGGCGAAGCGATCGGACGGCCGCGCGCCGCGATCAGGGCTTCGACCAGATCCTCGGCCTCGCAGGGCCAGCCGTTCGGGGCGGCATAGACCGGATAGGCGATCAGGGCGGCGTGAACCAGGTCGTCCAGGGTGGCGCGTCGGCTGCGCCGCTGGAACGTCAGACGGTCATCCGTCAGCCCCCATCCGGCATAGAAGGGTCGCCCGTAGGTCGAGACCGCCTTGCCGCGCAACAGGGCCTCGAACCCCGCCAGGCTGGTCAGAGTCGCCAACCGGTCGCAGGCGTGGATGCAGTCAATGACGTCCAGCCCGTCGGCCACGGCGTCGACGGCGCCCAGGGCCTGGGCGTCCAGTCTCCCCGGCCGATTGCCCGCCAGCACGTCGGGATGGTTGCGATAGATGATGAAGGCCTCGGGCCGGTCGGCGCGGACGGCGGCGATCAGGCCGGCGTTGGTGCGCACGCCCTCGCAGCCGGTCAGGATCGACTTGTCGTTCTCGACCTGGCCGACGACCAGCACCCGTTCGCGATCCGTGGGCCAGTCGGTCGGCAGGGCGGCGCCGATGAGGTTGTATTTCGACACCCCGGCCTCGACCAAACGCCCCTTCAGGCGGCGGGCGCGAGCCGCCTGGTCGGGGGTCAGGGCCGACGTCTCGATCAGGACCTCCAGCCGACTGGGACTGCGCGGGTCGTAATAGACCCCCAGGTCGTCCAGGGCCACGGACAGGGCGCCGAAGAAGTCCGAACCCAGGCCCTGGGAGCGGATGAAGCCGTCCTCGATACGCACCGTCGGGCCGTCGAAGGCGGCGGCGGCGGTGCGAACGGCCTGGGTCTCCTTGCCCGCCCACCAGGCCAGGCGGCCGCCGGTCGCGGCGGCGTGACGGGCGGCGGCCCGGGGCGAGGCGATGAAGCGGACGCGGCCCTTGGGGCTGTTCAGCAATCGGCGGATGGCGCCGCGCTTGGCCGGGGCGAAGCCGGTCAAGGCCCAGTCGCCGCTCAGCCGATCCGCGCGGTCGCGCAGGGCGATCAACCGATCCAGCGCCTGTTCGGCGTCGCACCGACGGCCGGTGACGGGATCGATATAGCGGCTATAGGCGATCAGGGCGGCGGCGGCGATCTGCTCGATCGTCCGCGGCACGCCCCGGCGGCCGGTGTCGACGGCGTCGTCGGTCAGGTCCCAGCCGGAATAGAAGGGCGCGCCGAAGCAGGACACGGGCAGGCCGCGCAACAGCGCCTCGAACCCCAGGGCCGAGGTGACGCAATAGACCGCATCCACCGCCGCCAGCAGGTCGGCGGGGCGCACATCGACATCGATCAGGGTCACACCCTTCAGGTCGGCGGCGGCGAGACAGCCCTGTTTTCGCCCGGCGGCCACGGCGGGATGGCGTTTGACGATGATCTGGGCGTCCGGATTCCGGGCCTTCGCGGCGGCCAGCATGGCGCGGAAACTGTCGGCGTCGGCCAGACCATAGCCGATGGAGGCGTCGTTCAGCGTCTGGTCCACCACCAGCACCCGACGGCCGGGTTGCAGGAGCGCCGGGTCCAGCGGCCCGCCCATATTGGTCTTGCTGACGCCCGAGGCGACGATTCGGTCGATCAGGGCGCGGGCGCGGGCCGTCATGGCGGCGTCGCACCAATCGTCGGCGGTGGTGATCAGTCGTTCCAGGCGGCTGGGCCGCGTCGCATCGTAATAGATGCCCACGCCGTCGACCACGAGACTGAGGCTGGCGGCGCCCGCCTCTCCCAGGCCGACCGAACGCAGGAAACCATCCTCCAGGGCGATATAGGGCAGTTTCTTGGCGGCGGCCCAGCGGCGGCCGGCCTGGGCCGTCGGCTTCAGGCCCCACCCCAGAACGGCGCGCACGCCCCCCTTGGGCAGACGCCGCAGATCGTATTCCGACAAGAAAGCCGACAGGAACGGAACCTTCAGCACCCCGGGCGCGCAGACCCAGGCGGGGGTCCGCTTCGCCGCGGCGGGCGTTCTGACGACTTTGGCGAAGGCGGGCGCTTTGGCGGTCATGCTCCACCGCTTCTAGGCGGGCGACGGGGGCATGGCGAGAGGGGCGACGGAGATCGCTCCCCGCTCCTGGCGGTTGAACGAAACTACAGGCTCGCCAGCAGCGCCACGGCCGTTTCCAGGTGCAGCCGCTCGACCATCTCGCCCTCGACGCGGATCGCGCCCTTGTCGGCCGCCTCGGGCGCGGCGAAGGCGGCGACGACGGCGCGGGCGAAGGCGACCTGCGTCTCGGTCGGGGCGAAGGCGGCGTTGCAGGGCGCGATCTGGGACGGGTGGATCAGGCTCTTGCCGTCAAAACCGTAGAGACGCGCCTGGGCGGCCTCGGCGGCGAATCCCTCAGCGTCCTGGAAGCGATTGAAGACGCCGTCGATCGCCTTCAGGCCATGGGCGCGGGCGGTGGCGACCGTGGCGGCCAGCCAGGGTTTCAGCGGCTCACGATCCGGCGACGGCCCGGTCCCCAGGGCCTTGGCCAGGTCGTTGACGCCCAGCATCAGGCCCCTGAGCGGCCCGCCGGCGGCCGCGACGGCGTTCAAGGCCCTGAGGGCGCGCGGCGTCTCGATCATGGCCCACAGACGCGCCGCCTCGGGCAGGCGCTCGGCCAGGGCGATGATCCCGGCGGCGCTCTCGACCTTGGGCGCGATCACCAGGCCGACGCCGGTCGCCGCCAGGGCCGTCAGGTCGTCCGCTCCCCAGGGCGTGTCCAGGCCGTTGATGCGCACGGCGAAGGGGTGGGTCCTCAACGCTGCGACGGCGGCGGCGCGGGCCTCGACCTTGCGCTCCGGCGCGACGGCGTCCTCCAGATCCAGAACGGCCAGGTCGCAATCCAGACCACGCGCCTTTTCGACCGCACGTCCGTTGTCGGCGGGCAGGAACAGGACGCTGCGGAAGCGGCTCACACCCGCCCCGTGACCGGCGCCAGCGCTCCCGTCATGGCGCGGCTGGCGGGCGAAGCGAGGAACAGGATGACCGAGGCCAGATCAGCGGGCGCCACCCACGCCGTCGGATCGGCGTCAGGCATATCGGCGCGGTTCTGGGCCGTGTCGAGGATCGACGGCAGGACGGCGTTGACGGTGACCGAGGTGGATTTCAACTCTTCCGCCAGGGCCTGGGTCAGGGCGTGAACGGCGGCCTTGGAGGCGGCGTAGGGACCCATGCCCGCCGCGGCCTTCAGCGCCGCATGGGCGCCGACGTTGACGATGCGCCCCTCGGGCGAGGCCTTCAGATGGGTCAGGGCCGCGCGACTGGCGTTGACGGCGGTGGTCAGGTTCAGGGCGAACATCCGGTCCCAGGCGGGCGCGGCGTCGTCGACGGTCTGCCAGACGAAGCCCCCGGCGATGTTCAACAGGGCGTCCAGGCGGCCGAAATGGGCGATGACCCGGTTGATCGCGCCCTGGGCTTGGGCCGGATCGGTCAGATCGACGCCGCCGACCTCCAGCACGCCGTCTGGGACAGGCAGGCCCGCCGCATGGTCGATGACCGCGACCTTCAGCCCGGCGTCCAGCGCCGCCTGAACCACGGCCCGGCCCAGCACCCCGTGCCCGCCCGTGACCGCCACGACCCGTTCGCCCATGTCAGACTCCCTGAAAACGTCGCCGGACCATAGTCGGCGCGGGGCCGGGATCAACCGGCGGCGAAAAGCCGGGCCATCAGCCGCTCAAGCGCCCGGGCGTCCTCGGCGTCGAAAGCGGCGGGTTCGGTCGCGTCCACGTCGAAGACGGCGATCAGGGCGCCCGAGGCGTCGCGCACGGGCACGACGATCTCGCTGCGCGAACGGCCGTCGCAGGCGATGTGGCCGGGAAAGGCGTGAACGTCCTCGACCACCTGGGTCAGACCGGTGCGGGCCGCCGCCCCGCAAACCCCGCGCGAAAACGGGATGCGCAGACAGCCCAGGGTGCCCTGATACGGCCCGACCACCAGTTCGTCTGGCCTGTCGTCGGCGACCAAGTAGAAACCGGTCCAGAAATAGCTCTCGAAGGCGTCGGCCAGCATGGAGGCTACGGTCGCCATGCGCGCGGTGCGGTTCGGTTCGCCCTCCAACACGGCCAGGATCTCGGTCTCGACCTCGGCGTAACGGGCGACTTTGTCGGCGGGACGGTCTGTGCGGGCGATATAGCTCATGACGCGCATATAGGATGCGGCGGCTGATCCGGCGATGGGCGCGCGAAATTGGCGACAAGCGATTGAACGACAACGAAACCTGGCCGGGAGTCACATTTTGGCCGCGCTGCGGCAACGCTTTTTCCTAATGAAACGTTAATCTTGACAGGGAGTTCGCTGGACCAGACGATCCCGGCGTAACATGGTTAACGCGCGCCCTGCTTTCCAAGGACGCGACGAAGGGTAGGGGATCATGCGCGACCGCGAGGGCATGGACGGTGATCGCGCCCGGAATCGGTCTCGCGCGCCCTTGGCTGCGGCGGCCACTGCGGCGGTCTTGGCCGTGACAGCCTTGAGCATCGCCAGTTGCCAGGATCAGGGCGTTCAATTCTGGCGCAAGGACGCCGCCTCGAACGCCTGTCCGCGCCCACCGTCCTTCACCGGACCCGAGTTCAACGCCCAGGAAACCGGCTTGCGCTATCTGCGCCGCGCGGCTTTCAGAGGCGATTTCTTCGCCCAGTTGGAGCTGGGTTCGCGCTACTCCGCCCTGCGCGCCACCGACAAGAACATCGAGGACCCGATCGAGAGCGCGGTCTGGTACGGCATGGCCCTGGCCAACGACCAGGGCTATGCGCCGATCAACCGGGTGGATCGCGGCGGGCTGGGCGGTTGGAAGCCCTTGTCGCGCTATGACGACTGCCGGGCGTTCGAACGACACGTCGCCTATCAGCGGCTGGACCGCCTCTTGGGCCAGATGACCCGCGAGGAGCAGGAAGAGGTCCGCGACCGCGTCGTCTATGTGATGTCGACCCAGGACGCGGCGGGCTATCGCACCCTGGCGCGGCTGCATGACAGCCTGTACGGCCCGTTCGGCGAACCGGCCGATAACCGCGAGGCGCGAGAAGCCTGGGGCGGCAACGGCGGCAACGCCCGTCAGCGGGGCGGCGGGCGCGGCTATCGCGCCGCCACCGACCTGTTCCAGCGCAACGACGTGGACGCCTATCTGTACAACTATCTGGCGGTTCAGACCGGCGACGTGGGCGCCTATGTGCTGCTGAAGGACTTCGAACAATCCTCGCCCGGCCGCAGCCAGTACGGCCGTTTCGTCGAGGCCAAGGCGCGGCAATGGGTTCCGCCGTTCGAATTCTATCCCAACAAGGCCCCGGCCTCGGGCGTGCCCTTCTCGGACGAAAGCCGCCCGCGCGGCGACGCCTATGAGTACGCCCTGTCGCGAATGAGCGGCGAATTGCCGTTCGTCCACGTCGGGCGGGCGCTGCGTTATCTCGGCATCACGGAAAACATCGCCACCCGGCCCGAGGACCTGTCCAAACGCCAGGTCGAGACGCTGGAGGCCATGCTGGGCCATCCGATGGAATCGCGGCTCAGCTATCTGGAGCGGGTGCGGGCCATCCAACTGGCGGCCATCAACGGCTCGTCCGAGGCGCAACTGGTGCTGGCGGTCATGTATTCCGAGGGCATCGGCGTGCCCGCCGACTACGCCCGCGCCTTCCACTGGTACGAAGAGGCCGCCAAACAGGGCAGCCCCGAGGCCAAATTCGCCCTGTCGACCTTCTTCGCCCTGGGCGTCGCGGGCGTGGCCGATCAGGACAAGGCCGAGGCCGTGGTCCAACGCATCGAATCGGCGCTGTCGGGTTTCGGCCCGTCCGCGTCGCGCCTGCAAGCGGTTCTCGCCCAGGTGTCTCGCTCGCAACGCCGCTAGGAGGGCGTGAGTATGATGAGCCTCCGTCATTCCCTGGTCGGCGCCGCCACCCTGGCCCTGACCGTCGCCGCCGGTCTCGCTTCTCCGGCGCCTCAGGCCGTCGCCCAGACCGCCGCCAAGATCGAAAGCCAGACGCGCCCGAACTTCGGCGTCCTGCTGGCCCCGCCGACGCGCGGCTATCGTTCGCGCAATCATCGCCGCTACGACTATGGTCGGCACCGGCCCGACTGGCGTCCCGGCTATCCAGGCGGTCCCGGCGGCCAGGAGGTGGTGCTGGTCGATTGCGGCGGCAATCCCGGCTCAGGCGCGGTCGAGGACGCCGTGCGCCGCGTGCGGCCGGGCGGCACCCTGGTCATCCGAGCACGGGCCGGCGCCTGTGTCGGCTGGCTGAACATCGACAAGCCCATCACCATCATCGGCGAAGGCGGCTTCGATCCGCGCGACTGGACCCGCAACCCGACCCCGACGTTGCAAGCGCCCGACGGCCTGCCGTGCATCACGGTGGCGCGGGGCGTCCGCGTCGAGATCCGCGACATGGTCTTCGCCTCGCCGCGCGCGGGCGACGCCGCCTGTATGGTCGGCTATGGCGCCGAGATCGTCATGAACCGCGTCGGCTTCCGTCACGCGGGCGACGAGGCGGCCCTGTACGTCGACGGCGGCCTGTTGGACATCCGCAACATCGTCGTCGACGCCCAGACCGTGGCCCCGGCCATCGTCGCCGACGGCGCGACGGTGACGGCCTATGAGCTGACGGTCACCGGCTCGCAATCGGGCATCGAGTTGACGCCCGGCGCCGGGCCGGTCTCGACCCTGTCGGCCACGACCCTGATCGGGTCGGAACAGCCGGTGAATTTCGGCCCGCGCGCCATCGGCCTGCTGGTCCGCGCCGCGCGCGACTATGGGCGTCTGGAGGTCACCAACACCAAGATCTGCGGCTATGTCGAGGGCGTGGTGGTGGAAGGGGCCTCGGTCTCGATCGACCAGAGCCGCATCTGCAAGGCCGACAAGGGCGCGGTGCTGTACAATGGCGAACTGAGCCTGACCGACAGCCGCATCCGCGCCGCTACGGTGGGCGTGGCCGCCGCCTCGGGCCGGGCGGTGGTCCGCGACAACAGCTTCGCGGGCGTGCGCGACGTCATCTACGCCGAGGACCGCGCCGTCATCGAGGCCAGCGGCAACCGGGTGTGGTCGCGCGACAACATCTGCCGCCCGCGCTTCAACCCCCGGTATCGCGACCGCTACGCTCCGTCGTGGGACAGCCGATCCGAGAACGGCTGGGAATGCCAGAATCGCCCCTATCCGCGCGACTGGTGGGACCAGGACGAAGGCAGCCTGGGCCAGCCCTATTACGACGACGCCTACAGCCTGGAAGGCTATGACCGGTTCCAGCAGGGCTATGGCTGGTACGACCGCGACGGCCGCTATATCGACGCCGACCGCCCGACCGGCGACGCCCGCTGGCGCGGCG
The DNA here is from genome assembly GCA_017302335.1 of Caulobacterales bacterium. Lineage (GTDB taxonomy): Bacteria > Pseudomonadota > Alphaproteobacteria > Caulobacterales > Caulobacteraceae > Brevundimonas. The sequence continues at coordinate 7,968 of JAFLCT010000015.1, read as the reverse complement.
GCGGCGGTTTCTGGGGGCGTTAGACATCGGTAGGCGCGGAGGGACTCGAACCCCCAACCAGACCGTTATGAGCGGTCGGCTCTAACCATTGAGCTACGCGCCCCCGATGACGCCGTCTCGCCTAGCAGGCGCGGCTTCGGGCGAAAAGGGCGCCGTTTCGCCGTCATGCTGAATGGAACCTGCCAACCCGCCCAGCCATTGGGTTCACACGCCAACGGCCAAGGTCCGGCCACGGTCGCGCGCCACCCTGGCCCGGCCCCATCGAAGACGGAGACTCTCGACATGACCCGCACCCTGCCCGCCCTGATGCTGGGCGCCGCCCTGACCGCCGCGGCCGCGCCCGCGGCCCTGGCCCAGACCCAACCGCAAGGCGGCGCGCCGCTGACCATCCAGGCGGTGACCGAACGCCCGGCGCTGAACCTGTCGGCCTATGGCGAGGTCAAGGCCGCCCCGGACATGGCGACGATCAGCTTCGGCGTGGTCACCGAGGCCGCGACAGCCGCTGAGGCCATGGCCCAGAACGCCGCGCGCATGACCCAGGTCATGGCCGCCTTGCGCCGCGCCGGGATCGAGGACCGCAATGTCCAGACCTCGGGCCTGAACCTGTCGGCCCAGTATGACTATGTCGAGAACCAGCCGCCGCGCCTGCGCGGCTATCAGGCCAACAACCGCGTCACCGTGGTCATCGACGACCTGACCAGGGTCGGTTCGACGGCCGACGCCGTGGTCGCCGCCGGGGTCAATCAGATCGACGGCATCGGTTTCGGCCTGAAAGACCCCAGCGCGGCCGAGAACCGCGCGCGCCAACTGGCCGTGCGCGCCCTGCAAGCCAAGGCGGCCCTGTACGCCCAGGCCCTGGGCGTCGATCTGGGCGGCATCCGCTCGCTGACCGAGGGCGGCGGCTACAGCCCGCGGCCGCCGGTCATGTACGCCCGCGCCGAGGCCATGAGCATGGACGCCTCGACCCCGGTCGCGGCGGGCGAGCTGACGGTGCGGATCGACATCACCGGCGTTTACGACCTGCGCTGACGACAAAGGGTCCCGCCGTCGAAAGGCGGCGGGACCGGCCGCGCCCTAGTCCCCGCCCCTAATCTCCGCCCCTAGTCTCCGCCTCTGGCCAGCATCAGGCCGACGCCGACATTCAGGCCGTAACAGATGCCCAAGGCCGCCAGCTTGGCCACCGCTCCATCATTCAGAATGAACAAGGGCAGGCTCCACGGCAGGCCCAGAAGGGTGGCGGGCAGGAAGCTGACGTTCGCCCCGCCCAGGCCCAGCGCGCTCAACCCCATCGGCGTGGCCGCCATCAGGGCCAGGGCGCCGACCAGCACATAGCCTCCGAACAACGCCCAACGCAGGCCTTTCAGGGTTCGCGTCATGGTCGGCTCCTCCGTCAGGGGATGGGAAGCCGTAAGCGATGCGGCGTCAAGCGTCGATCAGACCGACAACGCCCCGCCCAGAAGGGCGCCCAGGGCCGCGGCGAACACCGCGCCGACGACCACCACGACCCAACGGGGGATGTCGTCCAGCACCACCGGTTCGACCTCGGCGTCATTGGCGGCGCGGCCGTTGAACCGTTCGACCGGCGGCAAGGCCCAGGCGGCGGGTTCAGGCCGGGCGTTTCCGGCCGGACGGGCCGGGGCGCGGGGGGACAGGGTCAGCTCTTCCATCCGACCGTAACGACGACAGGCGGGCGCGCGTTCCACCACGCCGCCGTCAGGCCGCGTCGGCCAGGCTTACGGGGGTCTGGGTGCAGACGAACAGATATTCGACGTTGCGCAGACGACCGACCGCCCCGACCTTTTCACCCTTGGGATTATGAATGCCGATGCGGGCGCCGACATAGCGGGGCCGGTCGATTTCGATCACCCGCACATGGCCGCGCGCGCCCAGCATGGCCGTCAGGTCGTCGCGGCTCAGATAGCCTTCGTCGTTGAACGAGACGATCAGATTGGGCGCCTTCAACCGCTCGATCACCGTCGCCAGGGCCGGGCCGATGCCGGGACGGCTGTTGAAGGCGCTCTTTCTCGTGCGGCAGTCGATGCGCTTGTTGGCCACGCCATAGGTTTCGGGCCGATCCCACAGGATCAGGCTTTCCCAGACATGATAGTTCGACAGATAGGAATGCTGGTTATAGGGCGGGTCCAGATAGACCAGATCGGCCTCGACTTCGGCCGCGATCTCGACCGCGTCGGCGCGGGTGGCGACGCAGGGTCCGGCGGCGGCGGCGGGCTGAAGCGCGGGCAGGCGCAGTTCGAGGGGTTTCAGCGCCCGCCGCGCCCAGGTCTTCATATAGGCCATTTGCAGACCGGCGGTGGAATCGACCCTGTCGGCGGCCTCCATCAGGGCGACCAGGACCACGGCCTTCAACTCCGGCTCCAGGTCCAGCGCCTCGATGCGGTCGCGCATGGCGTCGATGCGGGCGCCGTTGTCCGGGTGGATGAAGCGGGCGTCGGCGCAGAAGGTCTGGGTGAACCATCCCGGCCGGGGCGCCAGGGCCGCCAGCTCGGCCAGGATGCGTTCGGCGGGCGCGGCCCAGCGGTCGCGATCGGCCTGGACGTAACAGGTCGCCAGGGCGTGGGCGTAGGCGTTGTGATCGTTCGACCAGACGCGAAATCCCTGACCTTTCAGGGCGTGGCCGACGCGCGCCGAGCCGGAGAACAGGTCGCACACGGTCCCGCCGTCGGGCAGCACCCCGCGCACGGCCGCCAGGATCGGGTCCAAGAGGGCGCGCTTGGAGCCGATGTATTTGATCATGGGCGGCGACCGGGATTCGGCATGGGCGTCAGGCTAGCACTCACAAGGCGACGCGGCCTAACCGTCCGTCTTCCCTTGCGCGAGAAGGACGACGATCACCCCCCGATCAGGCCGAAGTCCGCGACCCGGCCCATGACCGCGCGCACCTGCCCCAGCAGTTTCAGCCGGTTGTCGCGTTCGGCGGGCGCGTCGGAGTTGACCATCACCGCGGTGAAGAAGGCGTCGACGGGCGCGCGCAGGCGGGCCAGGGCCGACATGGCGGCGGCGAAGTCCTCGGTCTGAAGCGCGGCGTCCACAGCGGTCGCGGCGGTCGTGACGGCCGCGGCCAGGGCGACTTCCTCGGCGGGTTGGTTCGGCAGGTCCGTGGCGACGGCGCCCTCGGGCAAGGGTCCCTTCTTCTCCTCGGCCTTGAGGATGTTCGACGCCCGCTTGTAGCCGGCCAGCAGATTGGCCCCGTCATCGGTGGCCAGAAACGCCTCCAGCGCCTCGACCCGGCGCACGATGCGCACCAGATCGTCGTCGCCCAGCGCGAAGACGGCGTCGACGAGGTCGTGGCGCTTCCCTTGGTCGCGGAGGAGGACCTTCAGACGGTCGGCGAAGAAGGCGAGGAGGCCGTCAGCTTCCTTCTCCACGTATCGATGAAAGACGGCTTCGGCCTGCGGCTTAAGCTCGCTCTCGGATTCGAGACGGATGCTCGCGACGATCTCATCCTGGAAATAGATGTTCACATACGGTTCGCCGTCGGTCACACCACTCTTGTCGAGGGTATAGCGGAACCTTGAGTTGAGCGATTTGAAACACGCTTCGCTCAACCCGAGCCGCACCCCATTCTCCAGCACCAACCGGATCACCCCCAGCGCCGCGCGCCTCAGGGCGAACGGGTCCTTGGACCCCGTCGGCTTCTCGTCGATGGCGAAGAAGCCGACCAGCGTATCCAGCTTGTCGGCCAGCGACACGGCCACCGTCAGCGACGCGGTCGGCACGGCGTCGGCCGGTCCCTGCGGACGATAGTGGTCGCGCACGGCGTCGGCGATGTCGGCGTCTTCACCCGCTTCGCGCAGATAGTAGCCGCCCATGATCCCCTGAAGCTCGGGGAATTCGCCGACCATGCTCGACGCCAGGTCCGCCTTGGCGTAGCGGGCGGCCAGGCGCGCCGCCGTGGGATCGGCGTCGACGAGGGGGGCGATCTCTCCGGCCAGGGCTTCGATGCGCTGGACCCGGTCCCACATCGTTCCCAGCCGGGCATGGAAGGTGACCCCGCCCAGCTTCTCCAGCCAGCTCAGCAGGGCGCCGTCCTTGCGATCTTCATCCCAGAAGAAGCGGGCGTCGTTCAGGCGCGCCGACAGGACGCGGCTGTTGCCCGCGGCCAGCGCCTTGCCGCCGTCGCTCGCCTCGACATTGGCCACCACGACGAAATGCGGGGCCAGCCCTTCCCGGCCCGGCTCGCGCACGGCGAAATATTTCTGGTGCGTCTTCATCGACAGGCGCACCACCTCGGGCGGCAGGTCCAGGAACTGCGGGTCCATGTCGCCCAGGATCGGCGTCGGCCATTCCGCCAACCCCGACACCTCGTCCAACAGGCCGTCGTCGTCGACCAGGGCCAGACCCCGATCGGAACAGACCCTCTGTGCGCCCTCCAGAATCCGCAGACGTCGGTCGGCCGGGTCCAGCAGGACGTAGTGCTGCTCCAACTTCTTGCGGTAGTCCTCGAAATCCGCGACGCCGAACGGCTGGCCCGAGCCGAGGAAGCGATGCCCCTCGGTCACGTCGCCGCTCTCGATCCCATCGATGGCGAACGGCACGATGGCGTCGTCGAACAGGCACAGGATCCGCTTGATCGGCCGCACCCAGCGCAGCGACCCGGAACCCCAGCGCATCGACTTGGGCCAGGGGAAGCCGCGCACGATCTCATCGACCATGGCTGGGATCATGTCGGCGGTGGCGCGGCCCTTCTGGCTGATCACCGCGAACAGCACGCCGTCGCGTTCGACCAGTTGATCCCGGGTCAGGCCGGTCTTTCTCAGGAACCCCTCCAGCGCCTGTTCCGGCGCCGAGACCTTGGGTCCCTTGATCTCTTCCTCGCGGTCGGGCGTGGCGACGGGCAGGCCTTCGACCACCAAGGTCAGGCGGCGCGGCCCGGCGAAGGTCGTCAATGCGTCCCAGGACAGCCCGGCGGCCTTCAGCCGCTCGGACGCCATCCGCTCCAGATCGCGCGCGGCCCCGGCCTGCATACGGGCGGGGATTTCCTCGGAGAAGATTTCAAGCAGAAGCTGGGTCATCACGCACGTCCCCGCTCTTGCTCGACCCACTCTGTCGCACAGGCCTTACACAGATCGCGGATGCGGCCGATGTAGCTCTGGCGCTCGGCCACAGCGATGGCGCCGCGGGCGTCCATCAGGTTGAACAGATGGCTGGCCTTCAGCACCTGGTCATAGGCCGGCAGGACCAGCGCCTGCCCTTGCGGACCCTTCATGGCCAGCAGGCGCGACACCTCGGCCACCATGTCCTCGAACCGTCGCTTCAGGCCGTCGACGTCATAGCCGTGGAAATTGGCTTCCGACTGCTGGCGCTCGTTCTCCAGGAAGACCTCGCCATAGGTCAGGCCGTCGTTGTTGAACTTCAGGTCATAGACGTTGTCGACGCCCTGCACGTACATGGCCAGACGCTCCAGCCCATAGGTCAGTTCGCCCGAGACCACATCGACCTCGATGCCGCCGACGCCCTGGAAATAGGTGAACTGGGTCACCTCCATGCCGTCGCACCAGACCTCCCAGCCCAGGCCCCAGGCGCCGACGGTGGGGTTTTCCCAGTCGTCCTCGACAAAGCGGATGTCGTGCAGCTTGGGATCGATGCCGATGGCGGCCAGCGAGCCGAGATAAAGGTCCTGAAGGTTGTCCGGGTTCGGCTTCAGAATGACCTGGAATTGGTAATAGTGCTGCAGCCGGTTGGGGTTTTCGCCATAACGGCCGTCGCCGGGGCGGCGACTGGGCTGGACATAGGCGGCCTTCCACGGGCGCGGTCCCAGGGCGCGCAGCACGGTCGCCGGATGCAGGGTCCCGGCCCCGACCTCGATGTCATAGGGTTGCAGCAGCGCGCAGCCCTGCTTGCCCCAATAGTGTTGCAGGGTCAGGATCAGGTCCTGAAACGACAGGGGCGTTTTCTGGGGTTCAGTCGGTCGGGACAAGGCGGAATCCGGCGTTCGCGGGCGCGAAAAAATGACGGCGGACCCTAGGGCGCGCGGCCCCCGGATTCAACCGAGACCCGGCGGCTTATTTCAGCGCGTTCAGCACGCAGGACCGCACCCACCAGCCAGGATGCGCCGCCGCCATGGCCTGGGCCGTCGCCTTGGCGTCTTCTTCCGTGCGGCACAGGCCGAACACCGTGGCCCCCGACCCCGACATCCGCGCCAGGGCCACGCCGGGCGCCGCCGCCGCCGCGTCCAACGCCTGGCCGATGACCGGTTGCAGACGGATCGCCGGGGCTTGCAGGTCGTTGCGTCGATGCGCCAGCCAGTCGATCACCGCTTCGACCGACCAGTCCGTGGGCGTCGGCGGACGATCGGGCGTGGCCCCCGATCCGGCGTCATAGGCGCGATAGACGGCGCCCGTCGGCGACGGAACGCCCGGATTGACCAGGACGGCGGGCAACGGCGGCAGGCGCGGCTCGGGCGTCAGCCGCTCTCCCCTGCCCTCGGCCCAGGCCGAACGCGCCAACAGGCACATCGGCCCGTCAGCCCCGACTTCGGCCGCCACGGCCGCGAGCGCCGCATCGTCCAGCGTCAGCCCCAACACCTCGCGCGCCAACCTCATGGCCGCCCCGGCGTCTGACGACCCGCCGCCCAGGCCCGCCGCGATCGGCAGCCGCTTGTCCAGGCTCACGGCCAGAGGCGGCTCGCCGATCCCCGCCGCCCGGCCCAGCGCCCGCAAGGCGCGCAGGACCAGATTGTCGCCCTCGCCCGCCAGCGCGCCCCCGAACGGTCCCGTCACGGTCAGGGATAGCCGATCCGCCTGTTCCACGGCCAGCACGTCGCCCACGTCGGCGAAGACGGCCAGGCTGGCCAATGGGTGATAGCCTTGGGCGTCCAGCGGCCCGACGTGCAGGAACAGATTGACCTTGGCGGGCGCCAGACCGAACACGGTTGAGCTGGACGCCGTCCAACTCGGCTCGGATTTCGCTCCTGCCTGATCCACAGCCTGGTTCATGGCGTCGGAGGAAACGCGAAGCGGTTCCTCCTCAAGCGATCAGGCTCTGGGACGGTCAGGGGCATGGCGGGTCTCAGGGCTGGGCGCCGACCGGCTCCAGCCCCTGGTCCAGCTTGCGGCGGGCGCGTTCGGCCTGTTCGTCGCTCGGGTCCAGCGTCAGGACCCGCGCCCATTGAAACTGGGCCTCGCGGCGACGGCCGACCTGCCAATAGGCGTCGCCCAGGTGGTCGTTGATCTCGGGATTGGCCGGCAGCTTGTCCACCGCCGCCTCCAGCGTCAGAACGGCGTCCTCATACTTGCCCTGCCGGTACTGCGCCCAGCCCAGCGAGTCCTGGATATTGCCGTTGTCCGGCTGGGCGAAATAGGCCTTGGCCACCATCTCGGCGCCCTGATCCACCCGTTTGCCGCTGTCGATCCAGAGATAGCCCAGGTAATTCAGCGTCGAGGGATCGTCGGGCTTCTTCTGCAAGGCGGCCCACAGTTCGGCCTCGGCCTCATCGACACGGCCCAGGGATTCATAGGCCGCCCCGCGCAGGAAATGGATGTCGAAAGACTGGTCCGCGGTGTTCAGCAGAGGCCCGTTGAGCAGCGTCAGGGCGTCTTCATATCGTTCCTGCTGGTTCAGTTGACCGGCCAACACCCGCGCAACGACGGCATCGTTCGGGATGGCGGCGGCGGCGCGGCGGAAAGCCTCCAGCGCCTCGTCCGGCTTGCCGTCCTCATCCAGGCTCAAGCCCAGTTGCACCTGGGCGGCGGCATAGAGGCCGGGATCGCGGGTCGAGACGCGCTCCAGCTCGCTGCGCGCGGCGGCGCCCAGACGGGCGCGACCCAGGGCCTGACCCAGGCGATAGCGCGCCTCGTCCGTCGGGTTCAGCTCCAACGCCAGCCGCAGATAGAAGGCCGAGAATTCCTGCGAGCGTTCGGCGGCGGCCAGGGCGGCGGCGTTGATCAAGGCCCCCGCGGCGCCCTGGCGAAAATCGGGCGCGGCGGGCGGACGGCCGCCCGAGGCGGC
>JAFLCT010000149.1 GCA_017302335.1 Caulobacterales bacterium | reverse complement strand
ATGACGCCCTGACCGCCGTGCTTGACCGGCCCGCCCCGCCGCGCGCGGTCGCCTCGGCCCGCGCCGGCACGCGCGACGTCTCCGACATCGGCCCGTTTCGTCCGGCCCGGAAGCGCGCTAAGGGCTAGATCACCTCCCCTCTTCGGCGTCCCCCTGCATGAGCCTCGCCCGCAACACCCTGGTCCAGGCGACCCTGACCCTGGGCAGCCGCCTTCTGGGCTTCGCGCGCGACATGGTTCTGGCGGCGCGGTTCGGACAGGGACCGCTGATGGACGCCTTCACCACCGCCCTGATGCTGCCCAACCTGTTCCGCCGCCTGTTCGCCGAGGGCGCCTTCGCCCAGGCTTTCGTGCCCGTCTACGGCGGGGTGCGCGAGCGCGAGGGCGAGGCGGCGGCGGCCGTCACGGCGTCCGAAGCCCTGTCCTTCATGCTGGCGGTGGTCGCGGCCTTCTGCATCCTGTTGCAGGTGCTGACGCCCTGGCTCATGCCGTGGCTTCTGTCGGCCTATCGCGACCAGCCCGCCCTGATGAAGCTGGCGGTCACGGCGACCCAGCTCGCCATGCCCTATCTGGCGTGCATGACGGTCGCCTCGCTATTGTCGGGGGTGTTGAACACGGCCGGGAAATTCGCCCTGTCTGCGGGCGCACCCGTGCTGCTGAACGTCTGCACCCTGATCGCCCTTCTGGCCCCCAGCCTGATGCCGGGGATCGATCTGGACACCGTGCTGCTGGCGACCAGTGCGGCTGTCACCGTCTCGGGACTGTTGCAGGCCGCCCTGCTGTGGTGGGGCGTGCGGCGCCTGGGCGTGCGGCTGAAGATCGGTCCCCCGCGTCTGACCCCGGCGGTGAAGCACGCCCTGGCCCTGGCCGTGCCCGGCGCCCTGGCCGGCGGCGCCATGCAGATCAATTCGGTGGTCAGTCAGCTTCTGACCGGCTCGGACGAGGGCGCGCGTTCGGTGCTGTACAACGCCGACCGCCTATACCAACTGCCGCTGGGCCTGGTCGGGGTGGCGATCGGCCTGGCCCTGGTGCCGCGCCTGACCCGCGCCTTCGTCGCCGGGGATCACGCGGGCGGCAAGAAGACGCTGGACGACGGCATCGCTCTGGCCATGGCCTTCACCCTGCCGGCGGCCACGGCCCTGCTCGTCATTCCCTTCTTCATCATCGACGCCACAGTGACGCGCGGGGCCTTCACCTCGGCCGATGCGGCGCGCACGGCCGACGTCTTGCGCCAGTTCGCCTGGGGGGTTCCGGCCTTCGTCCTGGCCAAGGTGCTGACTCCGCCCTTCTTCGCCCGCCAGGACACGCGACGGCCGATGATCTACGCCGTGGTCGCCGTGGGCGTCACCGTGGTGGTCGGGACCGCCCTGTTCCTGGGCCTGAGCCGCACGGGCCACGACGGCGTGCTGGGCCTGGCGATCGCCACCAGCCTGTCGGCCTGGATCAATGTCGCCCTGTTGGCCGGGACCCTGATGCGCGAGAACGCCTGGCGTCCGACCCTGCCCTTCGTTTCGCGCCTGTCGCGCATCGTGGCCGCCAGCTCGGTCATGGGCGCGCTGCTTCTGGCCTGCGGGATCGCCTATCCGACCCTGGCGCGCGTCTTTTGGACCAAGGAAATCGCCGTCGTGCTGGTTTGCGGCGCGGGCATGGTCGTGTACGCCCTCGCCGTCGTGCTGTTCCGCGCGACCAGCGTCTCCGAACTCAGGGCTGTTCTTAAGCGCGAGCCGGGCGGCGCCCCAGTGAGCATGGATTGATGACCGAAGAGATCACCTACACCGGCCCCCGCCGCATCCTGTCCGGCATTCAGGCCTCCGGCGCCCTGCACCTGGGCAACTATCTGGGCGCGCTGAAGCGGTTCGTGGCGCTCCAGGATCAGGGCGCGCCCTGTTTCCTGTTCGTGGCCGACCTGCACGCGATCACCGTCTGGCAGGACCCCGCCGTCCTGACCGCCCAGACGCGCGAGATCGCCGCCGCCTATCTGGCCTCGGGCCTGGACCCGGCGCGGTCGGTCATCTTTCCGCAGTCGGCCGTGCGCGCCCACGCCGAACTGGCGTGGATCTTCAACTGCGTCGCCCGCCTGGGCTGGCTGGACCGCATGACCCAGTTCAAGGAGAAGTCGGGCAAGCACAAGGAGCGCTCGTCCGTCGGTCTCTACACATACCCGGTGCTCCAAGCGGCCGACATCCTGGTCTATAAGGCCACCGAGGTGCCGACCGGCGAGGACCAGAAACAACATCTGGAGCTGACCCGCGACATCGCCGCCAAATTCAACACCGACTTCGGCGTTCCCGGCTTCTTCCCCCAGCCCGAACCGCTGATCCAGGGACCGGCGCCGCGCGTCATGTCGCTGCGCGACGGCTCGGCCAAGATGTCCAAGTCCGACCCGTCGGACCAGTCGCGCATCAATCTGATGGACGACGCCGACGCCATCGCCGCCAAGGTCAAGAAGGCCAGGACCGATCCCGAACCCCTGCCCGAGACTTTGGACGCCCTGGACGCCCGCCCCGAGGCCAAGAATCTGGTCGCCATCTATGCGGCCCTGGCCGATCTGAGCCGCGAACAGGTGCTGGCCCAGTTCGCCGGTCAGGGCTTTGGCGCCTTCAAGCCGAAACTGGCCGAGCTGGCGGTCGAGAGCCTGGCCCCGATCACCGCCGAGATGCGCCGCCTGATGGCCGCCCCGGACGAGATCGACCGCGTGCTGAAGGACGGCGCCGAACGCGCCGCCGCCATCGCCGATCCGGTGGTCGAGGAAACCAAGCGCATCGTCGGCTTCTGGGGGGCCTGATGTCCGTTCATACGGCCACGATCGAATGGAGACGCGGCGATCAGGTCTTCACCGACCGCCGCTACAGCCGGGCGCACGACTGGCGCTTCGACGGGGGCGCCGTGGTGCGCGCCTCTTCCGATCCGTCCAGCATACCGCCGCCGTTGAGCGATCCGGCCGCCGTCGACCCCGAGGAGGCCCTGGTGGCCGCCGTCTCGGCCTGCCACATGATGTTCTTCCTGGCCCATGCCGCCAAGGACGGGTTCACGGTCGATTCCTATGTCGACCAGGCCGAGGGCGCCCTGGGCCGCGACGAGCGCGGCAAGACGGCGATCACCGCCGTGACCCTGCGTCCGCGCATCGTCTGGTCGGGCGAACGCACGCCGACGCCCGACGAGGTCGCCGCCCTGCACCACCGCAGCCATGACGACTGCTTCATCGCCAACTCCATCCGCGCCCCGGTGCGGATCGAGACCGTCTGAACCTCCACGGCGGCCAAGACGGTCTAGGCGACGTCTTCCAGCAGGGCCGCGAACCGTCTCAGGGCTTCATCGGCCAGGGCGTCGTCATAACGCATGGGCGGGGCGTTCATCGGTTCGTCGAAACTGTGGGTGCCCTCGGCGATCCAGGTCTCGACCTCGGCGCCGCAGTTTCGGATCATGGCGTTGACCTGCTCGGCGTTCCTGACCGTGGTCAGGTGGTCGCGCCGCGCGATGACGGCCAGGACCTTGGGACAATGCCGCCACGGCCGCATCCGGTTGACCGCCGCGAAGCCGACATAGGCGTAGGCCAGCCAGACCGCCCTAACCCCGGACAGGTCGCAGGTCCCGGCGTCGCGCAAGCCCGCCGCGCCCGGCGCTCTCGGGTCCAGGCTCATCGCCTCCATGATCGACCAACCGCCGTGGCTCCAGCCCGCCAGGGCCAGGCATGACGCATCCACGTCGGGCCGCTGCGACAGGCCGTGAATCGCCGCCAGCACGTCGCCCGACCGTTCGCCGCCGCGCAGGATCAGGCCGGTGCAGACGAAGGCCATGGCCGCCGAGCGGCTCAGCCCTCGCGGTTCATAGGAATCAAGGATGCACGCGCGCCAGCCCGCGGCCTTGGCCGCGGCGGCGTAACGCGGCAGATGATCTCTCAGTCCGCCGCAGCCGTGGAACAGAATGACGGTCGGCCGTGACCGGTCGTCGTCCGGCCCGACCAGGGTCATGTGCGGCTCCAGTCGGGTCCAGCGTTCGGCAAGCGTGTCCATGAACGCAGCCTAGACCGCGTCGGGTCTCAGCCCCAAGGGCCGCGCGGCGTTTGCGTCACCGGCACGCCGGT
>JAFLCT010000148.1 GCA_017302335.1 Caulobacterales bacterium | reverse complement strand
CGCACGCAGCCGGTCGGCGGCGGCGGCGTCGGTCGAACCTGGGCCGTAGGGGCGTGACCGGCGTGCGACTGGGCGGCGGCGGGGGCGGCCATGACCATCAAAGGAAACAGGACGGCGGCGGTCTTGATCATGAGGCGGCTCCATCCAGGGGGCGCACCGTGACGACGTTGAACATCCCCGTGTGCATATGCATCAGCATATGACAGTGGAAGGCCCAGTCGCCGGGCGCATCGGCGGTCAGGTCGAAGCTCACCTTCGATCCCGGCGCGACGTTGACGGTGTGTTTCAGGGGTTGATGCCCGGCGGGACCACCCGTCACCAGTTCGAAGAAATGCCCGTGCAGATGGATGGGGTGGGACATCATGGTGTCGTTCACCAGGGTGACGCGCACCCGCTCATCGCGCTCGAAGCGGATCGGTTCGACCAGTTCGCTGAATTTGCGGCCGTCGAAGCCCCACATGAACCGCTCCATATTGCCGGTCAGGTGGATCTCCAGGGCGCGGGAGGGCGCGCGCTGGTCCTTGTTCGGCTCCAGCGACGCCAGGTCGGTATAGACGAGCACCCGGTGGTCGACATCTTCCAGACCTGTCGGCCGTTCGCCCAACCGGTTGACCGGCGCCATATTGACCATGTCCACCCCGACGCCGACCGCCATGCCGGGCGGGGCGTTGTCGGGATCGCGCATATTCATGCCGCCCATGGAGCCGTGATCCATGTCGGCCATGTCGCCGTGATCCATACCGCTCATGTCGCCCATGCCGCCCATGCCCATGTCGCGCATGGTCAGGTTCGGAACCTGGCGCAGCGGCGGAACCTCGGCCGTCATGCCCAGGCGCGGCGCCAGGGTGGCGCGGCCCATGCCTGACCGGTCGATCGCTTCCGACACGATGGTGTAGGCCCGATCCTCGGTCGGCTGGACGATGACGTCATAGGTCTCGGCGATGGAGATTTGCAGCTCGTCCGTCTCGACCGGCCGCACGTTCTCGCCGTCGGCCTGGACCACCGTCATCGCCAGGCCCGGGATGCGGACGTTGAGGATGGACATGGCCGAGGCGTTGATGAACCGCAGCCGAACCCGCTCGCCGGGTCGGAACAGACCCGTCCAGTTCTCTTCGGGACCATGGCCGTTGATCAGATAGGTGTAGGCCGAACCGGTGACGTCCAGGATGTCGCGCGGGTCCATCCGCATACGGCCCCACATCCGTCGTTCGGCCAGGCTCAACTGGTCCGAACCGTCGATCAGGCCCGCCAGGGTGGTCCGCTGGCGATTGAAATAGCCGGGGCTTTTCTTCAGCTTCTCCAGCAGCACGTGCGGGTGGGTGAAGTTCCAGTCCGACAGCATCACCACGTGCTCCCGGTCATAGGCCGTCGGATCCGCATCGACCGGATCGATGATCAGCGGACCGAAATGGCCGATCGCTTCCTGAAGGCCGGAGTGGCTGTGGTACCAATAGGTCCCCGACTGGATGATCGGAAACTCATAGACGAAGGTCTCGTTCGGCCGGATGCCGGGAAAGCTGACCCCCGGCACGCCGTCCATCTGGAACGGCAGCAGAAGCCCGTGCCAGTGGATCGAGGTGTCCTCGTCGAGCTGGTTGTGCACGGCGATGCGCACGTTCTGGCCTTCGCGCAGACGCAACAACGGCGCGGGAAGCGTTCCGTTGACGGTGGTCGCCGTCCCGGTTCGCCCTCCCACCGTGAACGGCGTCCGCGCCACCGTCAGGTCGATGTTCGGTCCCGTCAGCGTCGGCTGGTTCGGTCGCACGCCCGCAGAGCCGGTTCTGGCCCAGGCAGGCATCATGCCTTGCAGAGCCAGGACGCCGCCTCCCGCGGCGGCGCCGCGCAAAACGGCTCGACGGTCAAACTTCATACCTGGCTCCTTGGAATCGCGCCGCGGCGGGCGACGCACCTGCCTGTTAATACGCTCGCCTGAGATCACTCCCTCGCGACAGGCTGACGCAGTCCGATGCAAGGCCGCCGCCTCGCTCGCCTTCCGTTGCGTTAACTCTGCGCGCCGCCGGGGTCCAGCACCTGGGCCAGCCTGCGCCGCGCACGCGCGACCCGCGTCTCGATCGCCTTTACCGTAACGCCCAGCATGGCGGCCGCCTCGGCGTGGCTCCGCGCCTCGATCGTGGTCAGCAGCAACGGCTCCTTGAGTTGGGGCGGCAGGTCCGTGATCGCACGGTCCAGGCGCGACAGGGTCTGGGCCGCCACCAGGTCCTCATAGGCGTCCTGCGTCGGATCGACCGCCGCCATCGCTTGCGGCGCGTCCAGATCGACCGCGCCCAGCAGCCAACGCCGAACGCGGCGACGGCGGCTCCAATCCCTGCATTTGTTGATCGCGATGGCGCGCAGCCACGTCTCGAAGGACCGTTCGGGATCATACCGCCGGATCGCCAGCCAGGCCGCGGCATAGGTCTCCTGAAGCAGGTCATAGCTTTCTTCGGCGTCGCCCACATATCGACGCACGAAACGATAGAGGTTGGATTTGGTCGCCTGCATCAACCGCCCGAACGCCTCGGCGTCACCGCCCGCGGCACGGGCCGGAAGGTCGTCAGCTTCCTTCATGCCGACCTAGGCGCCTTCGGCCGTCAGCGCCTCGACCACGCTTCTGTCGAAGCGTTCCGCCTGGATCGGCGTCATCACCGCCCGCATCTGGAAGATATGCGCGATGGTGGCCTGTTGCAGCTCGCCCATGACGTCGTGGAAATGATCGACGGCGGGCTGCACGACCCGGCTGTCGCCATTGCTGGCGGCGATCGCCCGCGCCAGTTCCCGATTGGCGGCCTGGACCTCTTGCTCCAGCGCGACCCGGCGTGTCGCGAAATCGGTTTCCTGGACCTGGATGCGCGCCAACTGGTCGGCATTCAGATTCAGGTCTTCATGCACGATCTCGTGCAGCGACGGACGCGCATCGCGCTTCAACACCCACGCCGCGCCGCCCCAGGCGCCAATGCTTCCGGCCAGGGCGGCCAGCGCCGCCGTCAGCGCGATGGATTTCCAGCCCGCCGACATCAATCGACCTCCAGTCGGACCAGAGGCGACAGGGACGAGACGCCGAAGACCGACATCTCCGACGCCGAGGTGTGCGCCAGGCTGGCGCCCAGGCCGCCATTGGCGACGCCGACGCTCAAGGCCACCACGACGGCGACCACGCGAAGTCGGCTCTGCGCCTGTGCGGTCCGCAAGTCGCGAACCCTGCCCCACACGTCGTGCTCCAACCTGTCTAGCGACGGCTCATCCAGCCGTTCGCGCGCCAGCCACTGGTCCAGGTCATCCATGATGCATCCCTATCCATGTCCCGCATTGAATCTACGCACGTACGATGACGATCCCTCGGGCTTTGTCAGGGGACCGGTCCCGCGCCCAAAGACGAAGGGCGCGCCGTCGCGACCGCCATTTCATAGCAGACCCGCGCCGAAAGGGACCCATCAAGCGGGTCCAGTTCGCCGTCAGTCCAGCGTCAGGCGTGCGATCACGGCGATGGGCGCGGGTCCCCTCAACGCGCCGTCCTCGCCGAAGGCGCCCAGTTGGCTGATCGCGACGAACACCAGGGATGACCCGTCGATCGACCCGCCCGCCGGATCGGTCATCATCTCCAGATTGGCCGCCAGGGTCCTGACGGCCGCGACCTCGGTCTGGTCCGGCGACAGGCTCAGCGCCAGCACCCGCATCGGCGCGGTTCCGTTCTGAACGACGATCAGGTCGTTTTCACGCCGCAACACGGTGTCGATCCCGATCAGCGTGGCGTCCGATGGCGAAGGCATCGGCGTGACCCGTCCGTCCGTCAGCGCCACGCGGTACAGGCCCGAGCCGTAGTCGGCCAGGATCAACGCCTCGCCATCGGCGCTGACCGCCATGCCTTGCGGCGAGCCGAAGACGCCCATCGGTACAAGCTGCTGAAGCGTCTCGTCGCCGACCGCCAGCCGCCAGACATCGCCGGCGTTCGAATCCGACACATAGACGGCACCATCCGGTCCCACGGCCACGTCGCCGAAATTGCGGCGCGGCGCGTCCGGCGCCCGATAACGGGCCAACAGCCGACCGTCGGCCAGGTCGATCTTCAGCAGTTCCGCCTTGTCTCGCAACGGATCGCCCGGCGGCGTCGCGGCGGCCACCCCCGCCGTGGCGGCCCACAGCAGCCCCCGGCTC
>JAFLCT010000147.1 GCA_017302335.1 Caulobacterales bacterium | reverse complement strand
GGGCGCGGCCTCTTCGGCCCAGGCGCGGGCGCCCTCGAACAGGCCGGGGGCGATCCCGACGGCGCGCACCATCACCACGCCTCCGATGGCGATGGCGACGAGCGGCAGGATGCGGGGGATGCGGGCCATGGGTTATTCGATCTCAGACATCGGGGGGCTGGCGTGGATCAGGCGGCGAACAGGTCGTCATCCAGACTGCGCCGGGCGCGGTTGAGGCTTTGCTTCGCGGATTGGTTAGCGGCCAGGGCCTGGAGCACCGGGGTGAACCGCTCGACCTGCTCGGGCGAGAGCAGGCCGCCGGAGACCGGCTGGGCCTGAGGCTGCGGTCGGACCGGTTCGATCGCCGCGCTCGGCTTGGCGGGGGGCGGAGCGTCGATGTCGCGACCGGTTCGGGCGATCAGGGCCTCCAGCTCGGCCTTGACGGCGCGCGCCTTGACGATGCGGTCGTGCAGCAGGTCCGTCTCCTGACCCGAGGCGCGCAACGAGGCCAGGGCCGCTTCGGCGCGCGAGGCCGCCATGTTCAGCTCGTTGACCGCTCCGGCGAACGCCAACTGGCCGTCGCGCAGGGATTTCAGCTTCTTGTCCAACCGCACCCCATAGGCCAGGGCGCAGGCCAGAAGCAGCATCAGCAGGGCGTCCATGATCACGCCGATCATCCGTTCCTCCCCTTGGTGATGGAGCCGGCCGCCTCGGGGCTGATCGGTCCCTCGACGCGCACGGCGATGTGCTGGCCCTTGCGGCCCATCTTGCCGGTGGTCAGCGGAATGGAGCCGGCCTTCACCGAAATGTCGGAATCCGGCGTGGCGTTCAGCATCAGGGTGTCGCCGACCTTCAAGTCCAGCACCTTGGACAGGGGCACCTGCTGCTCGTCCAGGACGGCGCGGATCTCGGTGTCCGTGGTCCAGAGTTCGGTGGCCAGGTGGCCTTCCCAGATGTTGTCGCGGCCGAATTTCTCGCCCATGAACTGCTGCAACAGCATCTTGCGGATGGGTTCCAGCGTGGCGTAGGGCAGCAACAGCTCGATGCGCCCGCCCCGGTCTTCCATGTCGATGCGCAGCTTGACCAAGATGGCGGCGTTGGCCGGCCGTGCGATGGCGGCGAAACGGGGGTTGGTCTCCAGCCGGTCCAGGTTGAAGTTGACCGGGGTCAGCGGCTCGAACGCCGCCGAGGCGTCTTGCAGCACCACCTCGACCATCCGCTGGACCAGCACGCGCTCGATCGTGGTGTAGGGGCGGCCCTCGATGCGCAACGCCGCCGTGCCCCGGCGACCGCCCAGCAGCACGTCGACGATGGAGTAGATCAGGTTGGAATCGACCGTCAGCAGGCCGTAGTTGTCCAACTCCTCGGCGCGGAACACGGCCAGGATGGCGGGCAGGGGGATGGAGTTCAGATAGTCGCCGAAGCGTATGGAGCTGATGTTGTCCAGACTCACCTCGACGTTGTCGGAGGTGAAGTTGCGCAAGGAGGTCGTCATCAGCCGCACCAGGCGGTCAAAGACGATCTCCAGCATCGGCAGGCGTTCGTAGCTGACCAGGGCCGAGTTGATGATGGCCCGGATGCCGGTGCGTTCGCTGTCGTCGCCGTCGCCCAGGTCGAAGCCGAGAAGGCTGTCGATCTCATCCTGATTCAGGACGCGCTCGGACAGGCCCGAGGCGCGCGCCTCTTCCTCGCCGAAACCGGCGTCAGGCTCGTCGTCCAGGGCCGCGTCGGTCATCGGCCTATTGCACCAGCATTTCTTCGATCAGAACGGCGTCGACCTTGCCCGGCGCGGCGATCAGATTGACCCGGCGCAGCAACTCGGCCTTCAACTGGAAGGTGGCGGCCGAGCCTTGCATCTCTTCGGGGCGCAGTTCGCGCAGGAATCCCTGGAACATATCCCGCATCCGGGGGGCCTCGGTCTGGAGGTGTTCGGCGACCGCCGCGTCCTGCATTTCGAGGGTCAGCTTCAGCTTGACGAAGGTCGGGCGGCCGTCGGCGGCCTGCACATTCGCCGTCATGTCGGGCAGGGTGTAGAAGGTGACGCCGTCGGGACCTTCGCTGATCTTGCCCAGCGACGGGTCGGCCTCGCCCTCGCCGCCGCCGCCGCCGTGGCCGCCGCCGCCCTTCTTTTCGTCCTTCTTGCCGTGACCGCCGCCCTTCTTCTCGGCGCCGTGAGCGTCGGCGCCTGCGGCCGCATCCGCCTTCGGCTGCATCAGGAAGAAGGCCGCGCCGCCGCCGCCGCCCAACACCAGCAGGGCGATCGGGGCGATGATGAACAGCAGCGGGAGTTTCTTCTTCTTGGGCGCGTCGCCCTCGGCGCCGGCCTCGCCCTCGACGACGGCGGGGACCTGGGCGTCCGCGGCGGCGCCTTTGTCCTTCTTCTTGCCCAGCTTCAGCATACGCGCGCCACGCCCCGAGGAAACCCAGACTCCAGATGGGGCGGTTTTGGTTAACGGGACGTTTAGGAACGGCAAATCCTGCCGGGCGCCGGGACCCTGAATTCGGCGGAAATCCAGGCGGAGCCTACGTTAACCCTGTTGGCACGGGGGTTGCGAGGGACGAGGCGAAGGAGTCGCCCGCCCCGTGGAAAACGCCGCCTACATCGGACTGTCCCGCCAGATGACGCTGCGCCGCGAACTCGACATCGTGGCCAACAACATCGCCAATGCGGACACCACCGGCTTCAAGGTCGAGCAGTTGCTGCTGGGGACCGAAGTGGGCGAACGCGCCCGCAACGACGCGGTGCGTCCGGGCGTCAGCTTCGTGCTGGATAACGGCGTGGGCCGCGACTATGGCCAGGGTCCCCTGAACCAGACCGGCCGCCCGCTGGACTTCGGCATCGAGGGCGAGGGGGTCTTCTTCGAGATCGAGACCGACCAGGGACCGGCCTATACCCGCGACGGCGCCTTCGTCCTGGACCCCGAGGGCCGCCTGGTCACCGAGGCCGGTCATCGCGTCCAGGGCCAGGGCGGCGAGATCGTTCTGGACCCGGCCCAGGGCCAGCCCGCCGTGGCCGCCGACGGAACGATCAGCCAGAACGGCCAGCCGGTCGGCCAGTTGAAACTGGTTCGCTTCGACGCCCTGGCCGCCCTGTCGAAGGGCGGAGACGGCCTGTACCGCAACGCCTCCAACGCCGCGGCCATGGACGCGACCGACGCCCGCGTCCGCCAGGGGATGCTGGAAAGCTCCAACGTCAATCCGATCCTGGAAATCACCAATCTGATCGAGATCAGCCGCGCCTATGAACGCATCACGCGGATGATCGAGAACACCAACGACCTGTCCCGGCGCGCCGTCGAGCGCCTGGGTCGGGCTTCCTAAGGAGACCCCGGTATGCGCGCCTTGAGAACCGCCGCCTCGGGCATGGCCGCCCAGCAGTTGAACGTGGAGGTCATCTCCAACAACATCGCCAACATGAACACGGTCGGCTTCAAGCGCCAGCGAGCCGAGTTCCAGGACCTGCTGTACCAGAACGTCGAACGCATGGGCGCTCAGTCGTCCGCCCAGGGCACGGTGGTGCCGACCGGCATCCAGATCGGCGCGGGCGTGAAGGCGGGCAGCGTGTACCGCATCACCGAACAGGGCACGCCCAGCCAGACCGGCAACCGCTACGACGTGGCCATCGACGGCCGGGGCTATTTCCAGGTCAATCTGCCCTCGGGCGAGACGGCCTTCACCCGCGCGGGCAATTTCGCCGTCAACGGCGAGGGTCAACTGGTCACCGACGACGGCTATGCGGTCAATCCGGCCATCACCATTCCGCAGGATGCGGTCGATGTGTCGATCTCCAAGTCGGGCCAGGTGCAGGTCATCACCCAGGGTTCGACCGAGCCGTCGGTTGTCGGTCAGTTGGAGCTGGCGACCTTCTTCAACGAGGCGGGCCTGGAAGCCGTCGGCGACAACCTGCTGATGGAAACCGCCGCCTCGGGTCCGGCCACCGTCGGCACGCCCGGCGCGGCCGGTTTCGGCCAGATCCTGCAAGGCTATACCGAATCCTCGAACGTCGACGCGGTGTCCGAGATCAGCGCCCTGATCGTGGCCCAGCGGGCCTATGAGATGAACTCCAAGGTCATCTCCACCGCCGACGATATGCTGTCCGTCGCCGCCCAGGTGAAGAGCTGATGAGCATTCTGTTTCCCCTGAACCCGCCGCCGCTGGTCAGCCGCCGCGCCCGCTGGCTGACCGCCGTGGCCGCCGCCGTCACGGCGATCCTGGCCGCGACGCCCGCGCTCAGCGGACCGGTGACGCTGAAGGCCCAGCCGGTCGATTCCGACGGACGGGTGACCTTCGGCGACCTGTTCGACGGGGCGGGCGCCGCC